>DASZCA010000274.1:0-15717 GCA_035943555.1 Verrucomicrobiia bacterium
CCCGTGGAAATCCGCGTCGTCGAACACCTCTACCGTTGGAGCGGCTGGGAGATCACCAAAAAGTCAGACGAGTTCACCAAGAAAGATTCCCAAACCATTGAGTTCCGCGTACATGTGAATCCGGACGAAGAAAAAACCGTCACATACACCGTGCATTATTCGTGGTAGACACAAAAATTCTCCCTTCTCTTCATTCCTTGAAGAGTTGGCCAAGATGATTTTGACCGACGTCAGGGCTCCGGAAATTCGCCCAGAATCTGAACTATGTCCGTCAGAGGTTCATGATTCGGATACGTCCGCCATTCACCTTTGTAATTCAAAACCGCCATGCAACGGTAGCCATTACACTGCACCCACACCGGAACATTTACCGCATATGGCCCGTGCTGACCGCCTTGAAAATTCTCCTCGCGAGCAGAATTATTCACACCCCGAACTTAGCGCGCCTTTTCCGTTTGGCAAGGGGACAAAATCAACTTTGTTGTCGAAAAAGTGCCCCCGCATTGAAAAAAGTCACTCAAACCATGCATGATGGCCAAAAATTCATGCCGCTCACGGTGGAAAACGGATGGACAATCGCCGGTCACGATTTAACCTCACCGTCACCAAATCTGCTTTCATCCATGAAAAACCTGCGCCACAACTCCGCTCTCGCCGCCGTCTGTTTCATCGCCTTCACCATTTTAAATGTTTCGCCTGCAGGTCGCGCCGCCGACTACGAACCCAAGCCCACCAATTCATATTTCGCCAAGTTTAATCCGCGCCTGGCTCCCGCTCCCGGCCCCTTGCTTTTGCAGACTGGCGACAAGCTCGCCATCATCGGCGATTCCATCACCGAACAGAAAAAATATTCTCGCATCATTGAGACGTATCTCACCGTCTGCGTTCCAGAACTGAAGATCACCGCCCGCCAGTTCGGCTGGAGCGGTGAAACTGCCGAAGGCTTTTTGCATCGCATGACCAACGACTGCCTCCGCTTCCAGCCGACCGTCGCCACCTTGTGCTACGGCATGAATGATTTTAAATACCGGCCTTTCGATGTGGAAAATTCGTTGTGGTACATCAAAAATTATTCCGGAATTGTGACCGGCCTTCAAGGCATCGGCGCGCGCGTTGTCCTCGGTTCTCCCGGTTCCGTCGGCAAGGTGCCTGCGTGGACCCATTCCGATTCTTTCACCCGTGATGAATTGAACGTCAACCTCCTCGCGTTCCGCGACATTGACATCGATATCGCTCAAAATTTGCACACCCGTTTCGCCGACGTTTTCTGGCCCATGCTCCAGGCTGGCTATCAGGGCGAAAGTTTGTATGGCACCACCAACGGTTCCTACATGATTAACGGCAAAGACGGTGTCCATCCCGGCTGGGCCGGTCATCTCATCATGGCCTACGCCTATTTGCGCGCCTTGGGCTTGGACGGTGATATCGGCACGCTGACCGCGGACCTCGGCGCCCAAACCGCTACCGCCACCGCCGGCCACACCGTGGAAAGCTTTAAGGACGGCACCCTCACCGTCACCAGTACTCGTTACCCCTTCTGCGCCGATGGCGCGACTAATAGTGACGACTCCCTCCGCTCCGGCGCCACGCTCGTTCCGTTCTTTGAAGAATTAAGCCGCTTCCGCCTCGTGCTGACCAACGTCACCGCCGCGAACTATCAAATCATCTGGGGCCGGACCACCAACACCTACACGTCCGCCCAACTGGCCGATGGTGTGAACCTCGCCGCCGATTTCGTGGCCAATCCGTTCTGCGAACCCTACAAAAAAGTGGATGAAGCCGTCGCCGCCAAACAGGCCTACGAAACCAAGCAGATCAAGCAGTCCTTCCACAGCAAAGAATTCAAGGCCGACGCGCAAAAAGTCGTCGAGGCTACCGAGGCCGAACGCGCTCCCCTCGCCCAAGCCATCGCCGACGCCATGCAACCCGTCCGCCATAGCATCATCATCCAGGCGCTGCCCTAAGATAATCCTCCCGAAATTTCAGTTGTCCAGGGCCGTCCTGATTTTCCGCAATAGCACTTCAGTGCCGTAAGGCTTCTCCAAAAAATTCGGGGAATGCCGCAGCTCTGATCCTTCCTTCAACATCTCATCAGTATAACCGCTGGTGTAGACCACCTTCAGCCCGGGCTTCTCCTTCGTCAGCCGGTTGCTCAGTTCCAGCCCGGTCATTTTGCCCGGCATCACCATGTCCGTGAACAGCAGCGCGATCTCTTCCCGGTATTGTTGCCACACCTCAACCGCGCTCACCGCTGAACTGGCTTCATGCACCTTGTAGCCCAGACGCGTCAGGACCGTTCGCGCCAGCTTGCGCAACGCCGGTTCGTCTTCCACCAGCAAGATCGTCTCGGATCCGCCTTGCACCTTGCCCTTTGGCTTTGGGATGAATTCCGTGTCCGCCTTCACTTCGTGACGCGGAAGAAAAATATGAAAAGCGGTTCCGCTGCCGGGCTCGCTCTCGACCTCGATCCAGCCTTGGTGTTGTTCCACAATCCCAAAGACCGTCGCGAGTCCCAACCCCGTTCCTTTCCCGACTTCTTTCGTTGTGAAAAACGGCTCAAAGATATGTTCCATGTCCTGCGCCGAGATGCCGCTGCCCGTATCGCTCACGCTGAATCGGATGAACCGCCCGTTTCGCCGGCGGCCAACCGCTTCGCCGATCGTCACCATCTCCGTGCAGATGGTCAGCTCCCCGCCCTTCGGCATCGCGTCGCGGGAATTCACCGTCAGGTTCAGCAACACCTGCTCCAGCATGCTCGCATCGGCGATCACCGGGGTTTCACCCGCGCAATATTGCGCTTTCAATTGGATATGTTCCCCGATCAGGCGTCGCAGCATCTTGCCCATGTTTTCCACCACCTCGTTCACCTGCACCAGCTTTGTCTGCATCGGCTTTTGGCGGCTGAACAGCAGCAATTGCCGCGTCAGGTTCGCCGCCCGTTCGCCCGCCGTCTTGATCTCGCCCACCGCCTCCTCTTGCAAGGCGCTCAACTCGCCCTCCCCCTGCATCAGTTCCACGTTGCACAAGATCGCCGTCAGGATGTTGTTGAAATCATGCGCCACCCCTGCCGACAGGCTGCCGAACGCCTCCATCTTTTGCGCCTGCCGGAACTCGCCCTCCAGTTGCTTGTGTTTCGTGATATCCTCTTTGAGGATGACAAAATGCGTGATGTTTCCGTTCGCCGCTTTGATGGGCGAGATGGACACTGATTCCCAAAAGGCGCCCCCGTCTTTCCGCTTGTTTTGAAACTCGCCGCGCCACTCGCGTCCTGCCGAAATCGTCGCCCACAACTTTTTACGGGCGCTATCATGTCCAAAAACCGCTTCGCCGGATTGCAAGAACAGCGGCGGCTTGCCCACCACCTCGGCCACCGAATAACCCGTCATCTCCACGAACTTCGGGTTCACATATTCGATCCGCGCCTGGTCGTCGGTGATGATGATCGATACCGGGCTTTGCTCCACCGCCCGGGACAGCTTGCGCAGTTGATCCTCGGCTTGCAACCGCCCCGTGATGTCACTGACATCCGCCAGCACCATCGTCTTTCCGTTCAATTCGAAAAGATGGGCGTGGATCTCCACCGGAATCCTGCGGCCATCCTTCGCGATATGCGCCCCTTCCCACAACGCATGTTTTTCCGCCAGCAGCTTTGCCCGGATGGATTCCACCGCGTTTCCTGGCCCGGCGATATCATCCGGTGTCATCTGCAACAGTTCTTCGCGGGTGTAGCCCAGCAATTGGCAGGCGATCTGGTTCACCTCGATAAATTTCCCCGCCCGGCCTCCCGCCGGCGCCGGCTCATGCACATACATCGCATTCTGCCCGCTGTTGAACAGCATCCGATAACGGTCTTCGCTCTGCCGCAACGCCAGTTCCGCCTGTTTCCGCACCGTGATGTCGAACTGGATGCCCTGCGAACCGATGATCTTGCCCGCCTGATCCACCACCGGCGATTTGATCACTTGAAAATATTTTGTCGTCCCGTCTTTCAGCGTCATGACCTCATCCACCACCACGCTCTCGCCCGTGGCCATGATGTGCTGGTGATTCTCGGAACCTTGGTTTCCCAGATGATGCCTCTCCTCGGCCACCTTCTGCGTCAATTCATCCGGCATCCGGCCGGTTGTTTTCCCTTGCAGATATTGCGTCAGCTCACCCGGCGTCTTGCCCAAAATCTCGTCTGGCGTCACCTCATTGTGTTCGCAGAAATGGGGGTTCACATAGACATAACGGCCCGTGGCGTCTTTGCGGAAAATATCACAGGGCAGGTTGCGCACCAGCGATTGGTAGAGCGCATCCGATTCGCGCAAGGCCTTCTCCATCTGCTTGTGCCCCGTCAGGTCCCGCACCACGCCTACGAGGAACATGTTCCCGTCGGCATCCACATAGCGCGTTTTTTTGGTGACCACGATATGCCATCCGCCCTCGCTGTCGGTCACCCGGTCCTCATTGATGCTTTCCTGGCCCGTGAGAAAAACCTTTTCGTCATAGGCCAGCATCCTCTCCGCGTCTTCGGCCGGAAAATAATCGCGCACCGTTTTCCCGATCATTTCCTCGGGCCGGCGCCGGTTCAATTGGCAGCACGCCTCGTTCAGCATCAGCATGCGATGGTTGCGATCCTTCACAAAGATCGGGTCGCCCACCGCGTTGATGATTTGCGTCAAAAAATTTCTGGCCTTGTCCGTCGCCCGCTCCGCCTCTGCCCGCTTGGTGTTATCGATCGTGACCAGCAACAGGTAACGCCGCCCGGCCCGCTCGAACACGCTGAATTTGCACGAAATCCAAAATTCTTTGCCGTAGCTCGACCGGGTATGAAATTCTTGCTTCTGTTTTTCGCCCGTGGCCAGCGCCTTTTCCGCCAATGCCAGCATTCCGGACTCGCGCCACGATTCCAGTTCGCGAAAATTCTGCTGGCGCACGTTTTCTACCGTTGTCCCCACGACCTCTGCCGCCGCCGGATTGGCCAGCAGACACTGCCCGGCCTCTTCATAGACCAGGATGCCGCATGACGCCGCCGCGATGATGTCTTCGCTGAAGCCCATCGCCGCATCCTGCACTGGCAAATCATTCATATATTCTGGTTAAAACAGGCACCTGGGTCGCAGAAAGCCATTGCGGCAAAAAGCCCCCATCGGCGGATAACCAGGATAAATCAATTTTTAATCGGCCAGAATCCGCAACCCTTTAACACCTTTTTCAGCGCATCACCCGTTTGCACTTCCGTCTTCAAGCGGCAATGACGTCATTTCCTCCAAACCGTCCCGCGTAAAAGAGACGCAACTCCGGACAGTCCAAGCCTTCCTTCGATGTTGGAAGTTGAATGTTGAGCGTTGAATGTTTCTGAAATTAGGCAACAGCTTTACTTGAGCCATTCCAGCAAATGCGAAAGCCCAAATAAAAAACGCCCGCAAGTACATGCTTGCGGGCGTCCTAATTTTTATAGCCTACGCCGCCACTGGCGCCGCCGTCCCCGGCAATGCCGGCTGCTGCTCATCCGCCTTGTGAAATTTTACGCTCACCAGCTTGCTCACGCCATGCTCCTGCATCGTGACGCCGTACAACACATCCGCCATCGCGATCGTGCGTTTGTTGTGTGTGATGATGATGAACTGCGAATGCACTAGGAAACGTTGCAGAATCTTGACGAAACGCACCACGTTAGACTCATCCAGCGGCGCATCCAATTCATCCAGCACGCAGAACGGGCTGGGCTTCACTTGATAGATAGAAAACAGCAGCGATACGGCCACCATTGTCTGCTCACCGCCGGATAGCAGCGATATGCTCTGCAACTGTTTGCCCGGCGGACGCGCCACGATCTCGATGCCGCTTTCCAACACGTCGCTTTCATCCGACAAAACCAGGTCTGCCTTGCCGCCGCCAAAAACATCCACGAAAAGTGCCCGAAAATTATCGCGGATCTTTTCAAATGTCTCTTGGAACATCGTTCGCGTCTGCGTATTGATGCGGTTGATGATCTCGATCAACTGCGTCTTGGCATTCACCAGATCATCATGCTGCGTCGTAAGGAACTGATGCCGCTGCTCCGTCTCCTCATATTCCTCGATCGCCACCAAGTTCACCGGTCCCATCTCGTCAAGCTTCTGCTGCAACGCCTCAACCTGCTGGCCGATTGCGGCCCAGTCCGTCGACGCCCCCGCTTCCGCCATCTGTTCCGGCGTCAATGTCTCCACCTTCGCCGGGCCTTCTTCCGCATGCGTGATGGTGATGCATTCGCTACGGATATCCTCGATATTGAGGTGGTACTTTTGCTGAACTTTCTCGCGCAGGTTCTGCACGCTCATATTCTTCTGCGCCAGTTCCACATCAAGAACGCCCCGCTTGTTCTGCAATTCCGTCAAACGGTTGCGCTGCAAACGCAACGTTTCGTCACGTTCCAAAATCTCTCCTTCTTGCGAATTTTTCTGGCCCATGAATTCTGCCGTCTGCGCATTCACCTGCTCGCGCTCATGCTGCAAGCGTTCGATTTTCGCCTGCGAATCTTGGATTTCCGTTTCTGCCGTTTCTCTGCGCGAGATGAACGAGGAACATTCGTTGCGACGCGACTCCACCAATTGGCTCAACTCGCTGATACGGTGACCGAGGGAAATCCGCTGCAGGCGGAACGATGAAGCCAGTTGCTCGTCTGAGGCCAGCGCCACCTTGCACTCGGATAATGCCGCCATCGCCGCATCCCGCGCCACGCGCAACTCTTCCAGTTCTTGTGTAAGCGTCACCACCTGCCCTTGCGCGTTCCGTTCGCGCGTTTCCAAGTCGTTTAGTCGCGATGCCAGCGCCTCGCGCTTCTGCATGCCTTCTGTTTCCTGCGCAGCGAGGCTCTCCACTTCAAACACCACCGTGTCGATCTTCTGGTGCAGCAAACGGTTCGAATTGTTCAGCGCGTTAAACTCACCTTCGCGCGTGGCGATGGCCACTTCCTGCTGGCGCAATTCCGTCTGCGCCTGCTGCAAGCTCGCCTGCAACTCCGTCTGCTCGCTCAACAGCGCACCCCGCTTGCGGCTCGCCTCGGCGACCAGATTTTGCAGCTCCGTCAATTCTGCCTGCAGTTCCGTGATCTGGTTTTTCCGGCCGAGAATGGATGACGGCGCCTTGCCGCTGCCCCTGCCGTTCACATAACCGCCCGTATAGATGCCATGACGGTTCAACAGGTCACCGCCCAGCGTCACGAAATCACAGCCGGCATGGCCGTTCTGGATTTGCGCCGTCGCCGTGTTCAGATCCGCCGCGATGAACGTCCGCCCCAGCAACGATTTCAATAGCGGTTCCACCGTCGGCTCCGCCTGGATCACGCTCATGGCGTGGATGATCTTCCCGGTTTCCAAACCCTGCGGCGCACTGCCATCCGCATTGCTCGGTGCCATCTCGCCGGCGAACGCCAGTTGCTTTTCGTCGTTATATTGTTGGATGGACAGCGCCGCGATGCTCGCGCGCCCCGCCTTGTTCGTGCTCAGGTCCGCCAAAATTTCCTGCGCTGAGGCCGGCTGTTCCGTGAGCACGATCTGCAAATTGTGACCCAGCGCATTTTCCACCGCGGTGATGAACTGGTCCGGCACCCGGATGCGGTCCGCCAGCGAACCGATCACCGAGCGCGATTGCCGCAACGCCGCGACCGCCCCCGCATCAAACCCTTCATGCGACCCTTCCAGTTGTTCCAACACGTGCAACCGCGAACGTTTCTCCGCCTGTTGCTGCAAAAATTTGTCCTGCTCTTGCGATGACGCATGCAATTCCGCCTGCAATTCGCGCAGGCGGCTTTGCCGTTGCTCCACCGAACCGCGCGTGGTCGCCACGTTGAGCTTTTCCACTTCGACGCTTGCGGTGAATTCCAGCAATCGCGCTTCCAGTCGCACACGCTCCTCTTCGAGTTGCATCTTCTCCGCCGAAAGTTTTTCGAGCCGCACGATGTTTCCCTGCTTCTGCAGGTCGAGCGCCGCCATCTCGTTGCGCACCCGGGCCAGGTCCTGCGCCGCCGTGAATGCCGTTGCTTGCGCCTGACGCAACGATTCCTGCCGTTCACGCAAACCTTCTTCCACCTCGCGCAACGCATTCTGCCTCGCCTGCAACGCTTCCTTGTGCTGCGTCAGCGCCGCCTCGGCCGTGGCCAGCTTCTCGGTGATGATCGCCAGTTCTTCCTGCGCCGCGCGATGCCGCTCCTCGGCCTGCGCGATCTCCTCCAGCGCCTTCATGTTCTGCGACTCGATCTCATGGATGCGCTCCTGGTTGAACTGGATGCGGCTGTCGTGCCGTTCGATCTCCGACTTCAACTCCAGGCCGCGCTGTTGCTGCGCCGCAACTTCGTGCTCCAGTTCGGAAAGCCGTCCGCGCAACTCGGAAATTTCCGTTTCAAAACGCAGTACATCATTCGAACCCTTTTCAATCTCGTTGCGCAGGGCTTCCACCGCCGTCTGCCGCCCCGTGATTTCACCCTGCAACACGTCAAACTGATGCCGCACCAGCTGCGTTTCCAGATGCTGAAGCTCCTGCTGGATTTGTTTGAATCGGCGCGCCTTGCCCGCCTGGCGTTGCAACGACCCGATCTGCCGCTTCACTTCCTTGATCGTGTCCGCGATGCGTAAAAGATTTTGTTCCGTATATTCCAGCTTGCGCAGCGATTCCTTTTTCTGCGCCTTGAACTTGGTGATCCCCGCCGCCTCCTCAAAGATCAGCCGCCGGTCTTCCGGCTTGCTGGATAAAATTTGCGTGATGTGCCCCTGCGCCAGGATGCTGTAACTCGTCCGCCCGACACCCGTGCCCATGAACAGTTGTTGGATGTCCTTTAACCGGCACGGTGTACGGTTCAAAAAATATTCGCTCCCGCCATCGCGATAGATGCGGCGCGTCAAAGTCACTTCGTCGTAATTGACCTCCACGCCCGCCGCTTTCAAACTTTCCTCACCCACGCCGCCGAGCGTCAGGGACACCTCACCCATGCCCATCGGCTTGCGGCTGTCCGTGCCATTGAAGATCACATCCGCCATCTCACCGCCACGCAATGCCTTCGCCGATTGCTCGCCCAACACCCAGCGGATCGCGTCTGAAACATTCGATTTGCCGCAGCCATTTGGCCCGACGATGCCCGTCACGCCCGGCTCAAAATTCAAAGCGGTCTTGTCCGCAAAGGACTTGAAACCAAAAACCGTGAGATTCTTCAGATACATAACGATAAATTTCGATACTTACTACCTAGCCAACCAAAGCTGATTGTGCCTGTAAAGCGGAAAACACAATATGTTGTACACAAGCCCGATTGTGGCGCAACTAATTGGTGAGGAACCAGGGTATGATTTGCGCCAAAACCGTTCTATTCTGCTATTTTTCCCGTATTACAGGGCTACAGTCGCTCCCAAAACGCTAGTTGTCAAATGCGTCCTAAAACATTGTACTAAAGCTCCTTATCCTAAAATTTAAAATAATGGCGTTCGCATGCCAAAGAAAGGTGTATAGATTCGCGCTGTGACCCTATTTGCCTGCGCAGCAGGCATCTTGTGGCAAGTTATCGTCCAAAACCCTAATAAATTGGAACTTAGGGCGGTTTAAATAACATTTAACGCTTAACGTGCTTTGTAGAAACCTTTTTCACCACGCACAGAAAAGAGTGAGCGCGGCCAGGTTTTAGGTTCTGAAAAGAACATGGCGAATGGTTTAAGAAGCAAAGCGCCACCTCTCCTCGGCCCTGTCTCCCGCTGCGCGGCGGAGAGGCAGTCAGAAACGTCAGGTTTAACAAAGGTTTCTACAGAGCACGTTGAATGTTCTGCCGTCTTGCGACTTCAGCCTCATTTAATTAGCTATAAAACAAGAAGGGCACGTCCCGTTAGCAACCCATAAGCTGCGGGACGTGCCTGAGTGGCCGGGAGGATAAACCGGCCAAAATGATTCAGTAATCTCCTGCTGGGATTGCCACGGCAACTGTGTTCGGCGGCGGTTCCGCCGAGGCGATCCGGCTTACCGTTTCCACCCCGTTAATAGTTTCGTAGCTGAAAACAAAATGGTCACCCAGCCTGACATTCAGATCTTTGATTTTTGCATCGGTCAATCCGTTGACCGCGTACACACAATTGGCTGCCACGGCGAAAGTCTTGGTGGCTGAAGACGTCCTGGCTGTGACGGTTTGCTTTTCCGCATCCACCGCTGATAGCGTGGCCTTGAACGGAATGCTGACCTTCAAGATTTGTCGGGCTATGGGTGTCGCATTGGGCGTTTCAAAAATGGCCATAACGTGATCGCCGGATTCGATGTCAGCCAGGGCGCCCGGTTTGCCATCGTACAAAACAATTTTGCAATCGACCGGCAGCAACAGCTCTTTGTCGAGCGCGGTCTGATGCAGAACCATCAGGTTGGTTTTGAGATTGATATCCTTCACCGTGCCTTCAAAACGCATCGCTTCTTGTTGAACACGGTTTGCCACCACCGCTCCGTTCACTTCCTCAAAACTGACGCTGACCCTTTCACCGATGCGCAAATCTTTGGCGCTCGCCTTGTTTTTATCCAATTGCGCGAACGTACAACTGTCGTTGAAAATAAATTTCTTGCTGAGCGTCGTCCAGCCTTGCACGCCCAAAACATGTGTCTGCGGATCAATCGAGCTCACTGTGCCAGTGTAAGTCTTGTCTTTGTCGCTGTTGGACAAAGTGTCACTGTTGGTGCTGGCTGTCGCCGGTTCAGCCGCCAGCGCTCGGAACAATGCGACCGATGTGAGGACCGCAGCACTCGCTGCTATCCATGCCGTTGTTTTGGTCGTTTTCATATTATTTCTTTTGCGGTGTCGGATTCTGCCGGCTCTGTATTCAAATCAGGCTACGGATTGGTCGCCGCCGGATTGTTTGGGCTCATGGAATTGGTCTGCACCATCAGGCTCGACACGTTATTCGTCATAGCGGCTTGATCCGGGGTCGGCTGGGCGCTCGCAATGTTGGTCACGGCAACTTCCGGCGCTTCCTGCGCGTGTCGCTGGCAACCGATCAGCGCCGCCATCACCAGCGCAAGCACGGCCGGAAATAAAATGTTCTTTTTCATATTTTTGTCGCCGGCCACACCGTATTTCTTGACGATACCGGCAGCGGCTCGGCTTTATGTTTGGGCGGTTTGTTCAACCGCCGGATCTCTATTTCAACTGGTAAAAGAGCGGCAAACCGGACGTTTATGTTGTTCGTCATGGAGGGAACGGCCGGTTTGCCTTTTGAATGCCCGGGCTTTTTTATTCCTTCCCGCCGGCACTCATTTATTGTTTTCAATGAAGGTTCATTGTTTGTCTTAAATTCTTTCATTTCACGCTGCCTCCCCCTTCACGCCATCCATTTCCCCCTCTTCCAGCAGGCTGTGCACGGTGTCAAACAGCTTCACGAAATCTAACGGCTTTTCCAGCACTGTGCCCACACCTGAGTCCAGTGCGGGAAAGAATTGGTTCGGTCGCGCCGTGATGATGATCACCGGCAACGTCGGCGATTTGGCCGTGAGTTCTTCAAAGGTTGACCAGCCACCTTTCGCCGGCATATTTAAATCCAGCATGACGAGGTCAAAATGGGTGGCATCTGCGAGCGCCAAAGCCTCCACTCCGTTGGCCGCCGTCAGCACGAAATAACCCTCCTCTTGCAACAGCCGCATTAAAATCTGCCGGACCGCGGCGTCATCATCCACCAGCAGAATTTTCTTTTTGACCGGCTTCAAAACTTTTAGTGATGGCATGGACTCCAAAACCGGCATCTGCATTTCAAGCAATGTGTTCATATGGGTTCTCCAAATTACAGGGTTGCATGATTATTTGCCCGTAAACTGCCTTTGAGAGCATCCTCTCAAATCCTGCAGCACTTTCAGCGCGAAACGTGCCAGCCACAGATAGCCTCCTTTATCGTTCAAACCGCCCTGTTTCACTTTTGCAATCGAACTCGGAAAAATTTAATTCAAAATGCCAAACAAGCTAATATCCATGACGCTTTCTTCACTATTTCCACCATTGCAACCGTGCGGAGTCTCTTTAAAACATAGCGTTTTCACACCTTGCAAAATGACCGATTGCAAATCGGGAATTTGCAAAAGGCGAGATGTCATTTGCTCTACAGAAGCCTCAAACAGGTGCTTGCTGACTGGCGTTTGCAACTGCCTGACGTGAATCCCCTCTCCCCTCCGAGGGGAGAGGGTCGGCTGAGGGGTGAAATTCAACCCGTTGCTCACTTTTGTAAAAGGCAGGATTGCCCCCAAAAAAAATAGAAAATCAAATAGAAATCTTTGGCGGCTAAAACCAA
Organism: Verrucomicrobiia bacterium; assembly: GCA_035943555.1. GTDB lineage: Bacteria > Verrucomicrobiota > Verrucomicrobiia > Limisphaerales > UBA11358 > UBA11358. The sequence goes on from DASZCA010000274.1 coordinate 12,261, forward strand.
TCTACAAATGAATTATCCCCCGCTGCAACGCCACCGTGACCGCTTCCGTCCGGTCAGCGACACGCAGTTTGGCGCGGATATTTTTCAGGTGATCTCTCGCCGTGTATTCGGTGATGTCCAATGCATCCGCGATTTGTTTATCGCCCAGCCCCTTGGCCAGTTCTTTCAACACATCCATTTCGCGCACGGTGAGCGCCTCATAAGATTTTTTGGCATCCAGCTTGTCGGTGATCTCCTTGGATCCAAATTTCCCCCTTGGCGACCGTGCGGATCGCCGGGATGAGAACTTCGCTCGTCGATCTTTTTAAGACATAACCTCGTGCACCGGCGTCCAAAGCCCGACGAATGTCGATATCGCCTTCCAATGCCGTGAGCATCAGGATGCGGGCCTGGGGTCACTGCCTGTGCTGGATTAGTTTATAATTTCACCGTTGCCAGCGGCGTCCAAAATTGGTGGTGGCCGTCCGGAGAGATGAGGCTGTTTTTTCTCGATGCCGGCTTTAACGGGCTCGTCACCAATCTCCTCAGCGTCACCACCGGTATCACCGCATATGACGTCGGCAAACCATATCAGCAGTACACGTTGAACGCCGTGGCCCCCGCCGGCACGGCCTTCGCCAAAGTAGAATTTGCCGGGTTCGGTGGCGGCTCGGTCTGGTTTGATAATGCCGTATTGGTCGAATCGAACAATCCACCCGCCCTTACCCCTGCTGTCACAGCTTCATTCACTGTTTATCCGCCGGTCGTTGCCAGCCGGACAAATTATATCGCCAGCATCATCAACGCGGGCCGTGGCGCTTATGCCCTCAGCTTTGTTGGCACGCCCGGGGCGCAGTACTATGTGCAAACCACGGCGGACATGGTCCCGCCGGTCGCCTGGCAAACTTTGGCGGACAGCACCAATCTTGTGACCAATGCCAATGGAGGCTGGGTTTATAACGTCACCAACACGGATGCCCGGCGCTTCTACCGGTCTGCCTCGGTTCCTTGACGGAGAAATTTTATGGGGTTCACGGAAGTAATTATATAGTTTTGCAGCCATGGACTTGTTCGTACCATGGATTTCAGTCACAAACCAACCCTGCGGGCAATCACAGCACCTCAGCGGTTTTATAAAAACATTACACCTTGACCGTAAAAATTTTCATTTCTATGCATAACAGTAAACGCAGTTTGCGGGTTTCGGTCTTGTCATTGATGGCGGCCTTGTCGCTTCACAACGTCGTCGCCAGCCCGGAACCGGCGGTGACGGTTTACGTGACCGCCAAGGACACCGGCCAGTTGCTGGCCAAGGCACCGGGCTTGGATTTTGCCCCGATGCCCCAGCCCACGGAACTGCAGCCTTGCGTGTTCATCGATACCGGGACTTCTTTTCAAAAACTGCTCGGCATCGGCGGCGCGCTGACCGACGCCTCGGCGGAGACTTTTTACAAACTGCCCAAAGACAAACAGCAAGAATTGCTCCGCGCCTATTTTGATCCCATCAACGGCATCGGTTACTCGTTGGGCCGGACTCACATCAATAGTTGCGACTTTTCCAGCGACAGTTACACCTATGTGAAAGATGGCGATACGAATCTTGACAGCTTCGATATCTCGCACGATGAAAAATATCGCATCCCCTTCATCAAGGAAGCCCTGGCCACCGCCGGCAAAGACTTCCACCTGTTCGTAAGCCCTTGGAGCCCGCCCGCGTGGATGAAGAGCAACCATGACGTGCTGCACGGCGGTTCGTTGCTGCCGGATTTTTACCAGCCTTGGGCCAACTATTACACGAAGTTCATCCGTGCCTATGAAAAGCAGGGCATCCCCGTCTGGGGCATGACCGTGCAAAACGAACCCATGGCCAATCAAACGTGGGAATCCTGCATTTACTCCGCCCAGCAGGAATGTGATTTCGTAAAAGTGCTCGGTCCCACCCTGCGAAAAAACGGGCTCAAAGATAAAAAAATTCTTGTTTGGGATCACAACCGGGGGATGATGTTCCAACAGGCGCACGACATTTTAAAAGATCCGGTCGCCGCCAAATATGTCTGGGGCGTGGCCTTTCATTGGTATGTAGGCGACAACTTCGAAAACGTCCGTCGCGTGGTCCAGGCCTACCCGAACATCAACGTCATGCTGACCGAGGCCTGCCTGTATCCGTTTGATTCAAAAAAATTCGGCGAGTGGTCGTGGGGTGAAACCTACGCCCGGTCCATCATCAACGATTTCAACAACGGCGCGGTCGGCTGGACCGATTGGAATGTGTTGCTCGACATGACCGGCGGCCCCAATCATGTGAACAATTTCTGCTTTGCCCCCGTCCACGCCGACACCACGACCGGGCAATTGTATTACCTTAATTCCTATCAATACATCGGCCACTTCTCCAAATTCATCCGCCCCGGCGCCCGGCGGATCATCAGTTCCTCCACCACCGACACCTTGCTGACTACCGCTTTTTTAAATCCAGATGGCAAGATCGCGGTAGTGGTATTGAACACCACGGACAAAGAACAGCCATTCTCTTTATGGGAAAAAGGCCAAGCCGCGACCACCATGAGCCCGGCACGTTCCATCATGACCTTGGTCTTTGCCAATCCCGGCCGATAATAAGTTCACCAACGGACAGTTTTTACGGAGTGGTGATTTGGTGACTGCTTGAACTCTTATGCTGCCCAAACTCTTGCTGCATGCGCAGCATGGATTGGAGGCGAGGGTCGGAATCGGACGCGTCCTGCCTTCCACAAGCCACTCGAAATCAACTACTAAATCATCACTGTCGCCTTGAAACTAAAAGCGTTCCTGCATTATGTCAAGGGTAACTCCAGCCAACCTTTTTTAACTCCAATAAACTCTCCACCGATGAGGTTTGCTGGCACTTCTGCTGGCACTTTTTGACACATCTCCAATGGTTCTGGTCCGATTCGCCATTTGTTACTCAAATCTCCCGAAAGAACTCACCCTTGGCATTTTCACTGGATGTACAGGCGGTTATAGAAGCTTTGATTCAAGGGGAAAACCACACTCCCAAATATCCCCAATGGGGTGTTCACCCCATGTCTCTTGTTCGTGCGGCAACGTATGGTCATGCGCATGAGCTACCAAAGTGTCAATCCTGCCAATGGCAAAGTCCTGAAGAAGTTCAAGGAACTCACCAATAAACAATTGGAAACGGCGCTTAAAGCTGCTGCGACCTGTTTTGAGACTTGGCGGCACAAGACCTTTGCGGAGCGCGCAGTTGTGGTGGCAAAAGCTGCCGCGATCCTGCGGGCGCGGGTGGATGATTTTGCCAGGCCGGTGACGCTCGAAATGGGCAAGCTGATTGCCGAGTCGCGCGGCGAAGTGGAACTGAGCGCGGACATCTTGGACTATTACGCCAAAAACGCCGAAATTTTTCTCGCCCCTCAAACACTCAAACCCAGTTCGGGCGAGGCGGTGATTGAAAACACCCCGCTTGGTGTGCTCTTTGGCG
>DASZCA010000275.1:0-31157 GCA_035943555.1 Verrucomicrobiia bacterium
CCCGCTCGTCATTCTGCACTTCATCCACGGTGCCTTCGCAGAGCACGTGGCCTTGATGGAGCACGGTGACCTTGCGGGCGATCTGGCGGACAAAGGTCATGTCGTGCTCGATGACGATGATGCTGTGCTTGCCCTCGAGACTCAACAATAGGTCACCGGTTTTGTGGGTTTCCTCGTCGCTCATGCCGGCGGCGGGTTCATCCACAAGCAACAGTTTCGGATCCTGCGCCAGCAACATGCCGATCTCGAGCCATTGCTTCTGGCCGTGAGAGAGCGAGCCGGCCAGGTCTTCCGCTTTGGCGGACAGGCCCACGGTTTTCAAGACCGCCTCGATGCGGTCGCGCTCCTCGGAAGTGATCCTTGAAAACAAGGTGACAAAAACCCCACGAGGGCCCTTGAGCGACAGCAGCAAGTTCTCAAAAACTGTGTGGTGAACATAAACGGACGGCGTCTGAAATTTCCGGCCGATCCCCAGCCGGTTGATCTCCGGCACATTCATGGATGTCAAATCGGTTTTGAAATCAAACTCAACCTTCCCGGTATCGGGCCGTGTGCGGCCGGTGATGATGTCCATCATGGTGCTTTTGCCCGCGCCATTCGGCCCGATGATGGTGCGCAGCTCACCCTTATCCATGTAAAAATTAAGATCGGTGATGGCCTTGAACCCATCGAACGTCTTGTTCACGCCTTCAAGCGTCAAAATGAACTTTGTGGTCGGCGGTTTTTGGTTCATTTGATTTTGGCCGTTTCGATGGTTTCACCGGGGTCGCCGTCTTGGGGTTCAGCCTCGAGCTTACGTTTCCGGACGATGCGCTTTTGCCAGACGCCGCGCAATTGGGCCGGCAGTCCGATGATGCCACCGGGCATGAATACCGTGACCAGGATGAACATGGTGCCGAGGAAAATAAGCCAGAGGTCCGGATAGGCGCGGGTGGCCCAGCTTTTCATCGCATTTACCGTGAATGCGCCGATGATCGGACCGACCAACGTCCCGCGACCGCCCACCGCCACCCAGACGACGGCTTCCAAAGATTTGTCCGTGGACATCTCGCTGGGATTGATGATGCCGACCTGCGGCACGTAGAGCACGCCCGCGAGCGAGGCGATGATGGCCGCGAGGATGAAAATGAACAGCTTGAAGTTCGCGGTCGAATCGCCGGAGAACATGACGCGATTTTCACTATCCCGGATGGCGCGCTGAACCTTACCAAACTTGGTAGTCGTCAGCCATTTGCAGAACAGGTACACGGCCAGCAGGGCGATGCCGGAGACGATGAACAGGTCGCGTTGGGTCGCCGGCTCGCGCGTGTCATGGCCAAGGATGAATTTGAAGTCGGTGAAACCGTTGTTGCCGCCGAGCAAAAGGCTGTTGCGGAAAAATAGCAGACAAGCCGCGTACGTCAGCGCCTGGGTCAGGATGGAAAAATAGACGCCGCGGATCCGGGAACGGAACGCGAGGTAGCCAAACATGCCCGCCAGCGTGCCCGGCAACAAAACCGCCATGAGCATGGCAAACGGAAAGCTGGCAAACGGTTTCCAAAAGGCAGGCAATGTGCTCCAGCCAAGAAAAACCAGGAAGTCCGGGATCGGTTGGTGATATTGGCCGAGGTCACCGATCATGCGCATGAGATACATGCCCATCATATAACCGCCGAGCGCAAAGAAGAGCGCCTGACCGAGGCTCAGCAATCCGGTGTACCCCCAGAGCAGATCCACGCTGATGGCCAGCATGGCGTAGCAAAGATATTTGCCGTAGACCGTGATGGTAAAATTGCTGACATGCAACCAGCTCCCTTCCGAGGTGAACGCATTCATGGCCGGCAGGCCGAAGATGACAAATAACGCCACCGCCAATACCACCCAGATTTCGCGACTCTTAGTTTTCGGTAGCATGAAATTTCAATCCAGGCTGCGGCTGCGGATGGAAAACAGCCCGCCGGGCTTCCATTGCAGGAATAAAATGATGCAGACAAGCACGACGATTTTGCCCGTCACCGGTGAACCCGTGACCTGTTGCAAAACCTGGTCGCTGGTGCCGATGCCGACCGAGGCATAGACCGTCCCCACTATGCTGCCAACGCCGCCAACGACGACCGTCATAAAGCTGTCCACGATGTAGCTTTGCCCAAGGCTGGGACCGACGTTGCCGATCTGGGAGATGAACGCGCCGGCCAGCCCGGCGAGTCCGGAGCCAAAGGCGAAAGTCATCATGTTGACCCGCGCAGTGCGCACCCCCATGCAGGAAGCCATGTCCCGGTTCTGCATGACGGCGCGGATCAGGAGGCCGAGCGGCGTCTTGGTAAGCAACATCCAAGTGCCGATGACGATCAGCACCGCAAACCCGATGACGAACACGCGGTTATAACCGAGCAGCACATCATTGAGCGTAAAATGTCCCTGCAACCAGCGCGGCGAACTCACCTGCACATTGTTGGCGCCAAATACCATGCGGAAAAGCTGTTGCATCACCAGCGAAACGCCCCAGGTAGCCAGCAACGACTCGAGCGGACGACGGTAGAGAAAACGGATGACCAGCCGCTCCAGCACCAAGCCCGCCAGCGCCGCCATGATGAAGCTCAACGGCAACGCGAACAGGAAATAGCTTTCATAGAACCAGCCGGTGGCGTTCATGCCGGGCACAGAAAGACCGAAACCGACCGGATGCCCGAAGAAATGGAATGGCAGATTGACCGAAAAGGCGAAGCCGCTGCCGAAAATGTTTTGCACGACATAGGTCGTGTAGGCTCCGATGGCGATCATTTCGCCGTGCGCCATGTTGATGATGCCCATCAGGCCAAACGTGATGGCCAATCCCAGTGCAACAACCAGCAAAATGGATCCCAGGCTCATGCCGCGGAAGATGGTCCCAAAGAAATTCACGGCGCCGATATGGGCGCTAATCGTGCTCACCGTTTTTTTTGCCTCGGCCACGACCTGGGGCGGTGCCGTCTTGTTTTCGGCAATCGCTTTGACCATGTCCAAGCTGCCGATGGATTTGAGCCTGGCCAATTGCTGCAGGGCGCTGATCTGAACTTTAGGATCGGCGTCATCAAGCTGCAGCATGGCGATCGCCTCGTTGATCGCCCGGGTGACGGCCGGATCGGTTTCCTTGCCGAGCCGCGCTTGCAGAACGGGGATATTTTTAAGTTTTTTGGAATTGCCCAGTTTTAACACGGCATTCTGCCGGGCGTCAGGATTGGCATCCGCCAAAGCGAGCGTATCCAAGGTGACCTGAATGATCCCGCGCAAAGTAGCATCCGTATCCACCGAAGTCAGATCATTCGGCGCAAAACGAAGTTCCGCCTGTTTGTCATCCAGCAAAAATTTACCGTCGGCGATATTGATCGCGCGGGCCTTGCCATCCGCATCCGTCTGGTCTTCCAGCAGGACCGGAATTTTTGTGCCGGCGGCATCGTAAAGAAAAACATTGTCGCGTGTCCAGGCGACCAGCACATCACGCACCAGCTTGGAGCCGCTGTCGCCCAGTTCCCCGACCAGCTTGGGCTGCTCCGGGCCTTCCGCGACGATGGCTCGCGCCAATTTTTCACGGACGGCGGCATCCTCCTCGGCGTAGACGGCCAACAGCGAGCAGAGCATCACCACCAAAGTTAAAAAAAATTTCAAAGGCCTCATCTTTCTCAAAAAAGGGCGGAGGTTTTTGGCCCCCGCCCCTGGTTTTGGAACAGCGTTGGAAGATCACGACTGAATGGACGCAGCCGTGACGAACAACACCGAATTATTTGGCGCTCAATTTCGCGTCAAGATCCTTCAACATGAACGGCTCGCCGTACACTTGCGGGAAGGTCTGGAGGATTTTGAACTGGCCGTTGGCCTTGGTTTCGCCGATGAACACATCCTTGGTGGTGTGATGGTTTTTCTGCACCGTCGTCGGGCCGCCGGGGCCGTCGAAGCTGATGCTGCCGGATTCCAGGACTTCACGCACTTTGTCCACATCAAAGCTGCCGGCTTTTTCCACAGCCTGCTTCCACAGGTTGACACCGTTGTAGGAGAGCACCATCGGGCTGTCCATGGCGCGCTTTTCTTTCACCACGCCGGGATAGGTTTCCGTCTTGAGCCAGGCGTCCCACTTTTTCAAGAAGGCCTTGTTCGCCGGTTTGTTGATGGACATGAAGTAGGTCCAGCAACCCAGTTCACCCACGAGGTCTTTGGTCGGCAGGGCGCGAAGTTCGTCTTCCGCCAGGCTGAAAGAAACCACCGGGCAATCGGCGGCGGTGAGGCCGGCGGCGGCAATTTCCTTGAAGAACGGCACATTGGAGTCACCGTTGATCGTGTTGAGCACGCAAGCGTCGCCGCTGGCGGCAAACTGCTTGATGTCCGCGACGATCTGCTGGAAGTCAGTATGACCGAACGGCACGTACTTGCCGGCGGAAATGACCTTGCCGGCATCGTCTTTGCGGAAGCCGCCGCCGATGTTTTCAGCGGGAATTCCGTGGAGGAGCAGGTATTTATAGAGGATCAGATCGGTGGTCTGCGGATAGACATAGTCCGTGCCGATGAGATAGAACTTTTTCTTGCCCGCTTTGAGGAGGTAATCCACGGCCGGCGTGGCCTGCTGGTTCACAGCCTCAGCGGTGTAGAAAATGTTCTTGGACAGCTCTTCGCCCTCGTATTGCACAGGGTAGAACAACATGCCGTTATCTTTTTCAAATACGGGCAGCACGGACTTGCGGCTCACCGAGGTCCAGCAGCCGAAGGTCACCGCGACCTTGTCCTCTTCGAGCAGCTGCTTCGCTTTTTCGGCGAACAACGGCCAGTTGGAAGCGCCGTCCACGATCACCGGCTCGATCTTGTAGGATTTGTCGCCGACTTTGATGCCGCCGGCATTGTTGATTTCATCGAAGGCGAACAACAGCACATCGCGCAAAGAGGTTTCGCTGATGGCCATCGTGCCGCTCAACGAGTGCAGAATACCGACTTTCACGGTGTCGTCAGCGTGCGCGGACATCGTCAGATTGAGGCTGACGGCCAGCGCGAGCGACTTTAACAGATATTTTTTCATGGGAATAAGTTGGTTAGATTCTTAATTGAGGTGGTTCAGATTAAACATCAGGTTTAGAACAGGTAGGAGGCACCGCAGCCAATGGTGAAACGGTCTTTCCGGCCGTTCAACCCGGCCTTGATGCCGGTGTAGTCATAACGGATTTCCGGTTGCACCTTAATGTTCGGCGTGGGTTTTAAATTCAACGTCAACGTCAAGCTGCCGAGATAGCTGCCGATCACCTCCGGAGCGATGCCCGCGCCAGGGCGCACCGCCGGTCCAAATCCCAAAGCCGGATCAGGGCTGCCGATGTAATCAGCGCGGAGGGCCAGATCGATCTTGTCGGTGAAATCATACCAAGCCCAGCCGCCGACCGACCACAGGTCGCTGGCATTGCCCGGGCTGTTGAAGTTGAAATAATCCACTTCGTAACCGGTGCCCAGTTTTTTGGTGAATTGATAGCCGCCGATCGAGGAAAGACCGGACACGACGGTGCCGCCGGGTTGGGAATCATACCAGCCAATCAAATTGAACCACAGGTCGGCGGTGGGTTTGAAGTTGAGGCTGCCGCTGAAGGCTTTGCCGGAGTTGTTATCCACCGGGCCCTGATACAGGCCGTTATCCACCCGCAGGGTCAGGCCGATCTTGTCGGTGAAATTATAGCCGAGCTGGATGCCGGCAGAAGGTCCGTTGCCGGTAAACCACCATTGGTTGCCTTGCGAGAAGTTCGGATTGGCCGCACCGCCGTCACCCGATTCCCAGTTGAGCAGTGAAATAAGTTCGCCCGCTTTGATATCCAAACCGGTGCCGATGGGCACATTCACTTCAAGATAGGCTTCACGCAAATCATTGAAGCTGGTGTTGACACCGCCGAGGCCGGTGGCGCCACCGGTGTTGAGCTCCGGCGCATCATCCCCAAACATTAATGAGGCCCGATAGGTGGCGTCCCATTTATCCGTCGCCAAGGGAGCGCCGGCAACCGTCAGCTTGAGTTTGTTAAGCGAAAATGAATTATCCTTGGTATTCCAAAGATATCCGTCGGACAGGCCGGAGGACGGGTGCTGGGTGTTGTAGAAATAGGAAGCCTGCACAAAGCCGCTGATCGTCATCTGCTGCATGGAGGACACAAACTTCGGTGTCGAGCCGCTGGGCATAATGCCTTCTTTCTTGGCCAGATCTTCCAAGGCATCCAGGCGCTGTTGCAGCACCTGGTTCTGCTGTTGCAAGGCGGTGATTGCGTTGGTGTCGGTCTGGGCATGCACGGCCATTCCGCCGCTGGCCACCAAACCGACGAAGGCGCTGGCGGCCTTCAGGCGGTTTTTTGTTATCCGGGGGTAGGTTTGATTGGTTCGATTTTTCATTTTGTTTTTGGATCCTGTGGGTTTCTACAAAATCTTCCCTTACGGAAGCGGGCAGCCGCTTGGCGTCTTAAATGCTAGGTTTAGGTTTGCCATGTTGATTTTTCCAAAGTTCTGCCGCTTCCCGAATCCGTCTTTAGCAGTCACAATGCCAGCAATCCCTTCCCGGGGAATTGACTTTAATGAAATAATTTCGGAATCACTGTGATTAAAATTCACATATGAATGAATCACTCGACAGCAGACAGTTGAAAACGTTTGCGGTTCTGGCCAAAACCGGAAGTTATACCCAAACTGCCAAGGAGCTATACGTCACGCATTCGGCCATTTGCCATGCCATGCGCAAGTTGGAAGAGGATGTTGGGTGTCGGCTTTTTGCCAGAATGGGCAAAACGATTGTGCTCACCGAGGCCGGCGAAGCACTGCTGGCTCACGCTTTGCGGGCCCTTAATGAACTGGAGCAAGCCCGCCGGACGCTGACCTATCTGAACAAATGGGGTACCCGCCGGTTGCGGATCGCGGCCGACGCCATTTTCCTTTCCGTCTTTCTCGCCCCGGTTTTGCTGAAGTTTCACAAGGAATTTCCCAACACCTTGCTCCAAGTCGAATCATTTGATTCCGATGAATTCTTCAGTTTGTTGGAAAGCAATCAAGTGGATGTTGTTTTGACCGAAAAACCGGCGATCAACGATACGGTTGATTTTATGCCACTGATGTCTGACCGGTTTCACCTGATCGTCAAAGCCGGGCATCCCTTGGCAGTGAAAAAAGGTGCTTTTCCGGAAGAATTCAGCAAATTCCCCTGCTTTCTGATCAAGGATTCCAATCGCCGCCGGAAACAGATGGAGGAGTTTATGCTGAAGCAAAAAATCAAGCTGAACATCTTGGGGGAAATTGAGAATTTGGGAATCATCAAGGAATTGGTGAAGCGCACGCTGGCAATCAGCTTCTTGCCGGACTGGAGCATCGCCACGGAGTTGGAAAACCAGTCGGTAGTGGCCCTGCCCTACGGCCGCAAAGCCTTCGAGCGGACGTGGGGCCTGGTCTATTCCCGAACCCGTCCGCTCAACCTGGCGGAATCCACCCTGCTGAAACTGTGCCGCCAACGGGTCACCGAGGCGGAATTGAAGGCCCAAGATACCGTCAAGGTGGGCGTGCTTCACTCGTTAAGCGGCACGATGGCCATCAGCGAAACATCCTTGCGCGATGTCCTGTTGTTTGCGTTTGATGAAATCAACAATGCTGGCGGTATCAGGGTGGGTGATAAATCTTACAAGATTGCCCCGGTGGTCGTCGACGGGGCATCCAACTGGCCGTTATTCGCCGAAAAGGCCCGGGAACTTCTGGTGGAAGACAAGGTGGCGGTGACCTTCGGCTGCTGGACCTCGGTGAGCCGCAAATCGGTGCAACCGGTTTTTGAGAAGGAGAACGGTCTGCTGTTCTATCCCGTCCAATATGAAGGTGAGGAATTGTCCAAGAACATCTTTTACATCGCTGAAACGGTAAATCAACAGGCCTTGCCGGCTGTCGACTACCTGCTTAAACAAGGCAAAAAGAAATTTTACCTGATCGGCACCGATTACGTTTACCCCCAAACAACCAATTTGATCCTGTACAAATATCTGTTGGCGCATGGCATTCCGTCCGAGAATATCGGGGGCGACTTTCGCAAGGATGATGCCGGCAAGGTCATTTCCGCGGGCAAATACGTTCCATTCGGCCACAGCGATTTCCAACCGGTCGTCGCCGACATCAAACGGTTCGCCGCTGCCGGTGACGCCTGCGTGATCAATACGATCAACGGCGATTCGAACATTCCGTTTTTTAAGAGAATCGTGGCCGCCGGTTTGGCGGCGGCGGACTGCCCGGTGGTTTCGTTCAGCCTGGCGGAAGACGAACTCCGCAGCCTGCCCACCAAGAGCCTGGCCGGTGAACTCGGTTGCTGGAGTTATTTCATGTCCCTCAAAACCCGGGCAAACAAAACTTTCCTCAAAAATTGGTACAATTGGCTGAAAGCTGAAAGCTACCACGGGGTCATCAAGGAGAAGCGCGCCGTGGACAGCCCGATTGTCCTTTCGTACAACGGCGTCTATCTGTGGAAGAAGGCCGTGGAAAAAGCCGGCACGTTTGACGCGGACGCCGTGCGCCGCGTGCTCGAGTCGGGCGAGATCAGCTTCGAAGGTCCCGGCGGCAAGATCACCGTCCAAGCCAATCATCATTGCACCAAGAATGTTTACATTGGTGAAACCAAGGCCAACGGGCAGTTTAAAATTCTCGGAACATTCCCGCAGGTCGTCGCCGAGCCATTTCTCTTCTCTTGAGTGGCTTAGACCAAAAGCCGGTCGAATTTTTACATTCGCGACGAGCAGGCGTGAAGGAACAGTGTCTAACTAACCACGCGTGATCCATCTCGAAACAAAGGGATGGTGGCAATCTTTCTTGCAAGAACAAATTTTAAGCAGGTCAATTTGTGCTGCGAATTGTGCGGCTGGAGGACTCGTCAGCAAAGTCATTCATCGGAAGGAGAAAGCCGCATTTGGGCTCAATTTTTACAAGGCTTAAGAACAGATTTCGAAACATAATTAAACATTCTGAAACAGCGCGATATAGAACTACGGATCAGCAGGTTATAGGTTCAACTCCTATTGGGTGCACCACTTCTAAAGCACGAAATCAGGGGCGTTTTTCAGTGGGAAATGACCGTAGTCCAAAGGCAGTCCAACTTCTCGGCGATGCCCCTTATTTGAACTCTTTCGCGAGTTGTAATGCAGCAGCCATCACGTTTCATCGAGGCAGAATCGCAAGCGAAAGCCTGAAATCAAAAAAAGTGCAGTCGTCACGATAAATGGCCAGTCACGGCCCGAGCAATGCACGATAGAAGCTAAATGGGAAAGGATTGCTATTGGTATGGGAATACAAGTAGGGCATCGCGGCGGGAGCCGAGGTTGATATGGCCGACCAGAAGGCAAGGTTTGTGGACGTTTGAATTATATAATCCGGCCCCATGTCGCCGGAAATCATCAGGGAAAATTGCCCGTTGTTCATTGGCACCGCCGTCAGCGTAGGACGGGCCGGTTGGTTCACCGTCACCGCAAAAGACTGCGTCGCACTCATCACGGGCACGCCTGTGTCAGAAACCACCACGGCGACAGATTGTATGGACGGCGATTGCGCCATGGCTGGCCGCCAGGCGAATATTCCGCTGTTGGTGTTGATGACGGCGCCGGGTGGCGCCGTGAGCAGGCTGTAGGTCAGCACCTGGGACGGAACGTCGGGATCGCTGGCAGAGTTGGTGACCAGCAGCGTCCGGCCGGCCAGAATGGTCTGGTTGGCAATCGCCGCCAGCACGGGCGGATGATTCGTCGGGTTCACCGCCCCGCCAAACTGGAACCAGTTTAGATTTCCCACCCCACTGCCGCCCTTGAAAACAACATAGAGATTATGCAGGCCGATGGCGTTCGTCACGCTGCCGCTCACGGTTTGCCAGGTTTGCCAACCGCCAGTGACCGGCAGGGTGACGGTACTGATGAGCGTGCCAGCCGTACCATCGAGCCTAAACTCCAGGGTGCCACCGGCACCCGCAGACGCGATCCGTGCGTTGACGTTAGTGAAGCCGGCGGCGAAGTTCACATTCTGATACACGGCGTAAGAGCCAGTATTGGCGTAGCCAACGTCATAGCCGCCCCATAAGTCGGTAGTCGGTTCGGTTTCCAGGCCGGAGACGGAATTGAAACCCGACGCCTGAATTTGATTCGTGGGATTGATGGCATATCCGCCGGTTTGGGTTCCCACCCAGGTGAAGGTTGCTCCCGCATAAGAGGCCAGCGTATAACTGAAAGACTTGCCTCCCCACTGTACCTGGAAAGTCTGGCTGCCCGTGGTGTCATTGAAGGCGACGAGGGCCTTTGAGCCGTCTGGATTCAGGAAGGCGGCGCTCACCACGCCACTCGCGTTCCCGGAGAAGATACGATAGGCACCAGGCAGCACGAACTTGCTGAAATGTCCCAGCGTGTAGAATTCAATGCCGTAGCTGAGCGCAAGTGTGCTGGTATTGACATAGACCAGCGGGGTGCACGTGTTGCAGCCACCGGTGTTCGGCCCATAGTTCTGGTTCGCCGCCAGGTTCCACTTCACATAGCTGCTGGCCCAGCTCCGCATACAGTGGGTGATCTCCTCAAAATCAGCCCTGACCTGATCGCCCGCCCAGGTGCCGCCCGAATGCTCGGTCAAATAATTTCCTTTGGTGGGATATCGGCTGGCCGAAGCAAGCATCGCGCCGGGCGTACCGCCATATCCGTGCCAGGCAGTGCCAGCAACTTGCGCCGAGACCAACACGGTGGCATCGGAAAAAATGGTCGACGGATAGTCCGGGCGGTCCCAATTATGATCATAAACCAAAACCCGGGTGTTGGTGAGGTTGTTAGCCGCCAGTGCCGGCAGGACGTAATTGCGCAGCAGATTGAGTTGCGTGGTCGCATCCATGTACAAGCCGGGGTAATCCGGTGTCGAATACAGCGGCTCGTTTTGCAAAGAGATGTAATTGATCGTGATCCCGGCCGCCTGGTAAGCCTGTATGTATTTCACAAAATAGTTTGCGAACGGCTGCGACATATTCGCCGCACCGGTCAGCAGCGGGCCACCGATCACGCCAACCATTGAATTCGTGACTCTCATCCAACCCGGCGGGCTCCAAGGATTAGCCATGATCTTGAGTTGTGGGTTGAGCTGCAGGGCTTGCTGAACCAGCGGGATGATATCCGATTGGTCGTGTGCAATGGAGAAACCGGTCAAATTCGTGTCCGTCTGGCCGTTCACCCTGTCATCATAGGAATACATATAACGGGCCAGATCGGAAGCCCCCATGGGGTTGCGCACAAAACTCAAGCCGATGCCGCCGCCGTTGCGAGTGAACAGGTTTGTCATCGCATTTGTCCGCGATGAGGGGGTGGCCAATTCATTAAGGACATATCCTGAGGTGTCAGTGAACGAGGCGCCAAATCCCTCGATCTGCTGGTAGGTCTGCGTCTCATCCACAATCACCGGATTGGTGCCGCCACCGCCGGCGGTGAACGTCACCGATGCCTGCGGCTGCATCTTCTGGCTCTGATTGTCAGTCGTCAGCCAGATGTTCACGGTTTGGCCCGCCGCCAGCCCGGCACAGGCAATCCATGAGAGAAAAGCAATGATGACGTGACGTAGAGCCATTTTTGAAACCGCACTCTCTGGCGCCTGCATCATAGTGACGGCTGATTCAGAACTGCAATTGACGAAATTTTTCTCTTTCATAATAACTTACCTGGCCATAACCCGGTAATATCTGCTGCTTTGCAACGTTGCACCGAGGACGGTGTTGAGCGTGTCGTTCCCGCCGAAAGGGCTGCCCAGACTCGACCAGCCCGAATCTGTCACGGCATTCTTAAATTGTAATTGATAAGAGTGCCAGGACTCGGTCGGCAAAGTAATGGCGGCATTTGTCCGGGTAACATCCAAGCCCGCGCCCAGGCTAAATGTCGGATTCGACCACAAGGTGTTGGCCGTTGTGGTCGTAACGCCAGTATTAAGCGTGTTGCCAGTGCCATTGATGATATGGGTCATTTCACTGCCGCTCTGGCCGGTGATATAAACATTTATCATGTCATGAAAGTTGACTTGCTGGGCATTGGTTGGCGTCTCTATGGCATTAAAGCATTTTGCGGTTGAGCTGATGAACACCCCATAGATGCCAACCCCATAGGCCTGATGACCAATCACCGGGTCGGCAACTTTGTAGGAAGCATAACCATTCACACCATCATGCGACCACACAGCTTGTGAGGGTGCGTCATAGGGCAGTTCCGACTGGTAAAAGTAGACCCGTCCCCAGTTGCCGTTCCAGACCGTCTGGTATTGTTCGTGATGTTCAACGAAGAGGCCGTAAATGGTCACGTTATTGCCATTCACGATCAAGCCGCTGTTGCTCGAATTTTTTGTCCAGCCAACGCCAGTGCCATGATCCGCACGCCACAGCCAAAAATTATCCCCAATGACATTGTTGGCATTGATAATCATGCAATTGGTTGTTTTTCCGGAGAATTGCCCGCCCACCCGGCTGCAGATATCGTATAGGCAAATGGGATCCGCAGAATGATCCAGGGAACTGGGTGCCGTCCCAACTTCCAAAAGTGCCGGTGAGGCAGCGGTTCCAGCATCGAACATGATGCCCGACACCTTCACGCCATCAACATCGGAAATAACCATGGTCGGATTTCCATTGCTCGGTATCAGCGTCGGGTATCCCAGCCCCATGACAATCGTGTCTGCGCGCGTCACAAGAATGCTGTTGGTCAGGCGATAAACTCCCGGCGTCAAAATCAAATTCTGCCCGGCATTCAGCGCGGCATTGATGGTTGCGGCGTTATCCACCGCCGGTTGCGCCAGATAGAACTGGCTGATGGGGATTGAAACTCCGGGAGTCGGACCGTTCGCCCAAGTGGTTCCCCGGTTGGTGACATTCAGATTTGGCACCATGACCACGAAATTGCTATTGCTGTCGAGAGACAAATAGGGCTTTTCCCGGATCAAAGGTGTGTTGGTGATGGTGGTGAATTTGGAACCCGGCCAGGTTCCCGCAGGCGGCTTGTTGACGCCGACAAATACCATGTTCCAGTTTTGTCCGGACCAGCCTCCCCAAATGTCATTCCTCGAGAGCCATTGCTGCTGCGTTATGGAACTGACCGTTGAATCAATCTTCGAATCGGCCAAAAATCCCCCGCTCGAATAGGCTCCGCTGGCTGTATTTGCCAGATTCAAGCCGCCCTTGATATGCATACGGCGAAGCCAGGTTCCCTGCGACACGGCCCAAGTCATGGTATTGGCAGCTTCCAAGGAACTGCTCGCCGTGCTGGTTGGAATCACGGCCAAGTTTTCGCACGCCCGCCAAAAGGTGGTGGTGGCGTTGTTATTGTCCAAAGCCCCGTCAGAGTGGACATCGCCGGTAATGACAACATCGTCCGGCATCTGGCCCAGGCCGATCACCTGGGTGTAATAGCCGAGAGCAACGTCGAGGTTCGTGTATTGTCCCGGCTTGAACAAATAAACATACCGGCTCATCCCGAACTCGCTATTTTCCTGCTGGGCAAAGACGGCGCTTAACTGGCTTTGAATCGTGGCCATGGACATTGTGGGATCAAATATAAGCACGCTCCCGCCAAAATTCGGAGCCGAACTCACCATCTGGTTGGTTGAAACAAATACCAGTTGCAGGGCATTGAGATCGCCTTCGTTGTTTCCCGTGACGGTGACATTGGGATTGGCCGTCCATGTAAAGGTGATCGTCCCCGCCGCCCCCACGACGATGTTGTTGAAAACCACGTAATCAGCGCCCGGCGTATATGTCGTCAAGCTCGCCGGCGTGTTAACCGTGCTCTTGGTGACCGGAGCCATCACTGCGGTGGCGACCGTAAAGGTAGTCCCCCGCGTGCCGGTATTATTGATACCATGGAGATAAAGGTCGTAAGTGCCGGCGGGAACATGATCAAGCGTGTCCGTCCGGAGAACGGCATTGTTATACTCGTAAGGCAGCTGCAGTGCCGCCGGCGTGCCTTGCGTTCCCTGGGTGCCATATGTTCCACCCAATTGAGATGTCATTGTGATCGGACTGGCGGTGACTCCATCAGACAAAAGATTGGTTGCACCGGTCGTGCCGCCCCCCACAATTGGATTCCAATAATTATTTCCCGGATCAGGACAGGCACCCTGACCGGAATAATTCAGGGCTCCGGCACCTCCCGGCACATCGAAGTTAATAACCTTGGCCCAAGCTGCATTGTCGCATAAGCCAATACACACGGCGACCAAGAATAAAATGTTCCAACGCGTGCTGATAACTAAGCACTGTGCCCTATTTTACATACTTTACCATCCCCCCATTTCGAGGGGTGTTCTATTATAATCCGATTTAAAACAAAATTCACAGAGATGAACCGGGGACGGGATTGCGCAGTTCTTCCCCGGCCTCTCAAAAAAGCCGGTCCAATGGATCGCAGTCCCTGGCGGTATGCCAATAAGTATCTTTCTGCTGTCGCCTGAGCCGCAACGGATCCTTGCCCGACCACCGCAGCCCAAGGCCCAATGGAGTAATGATGAAAATGAAAAAAATCGCCAGCACACAACGGCCAACGAACTGGCTGGAATAAAATCCCAGCCGCAACGACAAACGATACCAGCCACGGAACCAGCGGGGTTGCCACACCGCAAAAATGCCCGCGACGGCAAACAACACCAGCAAGACCTGCCAGACATTCACCGGCAAATGCTTTCGCCAGCGCAGGAGCGAACTCAAAATCGCCAATGCCAGCAACGTCAGCAACGCAGACTTGCGCCATTCCTTTGGTTCTTCTCTGAAGATTAACCTCATATCAGTCAGCCTGGGGCAAAATGCGCCGGTGAATTTTTTGCCGCGGTTGCGCGGCGCGTTCGATGATAAAACTGCCCATGATAAGATAATCCAATTCCGTATTCATGAAACAGCGGTAGGCATCATCGGGCGTGCAGACAATCGGTTCGCCCCGCACATTGAACGAGGTATTGACCAGCACGCCACAGCCCGTGGCCTGCTCAAAGCGCAGCAGCAGATCATAGAGCAGCGGATTGTCTTCGCGCTCGACGGTCTGGATGCGCGCCGAATGATCAACATGCGTGATGGCCGGCAGTGTGGATCGGGCCTCTTTGAGCCGGTCGAGCCCCTGGACATTGGGCGAGACCTCGCGGCGCAGTTCGCTTTTTACCGGAGCAACCAGCAGCATATAAGGCGATTCCGCATCGAGTTCAAAATAGTCCGCGACGCGCTCGCGGCGCACGATGGGTGCGAATGGCCGGAATGACTCGCGGAATTTCACCTTCAGATTCATTACCGATTGCATTTTGGCCGAACGTGCGTCGCCGAGGATCGACCGGTTGCCCAGCGCGCGCGGACCAAATTCCATCCGCCCTTGAAACCAGCCAATGACCCTTTCAGTTTTTAATGATTCGACGGCAAAATTCAACAGCTCATTTTTTCCCAGTTGATGAAAAATGGCATCATGCGAACGCAAGACAGCTTCGATTTCATCGTCGGAAAATCCCGGGCCGAGCAACGCTGCTTGCATCGAATCCTTGACCGCCACCGTTCGCGGATTGTCTTTGCGCGCATACCACGCAGCCAACGCCGCGCCCAGGGCGCCGCCCGCATCACCGGCCGCCGGCTGGATCCAAATCTTGTCAAAAATATTGTCACGGAGAACTATTCCGTTCGCGACACAGTTAAGCGCGACGCCACCCGCCATGCAAAGATTTTTCAAACCGGTTGCCTCGCGGGCATGCCGCGCCAGCAGCAGCATGATCTCTTCCGTGACCAGCTGGATGGAACGGGCCACATCCATGTGCCGCTGCGTGATTTTTTCCTCCGGGCCGCGCGGCGGGCCGCCAAACTGTTTGTGAAACCGCTCATTCGTCATCGTTGTCCCTCGCAGAAAATTGAAATAATCCAGGTTCAGCCAAAACGAACCGTCAGGCTTTATGTCGAGCAGTTCGCGGCGGATGACGTCGGCGAATTTCGGCTCCCCATATGGCGCGAGGCCCATGAGCTTGTACTCACCCGAGTTGATACGGAAGCCGCAGTAGTCAGTGAAGGCGGAGTAGACCAGCCCGAGCGAATGCGGAAACCGCAACTCCTTCAACATTTTGATTTCGTTGCCGCGACCCTGGCCGATGGTGGTCGTCGCCCATTCGCCCACGCCGTCAATGGTCAGGATGGCCGCCTCGTCAAATGGCGACGGGTAAAACGCGCTGGCGGCGTGTGCTTGATGGTGCCCGGTAAAAAGAATTTCACAGCCGGGCCGCAGTTCCGGCAGTTCGGCGCGGATGGCTTTGCGCAAATCAAGTTTCTCGCCAAGCCAGTTTGACAAGACGGCCGGAAACGTCCGCCAGCCGCCGGGCGCCACGGCGAGGTAGGTTTCGAGCAACCGCGCAAATTTCAAGACCGGTTTGTCGTAAAACACCACCGCGTCAAGCTGTCCCTGCGTAAGCTTCGCGTGGTGGAGGCAAAATTGCGCGGCCTGGCGCGGGAAATCGGAATCGTTTTTTTTACGCGTGAAACGCTCCTCTTGCGCGGCGGAGTCGATCTGGCCGTCCCTTACCAGGGCGGCCGCCGCATCGTGATAATACGCCGAGATGCCAAGAATATTGCGCGGCGCGGGCATGGATCAAAGAAAAGGATAAAGCGCCCAGGCGATGCCGGAGTTGGCGGTGAAAATCAAAATCGCCCCCAGTAGCAGCAACACGATGATGAGCGGGATGAGCCACCATTTCTTCTCCTGTTTGGCGAACTTGAAAAATTCTTTTAGCAATGACCACATGTTGATCTTTCATCGGCCGCGGTTTTTCAGGGCCTGGATATTGGCCTGGGCCGTGTCAAGATTTTGCCGGGCCACCGCGTTGGTCGGGTTTAATTGCAAGGTGGCTTGGAACTCGGTCACAGCTTCATCCAATTTCCCCAATTTTGCAAGGGCGACGCCGTCATTCAAATGCGCGCGCGCAAAATCCGGGCGAAGGCGGACGGCCTCGGAAAATTGTGCCTGGGCTTCTTCAATTTTACCTTCCGCCGCCAGTTCGCCTCCCAACAGATATCGCGCCTGCCAGAATGTCGGGTCCATCCAGACGGCATTGCGAAAATAACTGATCGCATCATCCCGGTGGTGCGCGGCCATCAACGTGACCGCCTGGTAGAAGTGGGCCGCCGGACCCGCCGGCTGCAGCACGGCAGCTTCATGGTAATGAGCCATGGCCTGATCCATCTTCCCTTCGGATTGCTCCATGAATCCCCAATTCAAATAGGTTGCGACGTAGCCGGAGTTTAATTGAATGACATGGGCAAAATACCCGGCGGCTTCAGCTGTTTTCTGCTGGTTTGCCAGAATCATTCCCAAGCCGTCCAAGGCCGGAACAAAATCACTGCGGATGGCCAGGGCGCGTGAAAAATAGCCTGCCGCATCACCGGTTTTCCCTTCTCTGACCAATAATGCGCCGATTTTATAATTCGCCTCCGGCGTTTGCGGCACCAGTTCGGTAACGCGCTGCTCTTCCCTGACCGCCGCAGGCAAGTCGCCGGTTTGATCTAAAAATTGGGCGAAGTTTTCTCGCAATAGATAATCTTCGGGCATCAGTGCCAAGTCTTCCTCATAAGCGGCGCGGGATTGCACGCGGGTTTCTTCCGTCATTTGCGAATTAAACTCCTTCAGCTTCGCCATGTAAAATTGGGCGCGCAGAACATCATTCAATTGCTCGGTAAAGGGAGGCTCGGAAACGCGGCTATAATTTTGCTGCCAGACGCGAAACTGGTCCCACGGCGAAACGGCCAGCCGCCGGTCGCAAAATTCCGCAGACGCCCATCCGGCTTTGCCCCGTGCCAGAATGGCTTGGGGAAGCAGCTTCAAGGTTTGTTCTGCGAATGAGCGCCCCAACAGATAGTTGCCCGAAAAATTCAAATGCACATGTTCGTAAAACAATTCGTTGCCTGAAATTTGTGCAGGAGAATTTTGCGCGAGCATGGCATCGGCGTCCAAAAAAGAAACGCCCCGGTTCGTGCGTGCCATGGCGGCATCTTTTATGATTTGATTGATCCGGGTATCTGCGCGAAACGCAAGAGTGTCATCATCCCGGGCGAGTTCAAATTCGGCTGCCGCCGCCGGAGAATTCGACAGGGCAAGCTGGCAACGTCCCGCGCGAAAATGCAGTTCGGCATATTGTGGATCAATCACGGCTGCCTGGGTATAACACCCCAAAGCAGCCGGACAGTCTCCCGCTGATTCCAAGGCAATTCCGCGCTGGTAGAGGCCGTCCCATTCGACTTTGCCATTTTCATCCAACCCGGCTTTGTGCAACGAGGCAAACGGGGCGCAATCCTTTAAATTACTGCCGACCGTGCTCAAGACAACGGGGATGCCGGCGTTGCCGGCAACGCGCAATATATCCTCCAGATTTTTTTTGAAATTTTCATAAGCTTGCAGCCGGGCCGGATCTTCATAGCGAAGCTGGTGATCTTTGAACATGTTCAGCCCGCTCCATATCCGGGGAGTTGCCGTATGCTTGCCCCAGCGCTGCGTCAGGCTGTCCAGCAGCTGGCCGGTCTTGGTGGCCTTTACCGCCAGGCCGGCCCGCACCAAACCCGTTTCAGGGGCGCGTGAGCCAAATACCGTGCCCGCTCCGAATGGCCCGACCATTTCGTTGTTTCCCATGTAGATGATCCACAGATCTCCGTCATGTCGGGCACACTCGCGAGCGATGGGTAAAATCACATGTGAGTTAATGGCCGTCATCGCCACACAGATCACTTCAAAGTCTGTCTCCGGAAAACGTTCACGCAGCAAGGTCTGGAGATACCGCCACGAGCCAAAGCTGGGATCAGGATCGCCCATGGCCGCCGATTCACCGAAAACAAAAATCCGACAGGTCTTTGCAGGTTTCTTTAAGGCCATCCGCAAGGACAGGGGCGTGCGGGCCAATTCAGGGGGGAAAAACCGGTAACCGAATCTTTCGTTAGGTACAAAATAATTTTTCCCGCCGATTTCAGACCTAAGAAAAAAATTTGTGGGATAACCGTAGCCGGAGCATCTTAAAATCAACTCCAGAACTGCAACGAACAACAATGGTATGCCCACTGCCGCGGTGATCCGGAACAGCCAAAGGCGGCGGGCTGGAATCATATTTTCCTGCCGTTCCGGCCGCAAAATTTTTTCGCCTGTTGGACGCGCTCTTTTCGGTAAATGCTTTTTAGCCTTCAAACAAGTTCATTTCAATTGAAGCATCTTGAAGAATAAAATTCAACCGGTATATGGTGAAGATTATGGCAGCGGCTGTCCATGGCCCGTTGGACCTTAATTTGAATAACTTTTCTGATACAGCCCCGGCACCATTCTTTGACCAGTTTAAGGACTATTTGTGAACCGACGTCCTTTGAGCAATCCATGTAATATCATCCAGATTCGCACTGGTCGGACTATATTGAGCATCACCAACTCCTAATTTATAATTGATGAGGGCCGAGTCTCTCCAATGCTTGAGTTCACAATGTCCGTCCGCAAAGGAAAATCCGCACCCGTTATTGTGATAGCTTGCAGGTTTGTCTACCCAGGTAGTCTTGGTCGTATCCGGATCCTGGCAAAACCAACCGTCATTGATGCTATACGGATTTTCATCGATAAAAACCCAGCAATTAACGGCGCCAATCGCGCTAATATCACTCTGCTTTCTAAATATCCGGTATGCCGAATCGAGAGGCGCAGTAGAAGTCATGATTGAATCCACAATCGGATTCATATATCCGTTCATCGACATGCTCCGGTTCGAAAGCGGTCCGCTGGGACCTGCCTGGGGATACCAAAACTGGCTCCTAGGATCAGCCGGACACTTAAAGAGCCCGACGTTCGGGGCGTAAGGAAAGATTAAGCCCAGCTTAATCAAATCAGTGGATATGGCCGTGGGTTGCGTCATGTCACCATAAATCCATTGGTTTTCCGGATTCCCGGGATCAGTATAGGGATTCGGCAAAAGACTGACTTGAAGGGCTCCCTGTCCGACCGACGGCAAAAGCCGGTCATTATTGTCGCCACTATACATGACACAGGCGAGTTGCAACTGCTTCAAATTGCTCATGCATTTTATGCCCTGAGCCTTGGCCTTGGCCTTTGACAGGGCCGGCAAAAGCATGGCGGCCAAGATGGCAATG
The DNA here is from genome assembly GCA_035943555.1 of Verrucomicrobiia bacterium. GTDB lineage: Bacteria > Verrucomicrobiota > Verrucomicrobiia > Limisphaerales > UBA11358 > UBA11358. The sequence goes on from DASZCA010000275.1 coordinate 20,099, forward strand.
ATCGCAATAACTACCAACAGTTCGATCAAAGTGAAACCCGCCATTTTTGGCTGGAATTTAGGTGTCAACCCTTTCCGTGTCTCACTGGATTTTTTATTCATATACGATAATCAAAGCTAGTTAGTTTGTTTGGCTTTTAAAGCGTTCCCCAGCAGGGGCTCGGACCGGTTGCTGGAGAACTTGCCAAGACATATATTAAACACTTATTGTATTTGCACGCGGTAGAACCGGCTTTTGCGCGTGGCAGGATCTTTCACGGACACGCTTCCATTGGTTCCGGCAATGGCACTTCCCAGCGCATTCCAATTAATATCCGTCAAGTTGGTTTTATATTGAACCTGGTAGCCAAATCCCGATTGGGCCGGAAATGTGAGCGCCACATTGGTGCCGCTATTGATTGCTGACAGAGCAAACACCGGAGTCAGCATGAGAAAATTAACATTGATATCTGAACCCGAACCAAGCGGATTGCTTAATTGCAAGGTATTGGTTGAGCCATCAAAAGTCATCGTTATGAGATTTCCAGAATTGTCGCGCAAGGGAACAAAGGTATATGTTTCCCAGCCGACGTTCGGCACTGAAAATGTTCCAAGCAAGTTGGTCGTTTGAGTGGTGGTTCCCCAACCGCTGGTCACAGTGGAAAGAGTGGCCGTAGTGGGAACGGCGGCACCTGCTGCCATGCGTCCATAGACGTTATAGCTACCTGCAGGATAATGCCGCGTATAGTTTGCCCACGAAGGAGTGGTATTGGCGCCGCCACTAAAGTATCCCATGGAATAATCCAGATTGGTATTACCAGCGCCAAGATACTGGCTTCTTTTAATGTCGCCGTTGACTTCAGTAGCCATGCCATTGCCTTCACCGGGCAAAGCCAGGGGGTTGTTGCGGTAAAGATAGGGGGCAGCAGCATTAAAGTTGACCTGATGTGTATCCACATCCGTCGCGGCAGGCAGGCCAAAGTAGGCATTGGTTTGCGGATTGTCGATGAATTGACCGAAATCATGGTCAAAGTCTTCCGCTTCCCACGTGTAATTGGCCGGGCTGAACGTATCAAACGTTGAACTGGTCGCCGCAGTGTTTCCGTTCAAATCGGTCACGGATACAGTGATGGTGTAACTTTTATTCGGCTGCAAGCGCGGATAACTGACAGACCAGTTATTTACCGATCCGCTAAACACCAGATTGGTGGTGACTTGACCATTGATGGTAACGACAACGCTATTTGTGGCAACGCCAGCGGCAGATGCCACATTGAATGCGAATGTATTTGTGGATTGGTATATTCCGCCGCTCGTTGGGTTAACACCGGTCAAAGTAGGCAGGTTGGTGTTTGCCGGGAACAGGGCGTAAAAATGCACGTTTTGATTTGCAGCGGTAATAGTTGCCCTCAAAGTCTTTACTGAACCGCCGGTGAATTTCACGAGATTGCCGCCTGAATCACGCAACGGCGCCCAGGTGTAAGTCTGCCAATTCCCCGATCCAGTTGAGGGTTCTGTAAAAGTCCCCAAATTTACAGTTGTTTGGTTGGAAGTGCCCAGGCCGGAAGTCACTTGGGACAGAGTCGTGACGCCGGAAGCGAGCCCGGTGGAGCCATTTGCCGCCCGCACAAAGATGTTATAATCTCCAACCGGGAAGGTTCGGGTGTAGTTTTGCCAATCTCCGCCTGCATTATAACCCACATCATAGTCAATAAATCCGGTTCCGATATAGGGCAATCGGGGTTTGTCACCGTTCAGTTCCAATCCAACCGGGTCATTCCGATACTGGGCGGGGTTAACTTGAGATACAGTTGCCCCGTCATGAAAATCAATTTCAGGACCGCCAGAAAGGCCGGCGTAACCGTTGATCTGCGGATTATCAATGAAATTACCACCAATTGTCCCATCATAGTAATCATAATCGACTGCCTCCCAAGTGTAACTTGGGGCGACAGTGTCAAAGGAGACAGTGGCGCTGGCCGGACTTCCATTCACATCGACGACACTTATAACAGCGGTATAAGTCTGGTTGGTAGCCAACGGAATGCTCACAATGCGGTTTGTGACGCTGCCCGTCACCGTCAAGCCGTTTGTCGAAGTGATATTTGTGACTATTGTCGTTCCCAAAAGGGTTTTGATTGTCAATTGCACTGAAATACCCGCGGCACTGATTGTAAAGCCGCCCGGGGAGTTGGCTGTGAAAGTCAGCGCATTGGCCGGTTGGAACATGTTTGTGCCATTAGGATAAATGCCGCTGATGGTCGGCAAATTTGTGTTGGCCGGGGTTAACATCAGGAAATTCACATTGCCGCCGCCGCCAGTTGACGCGGTCAGTCGAAGCGTATTGGTTCCAGATAATGCCACCCGGACGAGATTGCCATTACCATCCCGGAGAGGCACCCATGCGAACGTGTCCCATCCGCCAGAATTAACGATGTTAAACGCCCCCAAGTTGGTGGTCGTTTGTGCAGAAGTGCCCCAACCGTCGGTGACACTGTCCAGCAACGCGTTTAACGATCCGCCGCCATCGGCCACCCGCAAAAACACGTTAAAATTTCCGGTGGGATAGGTCCTGGTATAGTTCATCCAGTTTGGCAGCCCGCTGCCCACGCCAAAGTCGAAATATCCGACATTTACCTCGCGAGCAATGTTGGTGACCGCATAAGCATCCACAACTTTCTGCCGCATCAATTCGCCCATGATCTGGACGCCGGATACACCAGGCGTGATGGAAAATTCTGTCTCCACATTCCCCACGCCCAAGTCGCGATATATGCGGCTGGGGCCGGCCAAATTTCCGTTATCGCTGGCATCCGTGAAATTTACATAAGGAGTCGCTTCCTGATAGTAAGTATTTGTATTCGGACCCACAAAGGTATAGACCGGATTATCTATGTATTGCCCGCCACCAAAGTCGAAATCCTCGCATTCCCATGTGAAGTTATTCTGGCTAAAAGCATCATAAGTGTATGTATTCGAGGTAACGATGCCGCCGATGTCCGTTATCTTGATGTTGACGTTGACGCCATTGAGGAGTGATTGCGTAATGAGGGTCGGATTCACCGGCAGATTGGTATAAGTCACAATCTGACCACCTGTGGTTGCGGTAAAGTTCAAGCTCGAAGAGACATCTGCACCGTTAACAACCACTTTGACGCCACTGGCATTGACGCCGTTGGGGGAAGTGGCCGTGAACGACAGCGTGTTGGTGCCGCCTTGCAAAACCGAACCGTCCGGGGTCAGCCCGGCAACCACAACCGGCGTTGAAGACTGGCGGATGTTTTCAATAAAATTCACATCACCCGCACCGGTATAAAAGCGGGCGTCATCAATCCATCCCGGAAAGGACCGGCCTTTGGAAGGCCTGTCACCCAAAGAGAAGCTGGGCGTGCCGGAAAAGTTAAAGTTAGTTCCGGCGCCAATATTTCTCACAATGAGCATTTTGGCCGGACTGGCTTCCGTACCATAATACATGCACGCATTGCCACTGACACTGTCATAGGTCATGGCGAAGAACAGCCATTCGTTGGTCGGATAATTGTAACAAATCACCGGGTAAATAAAGGAGGTCGAAATTCTGGCGGTCATCACAAACTTTGGGAACAAAGGGGTGGCGGTGGAACTGAACTGGGGCTGAAATCCGAGCGTGTTCACCCCACCGTAGTCCGTAAGTCCGGTGCCCATCAAGCCATACACACGCGAGCCTTGATTGAGCGTATTTGTCTGAAGAACCGGCATTTTAATCCAGACCGATGCCGTAAAATTGCTGACTATGCCCAAACCGGCGCCCAGGGCCGCATTATTTTGTGCCATTGCAAACGCGCCACCAACATTGCCGGCAATCGGATTCGTCGAAAGGTTCAACGACTTTCCTGAATTTTGAATGCCAGAATTCGCGCCACCATGCAAATCCACCGCCCCGCTGCCGGAACTCAACATGTTCAGAGGAATTGCAAGGGCACCGCTGCTTGCAGTTGTCGTTCCCGGACCGTCTTCAAATGTATATTGCAACTGGAGGATTTGCGCAAAAACCGCCCCCGGCTGTATGAAACTGGCAAGCAATGCCAAAGCGGCTAAAGATCCGAGCGCCAAGCTTGATAGTTTTACACGAAACATAGGGGTTCGATAATGGTTTGGTTTCATAAGTGATGACAGTGGGTGCTAAGGGTGAGGAAACTATACATTTTATTTGGCCCCCTACCACCCCCTCTTTGGGGGGGGATTGTTTGACCACTTAAATAAGTTATATGCATACCTCAGCACTACCAATTTGCCATTTTAACGTATGACATGATACGGATAAAAAGGCCGTTTCACACATGCCGTTTTGCCCCTGTTCTTTCGCTCATTTGTGAAATTTGGCATAATACTGCGCATGCGAACGCCGCACTGACCAATGCCTGCGACGTGCTGACGCTCCCGGCCACAAGAGCATTGTCGGGGATTTCAATTATTATGAAAGGTGTGGTTACCGCTGCTGAAACCAACTGGTTCGGAAGATTTTTTGTTCAAGATTCTAATGGCGGCGTATTGGTGGACAACCATGATCACCAACAGCCTGTTATTGGTGATTTAGCAGAAGTAACCGGTATCAGTCATCCAGGCGGTCATGCCCCAGATACCGAATGTTTCAGCCGCAATGGTTCGAAAGTACGTGGACTCAACATGCCGTATTTTTAACGGCAGAAAGATTGTCACCGAAAGTCATACCAAACTTGATTCGACCGACTGCATCACTTCAAAAAGGCTCTTAAATTTTCCCGGTTAAATTTCCACCGCCCTGCAGAAATTACTCGGTCGGAGCATATTCTACATTTTGTGCCGCGAGCTGGTAAATGCCGGATAACTTGCCGTTGCTTCTAAAAGCGCCGACACGCAGCACCCCCTTGACCCGGAGTGGAACATCCATCTCATCGGTCGCACCGCCAACAGGGGCGGAAACGATGATGAATTCGTGCACCTGCGGATTGCCGCCGAAACAACAGGTGTTCTGGTTCATCGCTAAAATGAACCGGGTGACTTTCTTGCCGCCATATTCCAACGGAATCATGAAGCCGTCCACGCTGACCAGCTTGCCGTCCCCCGCCCGGATACGCTCCGGGATCATAGCGTTGACCTGCTGGTCCGCCCACGCTGGACGATTGGTGTTAAACAGGAGGTCGTTGTTCAGCGCGACCTTGAAACCAGCCAGTTGGTCGAAACCGACGATGTCGCCGTCTTGAATTTTCCCCGTTGGCATAGGCGCACTGTTGGTCGGCGCTTTCCCGATCGGTTCGATCAATTCACCTTGCAGTGAATTGTCATCAACCGCATCACCGGCACCGGCCATCGCGACATGCAATACCAATGTGATTTGGGCAACAAATGCCAAAACGACCACTTGGCGGACAAAACTTTGTCTAATGGTGTAAAACTTCATGGGTTTCACGAAAGCGGGGTAAGATTTTTTGCCACGTCCGTGCGATAGGCCTTTATCGCCGGAATGATTCCCGCCAGCGCCCCCAGTGCGATAAACGCCGCCGGTTCCCACAGCATCACGGGATCAAATGCACACGGATCAAGCACCACGCCGATTTGGGAACGGATGATTTGAGCGACCACAGAAATCAAGACCGCATAAAATCCAAAACTGAGGATCACGCCGAGCGCAGAAATTGTCGCGGCTTCGACCACAATCACCGCAAAAACCAGCGCTCTCCGTGCTCCCAGCGCCCGCAGAATCGCCAACTCCCGACGACGCTCGTTCATGGAGTTATAGATGCTGGCAAGGATTGAACTGGTGGCGACCAAAGCCACTAACCACGCTACCAGTGTCAGCACCCGGTCAAACCAGCCGATTTTATTGAACAATTCCCCGATCACGCGGCTGATCGGCCATGCAAAAGTCAGCCGCGTACCTTGCTTGTTGTAAAACGTGTCCAGTTGAAACCCGGCGAGAGCGCTGCCCGCCTTGAGCTTCACCAGCACGGCGCTCACTTCCGTGTCCGCATCAGGATTATGACCGCTCATGCGCTGCACGCCTTCCAACGGTATCCAGATCACCCGGTCCGCCGGGGTGTTAGATGGCTTGAGTACGCCGGTCACCACATACGTCTCCGCATGCTGCTTATGTTCATCGTAAACCAGTCCGTGAAAGGGATGGAATTTGTCACCGACCTTCAGCTTCATTTTTTCCGCCACAAAGCTGCCCACGACCGCCGACCGCCGTTGCGGATCAAACCAGTTGCCTCCGGGCAACAACTCAAACCGTTTGCCCGGCGAATATTCATTCTTGAGAAACAGGTCCGGCGTGGTGCCCACGATGCGCCAGCCATGAAAGTTATCGCCGACCGCAAGCGGCACGGCAAGTTCCACATCGGGATTGTTTTGGATATCCAAAAAAACCTGCCAAGCGACATTGCCGGGCGATGCTTCCAGATGAAAAATCGAATTCAGCACCAGTTGCAACTGGGAACCCCGTGCGCCCAGCACCGCGTCAAAGCCCGCGTTCAGGCCGGTGAATTCGTTTTGCGCCTGCGTTTTCACTACCCAGACCGCCAGCAACAAACCGCCGGCCAACCCGACGGATATCGCCGTGACCACGGACGACAGCGCATGCTGCCGCAAGCTGCGAAAGACGATGCCGAAGAGACTCACGCGACCGCCTCCTCAACCACCGCCCGGTTGACCTCATGAAAATTTCGCACCTCATCGAATTGCCCGAGCACCGCCGGATCATGACTCACCAACAGCAAGGCCGCACCGGCGGCGCGGCAGCTATCGCGGATCAGCGCCAGCGCCACCCGCGAATTTTTGCCGTCCAGATTGCCGGTCGGCTCGTCCGCGAGCACCAGTTTTGGCCGGTTCGCCAACGCCCGTGCCACGGCTACGCGCTGCTGTTGACCGGTGGAAAGCTGCCCGGGCCGGTGATGCAAACGATCGCCCAAGCCGACGCGCTGCAATAACTCCGCCGCAAATGCGCGATCCGCCCCATGACCAAAAGACATGCCCAGCAACACGTTTTCCAGGCAACTATATCCCTGCAAAAGATTGAAGGTTTGAAAGATGTAGCCGATGTTTTGCGCACGAAACAAGTCACGCCGCGATTCGCTCAATGAGGAAATATCCTTTCCATCAAACCAAACGCTCCCGGCATCGGGCTTTATGATGCCGGCGATCAAGTTGAGAAAAGTTGTCTTGCCGGAGCCGCTTTCCCCGGACAAAGCGAGTTGCTCACCTGCAGCGAGGCGAAATTCCGGCACATCCACGATGCAATGCCTGGTGCCGCCAAGGGCCCCAAAGCCCTTTTGGAGGCCGCTCACCCGGAGTAATTCCAGATTTGTATTCATGGTGTCAGTTGGAAGCGCACCGGCACTTCGATTTCGGATGCGACCGCAATCATCCCGACCCGCGCCGGTTGAAATTCCCAGTCGCGCACAGCTTCCTGCGCCGCAGTGTCAAGCAATGGAAAGCCGGAGGAACTTTTGATTTCAACCCGCACGGCACGGCCTTGCGGATCCACTTTAACAATCAGCAAAACCAGCCCCTCCTGATGGCGGCGGCGCGCAGTCGGCGGATACGGCGGCTCAGGATTTTTTAAATAGTCGGGCCGGGCGGTAATCACCGGCTGCCCGGTCACGGTCGTCAAATCGGGGCCGGGCTCGGATGAACCGCCGTCGCCGAAAATATGTTCGGGCGGCAACGCTTTGACGGCCAGCTTAATTGGAGCTGGCTTGGCGGTTTCCGTGACCACGGGGTTTTCAGTTTTTGCCAGCGGTACAACCGGCGCAACCATCCTCAACGGCTCCACTTCTGGCGATGGTGCTGGCGTGGTCGCCGGCTTGGGCGGTTCAAGTATTTTCTCCGGCGACGCCATCAGCACGATGGTTATGCCCGGTTCCGGCTGCGATAGCGCTGGCGGCAGCGGTCCCCGTTCACCAAGCGCCACAACTGCGCCAATCAGGGCAAGATGAACCAGAAATGAAGCGCCAAAACAGGTTTGGAGCGGATTCAATTTCATCGTCGTTGGCAGCCGAGTTTGCATCAAAATCGCGCCATCAACCCGCAGCGCACTTGGATTGGCTCGACGGGATGATAAACATTTTGAAACGCCGGGGCGCCGGCCGGCGTTACGCGCGATTCATAGGCGTAATCGATGTCGTGGTCGCGACGGTCCAGCAAGTTCAGGACTTCCGCGGAAATTCGCCACGTTTTGTTGATTTGATAACCGGCTTCCGCGTTCAGCAGGATGGTCTCGCTTGATTTATACAAACCATCGGAAGTCAAATCGCGCGGGCCAAAGTAGCGCAGCCGGAGACTCGCGGAAAACCCATGAAAGTCGTGCAGCGTGATGCCCGCCGAAATCACCACGCCAACCGCTTCCGGCACACTCAAGCCGCCGGCACCGCCGGGCGCGGCGTCATCCGCATCCACCGAAGCAAAACGTGCGATGGAATCTGCGGCGTCCAGGTCGAGTGACAGATGCTTGCTCAGCGAATAATAATTTGCCCACTCCACACCATAGCGGTCGCTCGGCTGTTTTGAGGCGGTGGTGCCACCGGTGTCGCCATCCTGCATGAGCTCGGAATCGCTGTGCAGATACCAGAGTGAAACGGTGCTTTGAAGTTTGGGAATGATCAGCGTACGGATGCCGATTTCCGCGCCGCGCGTTTGGATCAACGCGGGAATTTTTGTGGTCGTCCCGCCGTTGGGATAATCCGCCGAGACCGGCTCCTGCGTCTGCGTCGCCCCGCGCCCGTCGTTGCTGTGGAAACTGAATCCGCCTTGCACATATAATTCCGTCCTGTTCCACGGCCCGAAAATTAAACTCAACTTCGGGCTGGGCAGAAAAGTTGAAGCCGTGCCGGAGTTGGCGGGGTTGCTCAAACTATGCACGTCGAAGTAATCCAGATCGCCGCGCAAGCCCGCAACGGAGCGGATTTTTTCCGACCATTGAATTTTGTTCTCCGCATAAAAACCAACTTCCGTGTCTGTAAAACGATCCGCTTGCGTGGTGGCGGGCAGGATGGTGCCCGCCTCCGAATCCAATTTGTCCACGCGCACCCGGTTCTCATCCTGATACAGCCCGTTGTTGATCCAGTCGCTGCGGACCTGCAGGCCCAAAGTGTTTTCCACGTCGCGCTTGAGCCATTGATTAAACAAGGTGTGGTGCGCATCGAGGCCGGCAACCCAGCGTTTGTCCTGTTGCTCAAACTGGTCACCGCGATTGATGTCCGTCAGAAAATAGGTGAAGTCGGAAAACAGATCGAGATCGTAATAAAAAGCGTAAGCCGTGATTTTGGTCGCGGAATTTGCGTCCGCGCGATGCCACTCGGCTTGCAGGCTATAACGCTGCGAATTGCCGCCGTCCGTTGGATTGAGCGTGTCAAAAAAATCCGTCTGGCCGAAGCTCGCGGGGATCTGGTCGCTGGAATCCCATTTCCCGCGATAACCGCGCGCGGTGATGCTGAAACCGTTGGCCTCATCGCCCCTGCTATACGTCAGCAGGCCGTTGAACTTCCAATAATCATCCGGATGTACCCACGGGCCGTCGTCGTGATAGGCTTCGCCGCCATATAATATGCTGCCGCCACCGGCCTTTTGGGAGACGCCGAACACTCCGCGCCCGTAGCCATACATGCCACCTTCGAGCGTCACAAAATCCTGCGGCAGTGTTTTGTAAAAAAACAGATGCGCTGATCCCGCCGAACCAAAATTCCCCACGTCCGCATAATACGGGCCTTTCTCGTAATCAACCCGCTGCACGAATTCCGGGATGACCGTGTTCATGTCCGCATAGCCCTCACCATGCGCGTGCGACGGCAGGTTGAGGGGCATATCGTCCAGAAATACCGCAAAGTCCGTGCCGTGATCCAGGTTGAATCCGCGCAGAAAATATTGGTTCACCTTCCCCCCGCCTGCGTGTTGCGTGATGATGACACCCGGAACGGTTTCGAGTATTTCGCCGCTGCGCAGAATCGGACGCTCCGCCAGTTGCGCCGCGCCAGTGGTTCCCTGATTCGCCGAATCGGCGATGCCCAACAAACTGTCCTCACGACCTTCAACGGTGACTTCCGGCAAGCGCGTGATGTTTGTCGAAGAATTTTTTACGATGAAACTGTCTCTTGCCGGCATATTGGTCGTGCCTTGGGCGAAACTTGCGGTTATCACACCAGCCAACCCAATAATTGCCGTTACAAGTTTGGCTTTACTGTATTGTGCGCTGATAGCAAAGAAAGGGGCGTTCATTTCAAGGTCTTTCATTCAGCGGCGAAGCGCAAAAGCCAGGATCATGAACGAAGCCGCCGTGACCCACGACCCGGCCACCCGGATGCCAACCTGCTGCCATTTTTGTTTGGTGAAAAAGGACAGGTAATATGCGATATCCGCAACAGCCAGCACCAACCCAACCCACGTCCCCAGCAAGGTTTTGACGATGGAGGGCGGCGTGCCGCTTTCCACGGCTGAATCCAAACCAAGCGCCAAGGCCGCGAGGGCAAAGACTACGGCGGTTATGACTGTCGGCAATGGCTTCTCCAAAGCGACCAACACACCGGCAACCAAGGCGATGCCGATCAGCAGTGGTGGATAAACCGTTTTGACCAGGCCGGTCGTCGTGAGCAGCAGGGCGAGCGCGGAAACCGGAATAAAAACCGCCAGGGGGACTTTGAGGTTCAGCGGCGAACGTTGGCCCGCCAGCAGGCCAAGGCCCAGCAGCACCAATACATGAATTGGCGTCGTCAACGGATGCAACACCCCGCCAAAGAAGTCCCCCACCCCGCTGATCGCGGTATGTGCGCTGGCGGTGACCGGCAACGCCAACAACAAGGCAACGACTAAGCAACCGCGCACAAATGAATGCTTTTTCTTCACGCCGATATGAAGTGAAACAGAAATCCAAACCCGACGACGGCAATGGCGCCACCGCCGACGCGTACCAGCTTTTGACCCCACGACCAGCGCACCAGCAGTCCAAAAGCGATGCCGCTCAAATGCAACAAACCGGTCGCGATGACAAAGCCGATGGCATAGGTCGCCGCGTTCGCCGCCTTCGGCATTTCCGCGCCGTGTGCGTGCCCGTGAAAGATGGCAAAGGTCCCTAC
>DASZCA010000276.1:0-18147 GCA_035943555.1 Verrucomicrobiia bacterium
AGATAACGCAAATTGGAGATGTCTGTTAAAACGATTTTTTTTGAAAACGGGCGATTGTGTTGATGGCGTCGGCAAAAAAGGACAGCCGGTTAAAGCCAGTTCCCACTTTTTTACCTGATTTGCGTTAAGTACATACTCCCGGAAATGTTTTGAGTTGGACAGCCTATGTCCAAGTGGACGTGTTTAAATAAAGTTATGGCTACTGGAAAAATTTGCCGGTTGCCACGGGCGATCCGCGAGCAAGTGAATCAACGTCTGGATGATGGAGTGCCGGGCAAGCAGCTCGTGGTGTGGCTGAACGGGTTGCCGGAGGTGCGGGCGCTGCTGGCGAGCGAGTTTGGCGGCGCGGCCATCAACGAGCAGAATTTGACCAACTGGAAGCAGGGCGGGTTTCGGGAGTGGCGGATGCGGGAAGATATGCGGGCTTTGGTGCCGCCGAAGGATGCGGAGGCGGCGAGCGTGACGACGGAGCAGTTGCGGACGGTCGTGACGGCACGCTATCTGGTGGCGGTGCGGGAGTGGCAGCGGGCGCCGGTGGCGGGACAGCGGCGGTGGCGGCAGATGCGGGTGATCTTGCATGATGTCCTGAAATTGCAGAAGCACGGGTATAAAGAAAAGCGGCTGGCGCTGGCGGAGGAACGGATGGAGTGGCAGCAGAAGACGGAGGCGCGGCAGGCGATGACGGGCATGTTACAGGAGCTGGAGGCGTGGCCGGAGGTGAAGGCGGCGTTTCAGGAGGCGTTTGGGGGCTATGAACGGAGGAAGACCGAGGAGGCGAATGAGGCTGAATTGGGGCCAATCAAGGTTAATCAAGGTGGTTTTAAAAATGGGGAGGGGCAGTCGGAGAGGGTGGATGGCCCGAGACCGGCGGCGGCGGATGAGGATGGATTGGAGCAAATCAAGGTGGCTCAAGGTGAGAGAAAAATAACATTTTTGGACGGCTTGGAGGGGATGGGGGCGAGCGATGGTAGTGGAGAAATCTTTTTTGCGGGCGATGAGGTGCGGGGTGAAGACCGGCCTTCGCACGTGCGAAAGCGTCCGCCTTCGCTAAAAAGCCACGGCGCGACAGAGTGTCACGGCTCCCTCCCGCAGTCACGGGACACCGCAATCCAAAACGGTGGCGGGCAAGACCGTGTCGGCCCTGTGCAATCATGGATCTTAAGGGGGACGACACCACAAAGCGCCTGCGGCGCAGGGGGTACCGGCAACGGTCCGTTCGCAGATGTTCTCTGTTCCCCGCTTTCGGGGATGGTTGGCAAAAGCCGAACGGTGGTAGGGTTTGAGATTCCCGTTTCAAAAAAAACAGGAGCTTATGTACACCCTTAAGATCGGACATCTGTCCCGACGTCCCCCCGCCTGGTTTTTATCTGTACTGGTTGCTTTTGCATTCGCGGCCAGTCCGGTGACTTGTTTTGGCGCGAATCCTTTCATCACCAGCATTTATACGGCGGATCCGTCGGCTCATGTCTGGTCGGATGGGCGGTTGTATGTTTATCCCTCGCACGATATCGACCCGGCGGTCGGTTGCAATAACATGGACCGGTACCATGTCTTTTCCACGGCGGACATGGTCAATTGGCGGGATGAAGGGGAAGTGGTACGGTCGAGCGGAGTGCCTTGGGCGTCCGGACCGTGGAAATTTATGTGGGCGCCGGACTGCGCCTACAAAAACGGTACCTACTATTTCTATTTTCCCCACCCGAGCGACACCAGCGACGCGGGTTGGGGGAGCAGTTGGAAGATCGGCGTCGCCACCAGCATCGAACCGGCGAAGGGTTTCACCAATGTCGGGTTCATTCCGGGTTTGGGTGGCGACGGGATGATCGATCCGGCGGTGTTCGAGGATACGGATGGGCAGTTTTATATCTACGAGGGCGGCGGCGGAAATTGTGCCGGGGCAAAACTGAAATCCAACATGGTTGAGATCGACGGGGCTGTCCAGGCCATGACCAACTTGGTGGATTTTCACGAAGCCACCTGGGTTTTCAAGCGTAAAAGCCTCTACTATCTGACGTACGCCGATAATTTTGTCACCAACAACGCCCAGCACAACCGCATGCGCTACGCCACGAGTTCCCAGCCGTTGGGGCCTTGGACGTATCAAGGGGTGTATCTGGATGTGACGGATTGTGACACGACGCACGGGTCGGTCGTGGAATACAAGGGCCAGTGGTATCAGTTCTATCATAACCACTCGATTTCCGGCACGGGCATTTTGAGATCCATGTGTGTCGATCTGTTGACGTTTGACGCGAATGGAAACATCAACATGGTCGTGCAAACGACCACCGGCCCGCCGGCGGTGGGTCCGGCACCGGGGCCCAGCACCAATACAATCACGTACGGGGTTACGAACGCGACCGTGAGTGTCGCCAATGTGGTGAATGACAGCGCCGCCTGGGGTGGCAAGTGTGTGCAGAACCTGCATCTCACGGGTGCCTATACGGAATTCGCCGACATCGATGGCGGCGCCACGGGCGGCGAAGCGACGCTCGATATCGGTTTTGCGAACGGAAGCACTCTTTCCAAATTGGATATCACCATTAATGGCTCGGATTATTCCTATCTGAACACGCTTCCAACCGGAGGTTGGAGCACTTTTAATGGCGATTCCACTCTGACGGTTCCGCTTATGCCCGGGAAAACGAATGTCATCCGGTTCACGGGCGGCAATGGCGGCGTCAATCCGGACTATCTAAAGGTAACACCGCTGCCACCCAACCCGTGGAATGCGCAGATCGCAGCCGATGCGGCCCTCGGGGTACATACCAATCAATTTGGTTTTAACATCGTGGGTGATAACTGGGCCTGCGTCGTGGAGACCTGTACTAATCTCGTGAATCCGGTTTGGACGCCGGTGGTCACCAATCTGATCGCGGGCGGTGTGACAAACCCAACGGTGTCGTATTTCGGCGATCCGCGATGGACGAATTCGCCGGGGCGTTATTATCGTTTGCGAACGCCCTAAAAAACCGCATTGCCCTCATGCCCGCCTTCGCGCATAAAGTTGAGATGCTATCACGGGTCATGTCTGCCGCCGTCACGGGAATTGACGCCTACGCCGTCGAGGTCGAGGTCAATTGCGGGTATGGAGAGACGTTCATCGTTTTGGTTGGACTCCCAGATGCCGCCGTCAAGGAATCCAAGGAACGCGTGTCCACCGCCATGTCCAGCTCCGGCTACAAATTTCCGATGGGCAAGAGCACCATCAATCTCGCCCCCGCTGACGTCAAAAAAGAAGGCCCCAGTTTCGACCTTCCTATCGCGCTTGGCATGCTGGCTGCCAGTGAACAGATCGAGACGGACATGCTCGATCATTTCATCGCCGTCGGCGAACTCGCACTGACCGGCGCCGTGCGTCCCGTAAAAGGCGTTCTGCCGATCGCTCTTCGCGCCAAGGCAGACGGCAAGATCGGCATCCTCGTTCCCGCCGAAAATGCCGCCGAAGCCGCCGTGGTTAAAGGCCTCGAGGTCATCCCGGTCCAAAACCTGCGCGAAGCCGCGCAATTTCTCGAAGGCGAAATCCGCATCAAGCCCACCAAGGTGGACATCGAAAAACTCTTTGAACATCAGTCGGAAACGGAAAACGATTTTTCTGAAGTCAAAGGCCAGGAGAATGTGAAACGCGCTTTGGAGATCGCCGCCGCCGGCGGTCATAACGTTTTGCTCATCGGTCCGCCCGGTACCGGCAAATCCATGCTCGCCAAGCGGCTCGCGACAATCCTTCCGCCGCTCACGCTCGATGAAGCGCTCGAGACCACCAAGATTCATAGCATCGTCGGCCTGCTAAAATCCGGCCAGGCGCTCGTCACGCAACGCCCCTTCCGCGCCCCGCATCACACCGCAAGCGATGCCGGCCTGCTCGGCGGCAACATCAATCCGACGCCCGGCGAAATCTCCCTCGCGCATCACGGTGTGCTCTTTCTCGACGAATTGCCGGAATTCAAACGCAGCGTCCTGGAAACCATGCGCCAGCCGCTCGAAGAAGGCATCGTCACCATTTCCCGCGCCGCCGGCACCATGACTTTTCCAAGCCAGTTCATGTTGGTGGCGGCAATGAATCCCACGCCGGACGGGAAAATGCCGGGCGAGAGCAAAAGTTCGCCGCGTGAGATCGCCAACTATCTTGGCCGCATCTCCGGGCCGTTGCTTGACCGCATCGATCTGCACATCGAAGTGCCGCCGGTGAAATTCCGCGAGATGTCCAATGCCCAACCCGGCGAAACCTCCGCTCAGATCCGCGAACGTGTCATCGCCGCACGCAAGCTCCAGACCGCCCGTTTCGCCGCCAAAAAGAGCGTCACCTGCAACGCCCGCATGGGCCCGCGCGAATTGAAATCATTTTGCGAACTGGATGAACCCACGCGCGACCTGCTCAAGCACGCCATGGCCGAATACAATTTAAGCGCCCGCGCTTATGACCGGATTTTGAAAGTGGCGCGCACCATCGCGGATCTCCGCGGCGGCGAAAATATTTCCAGCGATGACATCTCCGAAGCCATCCAGTTCCGCGCCCTCGACCGCCAGTTGTGGGGTTAAATCTTTGGTGCAGCGGTCAGGGTTCCGGAGCTCCCCCGGCAGCGTGCCGGTAATTGATCTTCAATTCATCCAGCCGCTGGACGTGGATCTGCAGCCGGCGGTTGAAATCATCCCAATCGCGCGCATCCTTGGCCGACCAGGTGACTTCCGCCAGCGCGCAGGCACGCGGGAAAGCCATGTATTCCGCGTGCTTCAGATTCGGGATCTGTTCCGTCCACAAATTTCCCTGCGACCCCAAGATATGCGACTGCAATTCCGGCGGCGCATTCGTGGGCATGGGCTCGAAGGCATATATTTTTTCCAAAGTCAGCGGACCGCCCCACATCGGCGCCTTCGGCTCGATCCGGTGGTTGGTGGACTGGTAGAAATCAAAATAACAATACGCCGTCGGCGTCATGACGACATCGTGACCGGCCGCCGCCGCCTCTTTCGCTCCGCCGATCCAGTCCATGACAGCGGCGTGTTGCGGGAGGCCGCCTTGCAAAATTTCACTCCAGCCGATCGTCCGGTGACCGCGGGCATCCACAATCTTTTCGATGCGGCGGACGAACCAGCTTTGCAGCTCTTCCTCGTTCTTCAAACCTTCGCGTTTCATGAGCGCCTGGCAGTCCGCGCTCTTTTTCCAGGTTTCCTTGGGCACTTCGTCCCCGCCGATGTGGATGTACGGGCCGGGAAACAGTTGCGCCACTTCCGTCAGCACATCCGCCAGAAACTGGAAGGTCTCTTCCTTGGCGGGATCGTAGATGCCGTCAAATATGCCGGCGGTCGAGGACGGTTGAAACGGCCCGCCGGTGCAACTGAATTGCGGATATGCCGTCAGCGCCGCCATGGAATGGCCGGGCATTTCAATTTCCGGCACAATGGTGATGTGCCGTGCCGCCGCATATTTCACCACCTCGCGGATGTCGTCCTGCGTGTAAAACCCGCCATAGCGCCCATCCGGACCGTAGGCCGTGGTTGTCTTGGGGTCGAAGCCAAATCCGGCGTTTGTGCGCCAGGCCGCAACTTCCGTCAACTTGGGATATTTTTTTATCTCGATCCGCCAGCCGTGGTCGTCCGTCAGGTGCCAGTGAAACGTATTCAATTTGTGCAAGGCCATCGCGTCCAGAAACGTCTTCACCTCGGCTTTGCTGAAAAAATGACGGCTCACGTCCAGCATGAATCCACGCCACGGAAAGCGCGGCCAATCTTGGATGTGCACGCAAGGAACCACCCATTTCACATTCGGGGCCGCGTTGGTCGAGAAGATCGCCGGGGGCAGCAGCTGTAACAAGGTTTGCACGCCGTAGAACAAACCCGCCTGGGATGGCGCCCGGATCACGATGGCAGCCGGCGTGACGGTCAGGTCATAACCTTCCGGGCCGAGATTTGCGTTCGCATTCTTGGTGGTCAGCAAAATGCCGCCGGCAACGGCCGGACTGTCAAAAAACTTGGTGGCGGTTTCGAGCGGATAACCGGTGGCAGGCCGCAGACCGTCTGTCAAAAACTTGCCGGTGTCTCGCGAGGCCCGGTCCAGATATATCCGGGTGGCCGGTGTTAACGTAAACCCACCTTCGTGAAGCTCGACGCTTTGGGGCTGCGGTATGATGGCCAGGCTTTTTGTACCCGCAGCCAAGGCGGGCGCGGTGGCGGCGAGCACTCCGAGGATTACCCCGGCAACGGCGAAATAGTTTTTCATGCTAAAGTTTTAAAAATTGAAACGGTTTTCAGGGTGGCGTCTGGATGCGATAGTAACGGCCGGATTGATTGGTGATAACGCCGACATCTTTGATCTGCAAGATCCCACCCGGCCCACTGATGTTGGTGGTCCGCAAAGTGTTCCAAGTACCCCGGGTCAAATTGCTGCTCCATTGTACCGCATAGGAACCGAGCGGAATGGTTTTGAAAGCCACGGCCAGGTCATTGCCGCTTTTCTGGAGCGTGCTCGGGCCGGGCGTGGCGAGCGCCTGCTTGACGGCTTGCAGCAGCGGGTCGGGCGCACCGGCCGTGTGATCCTGCCCCAATTCCCAGATCATCACCCCGCCCAAACCGTTGTTGCGGGCAAAACTGACTTTCGCCTGACACGCACGGGGATCGTCATAAGAGAGGAAGACGTTGTTGGTGGCCGCAGTGTTGGTGATGCCTAAATATGCCGCCTGGGCGTTCGAATCCCATTGATATAAATTGGACTGATAATAACCGGTCATGATGTCGGTATAACGAACCGCCGTCACCGTCGGCACATTGATCCACGATTGCCGTGGCTGGGTGATGCTGCTGGCCGACGCCCCAGTGCCGTCTGTCCAAATATCTCCGTAGAAAGCCATAGAGATGGCGATTTTGCCCGGTGCAACGCCATTGTTGAGAAAATTGCCCATGGCTACGTTTATCGAAGGCACAAGTTCGCTCGTACCGGGAAAATGATAATTGCCATCGAAGACCGGCGAGTTGAACCACGTCACCCAGCCCTCATAAGCACCAGACAGGTCGTAGGTCATGATGTTGATCTGGTCCAACTGGTTTTGGACCGCGGCGTACATTTTAAATTCTGCGGTGGGCGGATCACCATAGGGCGGGTAGGCACCCGCCGCCACGGTCAATAATTTTGCCGGACCAAGGTTGTTAAGCGCCGCCCGCAACCCGGCCACCAGATTGGTGTAGAACAGAAAATCTTTTGTGGGGCACGGTTCCCAGTCGATATCCACGCCATCGTAGCCCCGGGCCACCACGAAATTTGTGAGGCTGTTGATCAGCACCGGCAGGTTGTTGCTGACCGCGCTGAGAAAAGCGTTTTCTGAGCCGGCGCCGCCCACGCACACCAACGCTTTCACACCCGCCGCATGCGCCAGCGTCACCAAGCTGGTGGAATTGGCCGGGGTGAGATAATTGTCGCCGGTGTTCAAAGTCCCGTTGGCATTGGGGATCGCCGAAAAATGGATGATGTGGGTCAACGCGCCGAAATCTATGTCAGATGCGGGCAAGTTGAATTGCTGCTCATATCCCGGATAATAACCCGTCACCCAGAAAGCCGCACGAGCATCCCAAGCCCGCCCACCCACGCCCAGCAGGACGAGCAGCACGGCCAGCCTCCGGCAAAAATCTCCAAACATCAGGGACATTGGCAAATCGGTTGAAGTCAGCCAAAGACGGCGGACTTTGACGCTTCGCAATCTGACAGAATCAGGACTCCAAGGCACGCCGTCATTGGGAAAATCTCAGGGCGATAATTGCGCCCGGTATTCATGCCCGGGCTGGTTGGTTTTTCCGGCCGGAACGGATGAGGCCACCGCTTGCTTGATGGCTTGCAGCAATGGATCGGTCCGATTGGGCAGGTGATCCTGGCCCAGTTCCCAAATGGCGATGCCACCCAATCGTTTGTTGCGGGCGAAATTCACTTTCGCCTCGCAGGCGCGCTCGTCTTCATACGAAACAAAGGCCGAGTTGGTGGTGTTCGCATTGGTGACGCTCAGATAAGCCGCTTGAACATTCGCATCCCATTGATAGGCATTGGAAGAATAATAATTGGCAATGATGTCGGTATAACGCGCCGCGGTGGCGACCGGGGCCTTGATCCACGATTGGCGGGGTTGGGTGATGCCGGAGGGCGCGGCCGTGGTGCCGCCAGTCCAAACGCACCCGTAAAAAGCAGCGGCAATGGCCAGTTTGCCGGGGGCCACACCTTTGGCGATAAAATTGCCGACCGATCCATCCAATGAAGGTACCAAGGTGCCGGAACTCGGCAGCCGGTAACCGCCATCATAGATTGGCGAATTGAACCAGGTCACCCAGCCGTCATAGGGGCCGGACATGTCGTAAGTCATGATGTTGATCTGATCCAACTGGCTTTGGATTGCGGCAAACATGGTATATTCCCCGGTCGCCGGATCACCGTAAGGCGGATAAGCCGCCGCCGCCACGGTCAATAATTTAGGCTGGCTTAGCCGGTTCAATGCGGCGCGCAGCCCGGTCAACAGGTTCGTATATACCGGAAAATCGGAGGCGGGGCAGGGTTCCCAGTCGATATCCACGCCATCGTAACCCCGGGCCGCCACGAAATTCGTAAGGCTGTTGATGAAAACCGGCAAGGTGCCGGCGCTCGCGGCGCTTTGAAAGGCGGTTTCCGTCCCGCCGCCACCGATGGAAATGAGCACCTTCACGCCTGCCGCATGCGCGAGCGCCACCAGGTTGGTGGAATTTGCCGGGGTGATAAAATTGGCATCGCTGTTCAACGTCCCGTCGGTGTTGGGCACCGCAGAAAAATGGATGACGTGGGTCAGCGCGCTGAAATCAATGTCGGCCGCCGGCAGGCCGCCATTTTGCTCATAACCCGGATAATAACCCGTGGTCCAGAAAGCGGCCTGCACCGCCAAGGCCTGCGCGCATAAACCGGCGATGAACACCCGTATCACCCGGTGACGGTAAAATTCCCTGGCAAATGGAGACATAAAAATTGTTTGACTGTCAGTTATGGACCGTCGTCACGCTTTGCAGTTTGGCGAAATCAGGGTTGAGCGGTGAGTTGACCGCGGCCGAGAACGGATAATTGGAACGGCCATCGGTCAGCTTGTAGATTTCCGAATGGCCGTCACAAAAGGACAGCCCGTAACCGCGGCTGTGCCGGATTGAAGGAAAATCAGTATGCAGGCCGGAATTTGCCCAGCAATACTGGCCGGTCATATCCACCCAAAAGAATCCGTCGTTGATGCCGAAGCCTGTGGGTGTCGTTTGATATTCATCGATCAAATACCACGTGTTGGCCGGCGCCTGGATAGAGTTATCCTTCGGGTAAACCTTGTAGTTTAAACCGCCCGCCCCAAAAGTGACCGCGTCATGCGCATGGGTGCTCCCAACCCATCCGTTCATCGAATAGCTTCGCACTTTGGGCACCCCCGCCGTAACGCTTTGATCTCCCGGACAATGGTAGATGCCCAGGCTTTTGCTGTATGGCCAGAAACTGCCCGAGGTATCGCACACGGGATTGGTGGAATCCAACACTCCGGGCGTGACATATCCATAGGTGGGATCATCGCTCATACATCCTTGGATCCATGAGTTGGCGGACAGGGCGGCGGTAGGATTGTTCAGCGCGTACACACCATTATTTTCACCGGCATACATGATGCCGCACAGGTTCAATTGCTTAAGATTGCTCAGGCATTGGATCTGCTGCGCCCGCATCTTGGCCTTCGCCAAAGCCGGCATCAGCATGGCCGCCAGAATGGCGATGATAGCGATCACGACCAGCAATTCGATCAAAGTGAAGGCATCGGTCCGAAGGGGCGTATCTTTAAGCCGGACGGGTTTCTGGAAAACAAGATTTCTCATGGTTTGATGTGAGTTTCACCGACCGGGGCGGGAGGCGGCCCCGGCCGGTGAGATGCGAACTGAACTTACATTTTGGACCGGAAAAATAACTGCTTTCCCGTGATCGAGTTTGTGTACGGTGACGTCGCTCCGGACACATCCAAGAAAGGCCCGGCGATGTTTGTCGCCGACTGCAATGTTCCGGCCGGCCAACTAATCACAAACTTGCCGCTGACCATCGCCCCGCTGACGAGCGTCGCATTGAGGAAATGATTCTGGACCTGTTGGGCGGTGAGCGCCTTGTTATATACGGCCACGTCATCGATCGTGCCGCTGAACGGGTTGAAGGAATTGTCCACCCGCTGACCCAGCACCATGTTGCCGCTGCCCACCGGCAGGCCGGGGGTGGTGTTGTAGTTGTAATTATAATTATTGGCGCCGTTGACCGGCACGTTTCCATTGGGTGTAAACCCGGGGTCAGTGCCCGAGGCTTTGGCCACCCCGTTCACATAGAAAGTAAACGTCGTGCCGTCATAGACCAGCGCCAGATGATACCACTGATTGGGCACCACTTGATCCAGATCGGTGAGCTGTACACCCGCATAAAAACCGTTATAGGGCCACCAAGACCAGTTGTTGGCGGCGGTCTGGTAGACCAGCCAACCGCTGGGACCCGCGCCATACGGATTGCTGATCGAGGAGAAGACAGTGCGATAATCATTGCCTCCCGTGGTTGCCGATGACGCCTTGAACCATCCATCCACAGAGAAGGCGCCAACCGGATTGATCTCCAGCGAATACGGAATGGTCACGACCGCCCCGCCGGTCATGCCGATGGCCGTATCGGCATCATGCGGAATGCCCGTGGGGGTGTTGAAAGTGAAGGTGCCGGAATTGGGTGCATAAGTTCCGTCGAAGCTGCCCACGGCATCAACCGCCGTGGTGCTGCCGGTCGGCTCGTCCAGGCGCCAATAGGCGACCGGGCGGTCCGCCAGGACCATTTTAGCATAACCGTTACTGGAAACATTGACCGCCCGGGCCTGGACGTTGAGCATGACCGGAGCGGTGGGCGTATCCGTGTAAGGATTGATCACATCGACATAGTAGGTGGACCCGTCATCCGCCAGTTGCACATTATACAACCAGAGGACATTGTTGGTGGCATTCGCAACGATGGTGCCATCGCCATGATACCATTGATAGGTGATCGGCAGCGCACCTTCGGCCACAACTTCAAACGCCGCCGCGCTGCCTACATTACGGATGATGGCGGTCAGCGGGGCGTCAATCTGCAAAGCGGTTGAAACGGACAGTGTCACCACGCTGCTGGTCACCGATTGGACCGAGTTGCCCACCACCACGCCATACGTCTGGCCATCATTGTCCGGTGTGCAAATAAAGCTGTACGTTGAACCGGTCGCGCCGGGAATGTTGTTTGTGCCGCTAAACCATTGATACGTCAACGGCGCCGTGCCATCCGCCTGAACCGCGAATTGCGCGGCATGGCCGGCATAGACCGTGGCCGGGGCCGGCTGGGTCAGAATGCTCGGCGGCAACGCGCCGATGCGGAAGGAGTTGGTCCCGATAGCGTAGTGATTCGAAATCTGCAACGACGACAGCGCATTCGTGTAAAAAGCGGCCTCGTCCAGACCGCCGTCAAAGTTTCCATACCCGTCACCACGCTGGCCGATGGCGAACGAGCAGGCCCCGGCGTTATGGACCGAGTTGGCCACATACGCGTTGGCCCGCTGGGTTCCGACCAAGGCTCCGTTCAGGTAGAAACTCATATTCGTTCCATCGTAAGTGCCGGCGATATAAAACCATTTGAACAAGGAATAATTGGTGCTGGTGATAAACACATCGCCGGTGGGCGTCACCAGCGCCAGTTCGCTCGGCACGTCAGGCGTCTGGTACACATACCAGCCCGACTGGGTCATGGTGCCATAAGCGGGCGAGTTGCCGATGGGGCAACGATAATTGCCACCCGTCGGGAAGCTTGCCGGCCGCGCCCACACCTCAAATGAAAATGGTCCCGGCTGGTTGAAGTCCGCATTATAATCAAGGGCCACATAATCAGGCGTGTCCGAAGCGGACAAAGTGATGGAATTGGTGGTGATGCCCAACCCGCCCAGAACTGGATAAATGCTGTCGGGGCTGAAAATATAGCTGGCCGGATATAACCCGGAGGCGCTGCTATCCGCCGCCGTGAAACCGGACGTTTCTTCGAGACGATAGTAGGCAAGGGGATGATCCGCCAGAATGGTTGTCGGGTAATCCGCCGCGCCGGCTGCTCGAATGCCCAGCAACAAAAAAGCCGTCAAGGCCGGACAGGTGAATAGGGTTCTCATGAATTTGATTCTGGGCAGTTTCATAATGGGATTTCCTGGCAGTAGTTTTATTGTTCTGTGGTTTCAATAAACGGCGTCAGCCGGCGCTCCTGTGCCCCGCAAGGGACAGATAAGGTTTTAGCACACCAACGGTGGAATGCAATAAAATTTATTACAAATCTATTTGTCTCGTTTTTTGAGTTAAAACACTATTAGTTTGAATGCGGCCGGTTTTGAATACTTTCATGGCGATTTTTGGAACCAATGCGGCGGCGGCACGTAGACGTTTTTCCAGCGTCTGGCAGGGGCTTTCGCAGCGGCAAGGCCGTTTTTTTGCGGGGCTGCTTTTCCTATCTATCCTGTCCGCCGGCATCCGCGTAGGAGCTCAGGGTCAAACCAACCTGCCCGTTCCCGCAGCAAGCCAGACTTTGCGGGTGAACGGGGTGGTGCTCTGCGCCGATGCCGGCTGGCATCAGTTCTATGTGTTTGACGGGCGCGACACCGTATATTTCAACGCCGATGATTTTGATAGTTTGCCGGCCGAGGGCAGGAAGGTTGAAATCACCGGTGATCTTCGTGGCGGCCGGCAGGAAAACCTTCATCTGACCGTGCTCGGCACCGCCACTTTGCCGCCGGCGGCACCGCTCGACATCGCAGAATTGGCCCGATATCACGGCCATTGGGTGCAGACCACCGGTCGCGTGATGAGTGTTGAAACCAGCCGGGGCCGGCTGGCCCTGCTCCTGCATGGGGAGGCCGGGAAAAACGCCGTCGTCTATCTGCTCGGCTCACCGCCGCCGAATGATTTTCAAAAATTTCTCGGCTGCGAAATCCAGGTGCGGGGCATCAATGCCAGCACGGTCATCGACGGCCAGCTTGATTCCGCGCTGCTGTTCCTGCCGGGGCTGGATGAACTGACCATTCTCGAACCGGCCGGATCCAGACCGCCGGTGCCGGTCATCTCCATTTCCGGCCTGCAAAACCGTGAATTGGGATCCTGGACAAACGGCTGGGTTCACATCACCGGCTCCATCGTGGCCTATCAATCCGGCCAGTCGCTGGTGGTGAAAGATCCCACCGGCGTCATGCGCGCCAAAATCATCCAGCTCACCGAAATTTCCCAGGATGAACGGGTGGATGTCTGGGGTTTCCTGGAAGTTTCGCCGACCGGAACATTTCTGAACAACGCTTATTTTGAAGCCGCCCGGCCGGCAGTGGAAGCCACCAGCCCGGCGCTCGCCCGACCGGCAACGCCGCCCAGTCTGGAAAACACCAACGGGCTCATGCCGCTTCCAGCCATCATCACCAGCATGTCCGAGGTTCACAAAATGCGCCGGGAACAGGCCGCCCAAAACATTTCCGTCCGGGTGCGGGGCGTGCTCACTTATGCCGATCCGGCCTGGCGCAACGGGTTTATTCAGGACAAGAGCGATGCGCTTTATGTGGATTTGGATCCCAGCCAGAAAGAATTGCAACCCGGCCAATGGGTCGAACTGACCGGGCAGACCGGGCCCGGCGGATTTGCCCCGGAAGTGATTCATTCCCGGATTCAAGTGCTTGGGCTGACCAATCTGCCGGCGCCGGCCCGCGTGGTAATGCAGGATCTGGCCAGCGGACACTGGGACGCCCGCTGGATAGCGTTGGAAGGGGTGGTGCGGCGGGTGGATGGGGGGACGGACCACCTCACCTTGAGCGTGATGACCCCAGACGGACGTTTTCGGGCGATCATTCCCGTTGCCCCAGGCCAGCCAATACCGTCGCTCATCGACGCCTTGGTCAGTGTCCAAGGCGCCTGCACATCGGAATTGAATGCGCGCCGGCAATTAAGCGGCATCACGCTGCACACACCCGGCTTTGACCAGGTGCAAATCATCGAACCGCCGCCGACCGATCCATTTGCGATCACGAACACCAAAATTGGATCGGTTGCAACTTTCGATCCTGACCGTCTGGCCATCCGGCGAATCAAAGTCCAAGGGGTGGTTACTCTCCAGTTGCCGGACCAAGGTTTCTATCTTCAGGATGAGTCGGGCGGAATATTTGTGCAGACATTGCAAACCAATGTGATGCGGATCGGAGATTCCCTGGAAGTGCTCGGCTTTCCGGCCATCGGAAATTTTTCACCCGTCCTGGAAGAAGCTTCCTTTCGTCAAACCGCCAACCTGACGGCGCCCGTGCCCAAATGGACGACTGCGGAACAGATCCTTCTTCATGGCACTAACGATGGCCAGATAGTTCAGCTCGAGGCGCGTCTGTTGCAAAGCGTGCCGCGCTCGGCGCATCCGCAATTGGTGCTGCAAGCCGGCTCGATCATCTTCAATGCCAGCTTCGAGGCGCTAGCCGGCCGGCTGCAAGCGCCCGCCTTGGTGTCCGGCAGCCTGCTTCGACTCAAAGGAATTTGCTCCATTCAAGGCGACCAACGGCATGAACCGGTGACCTTCAGCCTCATGATCAGCCGGCCGGAAGACATCGAGGTCCGGGAAACTCCGCCGTGGTGGACCGCGCGGCATGCGTTCACGGTGGCGGGCAGCCTGGCCGTGGCGGTGGCCGTGAGCCTGGCGTGGGTGGGCCTGTTGCGCCGACAGGTACGCGGCCAGACCAAAGTCATCTGGCAGCAACTCAAAGAGGCGGAAGTCTTGGAGCAGGAGATTTTGGAAATCAGCAACCGGGAACAGCGGCGCATCGGCCATGATTTGCACGATGGCGTATGCCAGCAACTGGCCGGCATCGCCCTGATGACGGCCACGCTGGCGGACGAATTGGAAACCAAAAATAGCGCGGCCGCCGCCGGGGCGGAACGCATTTCCACCTTGCTCAATGAGGCCATCGAACAGACCCGTGGCGTTGCGCGCGGCCTGTTTCCCGTCCGGCTGGAGGAGAACGGCCTGGTCTCCGCGCTCGAAGAGCTGGCCGCCAATGCCAGTGAATTATTTAAGATCAACTGCCGGTTTGTTTCCAACCATCCGCCCGCCGCAGTCGAGAAAGGGATCGCCCTGCATCTTTATTACATCGTCCTGGAAGCGGTCGCCAACGCCTCCAAGCACGGTTCGGCAAAAAATGTGGTCATCAGCCTGGAGCCGGCCGGCGAACGGTATCAGATCAGCGTGCAGGATGATGGCGTCGGATTTTCGCAACCGGCCGGCGCGCACAAGGGCATGGGCATCCGCATCATGCAATACCGTTCACGAGTCATCGGGGCGACTTTGCACTTGCAGAGCCCGCCGGGGTCTGGCACCTGTGTCACCTGCGGTTTCCTGCCAGCCCCCACCGAGGCATTGCCGGCGGATGGAAACAGCGGTAAACGCCGGGCCGGTGCCCCCGCAGAAAAATTCGGAACCTAGTTTTATGGCCATTGCTCCTTCGGAAAAAAGCCGCATTTTGATCGTGGACGACCATCCATTGTTCCGCGAAGGCATGCAGCAGATGATTGATCGCAACCCATCCCTGAAAGTCTGTGGCGAGGTGGCGAATGCCACCGCCGCACTCAAGGCGGTGGCGGAATTGGAGCCGGACCTGGTTTTGGTAGACATTTCCCTGGAGGTGGGCGGCGACGGGATTGAACTGGTCAAGAGTTTGAAGGCCAAATACGAGAACCTGCCCATCCTCGTGATTTCCATGCATAACGAATCGCTTTATGCCGAACGGGCCCTGCGCGCCGGCGCCCTGGGTTATGTCATGAAAAACGAAGCGGCCCGCACCGTCAAAGCCGCCATCCTCAAAGTTTTAGGCGGTGATATTTTCTTGAGTGAAAAAATGTCCGCGTCAGTCCTGACGCGGATGATGCACGGCAAGAATGAACCGCCGGTCTCGCCCGTCGAACAATTGAGCGACCGGGAATTACAGGTGTTCCAGATGCTCGGCGAGGGGAAAACCTCGCGCCAGATCGCCGAGGAACTGGATTTGACGATCCCGACGATCCATTCCTTCCGCAACCGCATCAAAGAAAAACTCAATTTTCAGAACGCCACCGAACTGGTGCTCCGGGCGAACCAATGGGTTTTGGAGCGGGCCTCAAAATAGCGGCCGTCGGTGGCGGCGGCGATCCGGCCTAGAACGCCGTTTACAGCGGCCGCTCGGGAAGCTCGTCGAGAAATTCCGGGCCGGCGCCCCTTACCCAGACGGTCTGTTTTTCAATTTTCGTGGCCGCGATAGTTCTGCCCTTGGCAATGCCCCAGATGACGCCGATTAAAAGCACCACCACACCGGCCAGCGCCGGCCAGCCGGAAGACATCACGCCAGCCACACAGAACAGTACTATGCTGCCCAGAATTCCAGTGACGCTCGCGGCGATGGCGGTCTTTCGCTGTTGCTGGTGCCTTTCACACAGCCCGATGTGCAGCACCGCTTTTTTCCGCACGATCAGCATCACGATCAACAACACCAAAAGGTTGCACAATATCAGCAGGAAATACGCGGGGTGCTGCCAGTAGAGCACGCGCTTCAGCCGGAAACCGTTCGCCGGTGCATTGCATTTCACGCAACGGTCGGGAAATATCGTTTCTGAAACCGTCACGATTTTTTTGCCCTGCCGCCACAATCCCGAAGCGCTCGGCAACGTTGCGCCTTCGGCCAGGCGTTGTAAATAAATCGGTTTGCACCCGCCGCATACCTTTGAATGGTTCAGGGTGATCAGTTCGTCCGGCGGAAAAATCTTGCCGCACTCTACGCACGTATTTGGGTTGAGGCCGCCGATCGCCGGAGGCGGTGGGGGAGGACCGGCCAGCCGTGCCGTTGCCAGCGGTTGCCAGGCGGGCATGCCTTCGCGCCAGACTAGCGTGCTGTCGGCGATCGTCCCATCGCGCAACAAGGCGGCCAGTGCCTCGTCAGAAACCGGACCCTGTTGCTTTCCATCGGATTCGTAATACCAAAGCATGGTTTGACCTTAGCTTCAACACCCCCGCGAACACAAAACAAAAAATCCGGCGATAACCTCTGCCAGCCGCGTGTTTCTGCTTGAGCTGGCCGCTGTGACCCGTAGCCTCTCGGCAGTTACAAGGTCGAAATTATGTCCGCACCCAAACCAAATCATTGGCCGGAACCGTTGCCGTTCGCCGGCGAGAATGAAGTCCGCTTCCGCGGTCGCACCCTCGTCCATTTCTCCGGATGCGATTATTTTCGCCTCGCCCGCGATCCCCGCCTGGCCGCCGCCGCCAAAAAAACATTGGCCGATACCGGCCTTAACGTCTCCGCCTCGCGCCTCACCACCGGCAACCGGACCATTTATCTTGAACTCGAGGCCGCGCTCGCCAAGTTTTTCCGTTCGGAAGCCGCGCTCCTCCTGTCTGACGGCTATCTCGCACCCTTGGCCACCGCCCAGGCTTTGGCCGGCCGGTTCACCCATGCCTTCATTGACGAACGTTCGCACAACGCCTTGATCGATGCCGCACGCATGTTGGATTGTCCCGTCAAAAAATTTCCGCATCGCGATCCCGTCGCGCTGAAAAAACTCCTCGCCCGATGCGGCCGTTCGGCGCGTCCCATCATCCTGACCGACGGCATGTTTTCTTACGATGGCACCGTCGCCCCGTTGCGCGCCTATCTGAAAATTTTGCCGCGCATTGGAATGATCCTTGTAGACGATGCCCACGGTGCCGGTGTCGTCGGCAAAACCGGCCAAGGCTCGCTGGAACACGAAGGCGTGAACCGCGGGCGCATCATCCAATGTGGCACCTTGAGCAAAGCCTTCGGCGCTTTCGGCGGTGTGGTGCTGTGCTCGGATTCCGTGCGGGAGCTGATCATGGGGCATAGCCGCTCCTTCGTGGGCACCACGCCGTTGCCGCCGCCGCTCGCCGGTGCCGGGTTGGCATCGCTGAAAATTTTGGGTCGTGACACCGCGCGGAGGAAACGATTGTTCGCCAACCTCTCGTGGATTCGCAACCGTCTGCGCGCGGCGGGTTGGGAAATCGCCGAAACACCCGGCGCTGTCGTCCGCCTGCCGGATTTGAGCGACAGCGAGGGCGCCCGCTTGAAGAAGCATCTCCTCGCCGCCGGAATTTAT
>DASZCA010000277.1:0-9243 GCA_035943555.1 Verrucomicrobiia bacterium
TGCGCCCAATCCGCTCGTCTATCCGCTCGCCTCGGACAAGCCCGGCAGCCAGTTCTTTTTTTGGGATGA
Source organism: Verrucomicrobiia bacterium (assembly GCA_035943555.1). Lineage (GTDB taxonomy): Bacteria > Verrucomicrobiota > Verrucomicrobiia > Limisphaerales > UBA11358 > UBA11358. Next base: position 70 of record DASZCA010000277.1, read on the forward strand.
ATACGATTACCGCAAACACCGGCAGGGCGATAACGCCATCTATGTTTCGCAGATGGATTATTACAAGCTGGAACACGGTTGGCTCTGGAAATGGCTCCGCCATGAACCGCTCAAGTATCGCGAGATTCCGCCGCTGGACCCGCCGCCCCCGCAGTTAGCCGCCGAATTTGAGACCGTCACCAATCTCGGCATGCGTGAAATCCAGATCAGCGATGGCCGCGTATTTCATCGCATCGAGGTTTTCGGCTGCTACAACCTGAAATAGAAAAGGCGGCGTGATGGAAACTTTCCTGCCCGTCCGCGATTACGACCTCGCCGCCACCCTCGATTCCGGCCAGGTCTTCCGCTGGCAGCGCGAAGGTGACGCGTGGACCGGTGTTCTCGGCCAGCATTTCCTCCGGTTGACGCAAAAGGCGGATGGCATCCACGCCCAAGCCGCCGCGCCGGTGGCCGATTGGAATTTTCTCCGCGAATTTCTCCAATCTGACATCAACCTCGCGGCTATCCTAAAAACCTTCCCTGTCGATGGCCCCATGCAAACGGCGGTCAACAGTTGCCCGGGCTTGCGCCTGCTGCGGCAAGATCCGTGGGAATGCCTGGCTTCTTTTATTCTGTCTTCCACAAAGCAGATCGTACAAATCCGCCAGATCGTCGTTCTGCTCTGCGAACGTTTTGGCGAGCCCGCTTTGGGAACAAAATCCGCCTGCTTCCCCACACCCCAGCGCCTCGCCGCCGCCACCGAAGCTGAACTGCGCGCATGCAAGATGGGCTTCCGCGCACCGGGACTACTCGGCGCAGCGCGGGCGATTGCTGAAGGGAAACTTGATCTGGAATGCCTGCGCACGCTCCAATATTTCCAGGCGCGGAACGAACTGATGAAGCTGCGCGGCGTGGGCGGCAAGATCGCGGATTGCGTGCTGCTCTTTGCCTATGGGTTTGACTCCGCGTTTCCGGTCGATGTCTGGATTGAACGCGCGTTACAGGAACTTTACTTTCCACGCCGGCGGGCAAGTGATAAACGCCTGCGTGAATTTGCCGCCACCCATTTCGGCCCGCACGCCGGGTATGCGCAGCAGTATCTTTTCCATTACATGCGGACGAAGGTGAAATGAAGAGTGCAGGCACGAAACTGTAAAAACCGTGCTGGACAGAAATCTGCTTCCGGCTACCGTTGACTTGCCGTTACCATGTCAAAAAAGGTAAAAATCAAATGGTTGGACCAGCCGGAGGAACAGGACTATCCGGCGGCGTTGTCCTACCTGTGCCTGCTCCACGATAAAAAAACCGCCGCGTCGCTGATCAAGCGGTTGCAGGGGGCGCCCGTTTCACAATTTAAGGCCAAAGATATTTTCCGAGCTTCCGGCCTATCTTTGCTCGGCGTCAGCAATTCCCATGTGAGCAGAGACAAAACCAAGATCATGTCCGGCGAAAGGCTGTCGGCCCTGCTGCTGGTGCGCGATCCGGCCTGCGGCAAAGTGGTCATTGCCGACGGGTACCACCGCCTCTGCGCCGTTTATTCGTTCGATGAGGATGTGCTGGTTCCTTGCAAGATTGTATAATTTCATCAGCCGAGGTCCTTTCAATCCTTTCGCGTGACGTAAATGAACATTGAAACCATCCTGTCCCCCGCAGATTTGACCAAGCTCGGCGACCTCGATTTACGCATCAGCGCCTGCGTGGTGTTCGACATACTTCGCGCGACCAGCACTTTTGTCACCGCGTTGCAAAATGGTGCGCAGGAGATCATTCCCGTCAGTGAAATCCCCGAAGCCGTCGCGTTGCGTCACCAACACCCGGCCGCCCTGCTCGCCGGGGAACGCGACGGTTTGCGCATCCGCGCCGCCCAGACCGGGGCGATGGATTTTGATTTTGGCAATTCGCCGCGCGAGTTCACGCCGGACAGGGTGCGTGGCAAAACCATCGTCAGCACCACGACCAACGGCACCCGCGCCCTCCGCGCCTGCCTGGGCGCCAAATGCGTGCTGGCCGCTTCCTTCCTGAATCTCACATCCACGGCCATGTATCTTCATGAAGGAAAGTTCAAGGAAGTGATCCTCATCTGCGCGGGCACGGGCGAAAGCGCGGCGACAGAGGACATCCTGGCCGCCGGTGCGATCACGGAACTGCTTTCCAGCTTCGAAGCGACGCGACCGACCATCACCAACAACACTTTCGCCGCGAAAACTGCTTTCACCATCGAACGTGCACGCCTGCCTGAGGCACTGCGCACTTCGCAAAATGGCCGGCGACTCTTCGCGAATCCTGACCTCTGTGATGATGTGACGTTTTGCGGACAGCGGGATGTTTTCAACTTGGTGGCGAAGATGGATGCAGATGGGGTTGTCCGCAGGGTATGATTTCTTACAGTTGACGTGAGGTTTTGGATTGGCGAATTGATGGATGGTTGAAAATGAACGCAGTGAGTTCGTTGCAATTGCGGCCACTGCGGCTTATCCCTGCGAGGCACAACCACGCTCCAGGGAAGACGCTGGCGCGATCCTCGCACCCATTAAAAAAAAAGGCCGTCCCGGGTGGGACGGCCTGTTGAATTCGCGCCAATTACTTCTTCTTGGCGGCTTTCTTCGTCTTGACGACGGCGTTTTTACGCTTGATGTAGGCCTTGCGACGTTTTTTGTGTTCGGATTTATTGTGTTGTTGTCCCATAAGTCTCTTTACATTATTTGCTGGTTGCGATTTTGTGTGTGAACTATGAATTTTTACGTGCGCCGATTCAATCTTTATTTATTGCCGTTGCTGGTAGCACTGGCGGCTGATGGCTGCGCTTCGACCAAAGATAAGCTCCAGAAGGTCGGCGCGATCCGCATCCACGTCGAGAGCCCGGTGGCGATACCGGACAAGACCAACACCATCAAACTGCCGCGCACGGACCCGGTGGTGCTGACCATCGATGAAGATCCCGCGGTCACGGAACGAAACATCATGGCGGCGACGTTGCTGGACACGCCGGGCGGCTTCAGCATCCGGGTAAGGTTCGATGAAACCGGTGCCTGGATGATCGAGCAGGCCACCGCCGGCAATCCGGGCAAGCACCTGGTCATTTTCTGCCAATGGGGAAACACGATATCCGATGCCCGCTGGCTGGCGGCACCGCTGATCACGCACCGGATCGCCAACGGAGAGATCACTTTCACGCCCGACGCCTCGCGCGAGGAGGCTCTGAAGCTGGTGGAGGGGTTGAATCATACGGCCAAATTGATGAATACGGGGAAGGACGACGAATGATGTACCTGTGCCGCCTGCTGTTCGCGGTAATCCTGCTTGCCACCACAAGCCTGTTCGCGCAATCACCTTTTCAATTTCCGACGGCGAACCATGCGCTCTATGAGCCGGGCGGAGAATTGAAATTCTTCGCGCCCACCGCACCGGACAAACCGTGGACCAGCGGCAGCTACGGTTGCGTACGCAATAGTGAAACGCGCATGCACGAGGGTCTGGACATCAAGCATCTCCAGACCGACCGCCACGGCGAACCGACCGATCCCGTACTGGCTACCGCCGATGGCACCGTGGCGTATTTCAGCACCAAGGCCGGCCTGTCGAACTACGGCAAATACATCGTCATCCGCCACATCATCGAAGGGTTGGAGATTTATTCGCTCTACGCCCATTTGAGCGCGATCGATCCCGGCCTGAAAATGGGTGGCAGCGTCAAGGCCGGTGATGTCATCGGCACCATGGGCCGCACCTCAACCGCCGAGGTCATCGCCAAGGACCGCGCGCACGTCCATTTTGAACTGAACGTGTTCGTGAACGATAATTTTAGCGCTTACTTCAAGAAGACTTCGCCGACCGAGCGCAATGATCACGGCATCTGGAATGGCCAAAACCTCCTTGGCATGGATCCGCGCCTCGTGTTCCTCGCCGAACACAATCCGGCGAAGAAATTCAGCATGTTGGAGTTTGTCCGGGGCCAGACCGAACTGTGCCGCGTGCTGGTGCGGGTGAAAGATTTCCCGTACCTGAAACGCTACCCCTCGCTCATCTTGAAAAATCCGGTGGCGGACAAGGAAGGCATCGTCGGTTACGAGATCGCGCTCAATTACAATGGCGTCCCCTTCCTGCTCCTGCCGCGCGCGGCGTCCGAGATCAAGAGCGCTGCGAAGTTTCAACTGGTCTCCGTGAATGCCCCCGTGGCCGAGGCCAATCCGTGCCGCAAGCTGGTCGTGCAGCACGGCGGTCGCTGGCAACTGGCGGATAAAGGCCAGCAACTGCTGGAGATGCTGACGTACTAAATTGCGGTTGCGCTTGTGGCCGTTGCGCCTAATGTTACCTCGTTCATATGCACCGTTACCCGACAGGCCGACGGGTTTCGCGGAAGGGTCACCGCGGCTTTACATTGATTGAATTGCTGGTGGTCATCGCGATCATTGCCATTCTGGCGGCCATTCTATTGCCAGCTTTGAGCAAGGCTAAAAGCCGCGCACAAAGCCTCAATTGCCTGAACAACCTCAAGCAGCTTGAGTTGTGTATTCACCTATATGTCACGGATAACGATGATATTTTGGTGCCGAACGATTCCGTAGCCGATATTATTACGTCTTCAACAGGAACAAACACTCTGAATCAAAAGGGTATTTCGTGGTGTCTCGACCAGTATGCTCCCGGCGAATTGACGCCCGCAAATATTATCAACGGGCTGCTATATCAATATAACACTTCAACGGCCATTTATCATTGCCCATCAGATTTATCGACCTTGCAGGCATCAGACGGAACACTCCTGCCGGATTTGCGTTGGCGGAGCTATAATATGAGCCAGTCTGTCAATGGTTATGGCGATTATGTGCCACCGGGCATGCCCCAATGGTTTTTAGACTTTTGGGCCGCCATTCCGAGCTATAAGAAATTTACGCAGATCCATCATCCCGTTCCCAGCGAGCTTTTTGTTTTCATCGATGAAAATGAAAACACCATCCAAGACGCCCAATTCGGCAACCCCTGTAATCCGCCGATGCTGTATTCTGTGCCCGATCAGTGGTGGGACATGCCCGCGAATCGTCATAACAACGGGGGAAACCTCTCTTTCGCCGACGGCCACGTCGAGCATTGGAAGTGGCAGGTGCCGATGATTTTCGAGAGCTTTCCCCAAGACGTTTTTCCGGAGGAAATGTCGGATTATCGGAGGATCCAAAATGCAATGAGGCAACCGACCGACCAATAACCGGAGTTTAACCTGTCATTTTTTCACCTTTATTTTATAGGGAATCGGTGGAGACGACAGTGGTGTGGGCGGCAAAAGATCAGCTTCGGGATCACCTGCTTCTTGCAATTTCAGCCGAAGTGCTTCGATCAAAATAAATTGCTCGTTCGGCGTCAATTGAACTTCATCGTCAGCACTTGCCGCACTTAGATTTGCCCTCCTAGACAAAGATGTATTTTCAGATTGACGGGCTAAGTTCGCGGAAAAATTCGGCGTGGCCTCTTGAAAAGAAAATTCCTGATTGGCATCCACAATTCCGCCGCCAATCGCAATCCGGTAAAAACGCTGCGTAAAATTGGTGGCCAACAAATCTGAAGCCTGCATGGTACAAGATGTCATCGTAAAAGACGCCACACTGGCCCAATCAAAAAGATTCGTGGAAGTCGAGATGGTATATGCTGCCCCGCTTTGTCCGTTTATGTTAAACTGAAAAATGGGTGCGTTATACATTGCAGAATCAAGCGTGGGCTGGTTCGTTGGGTGCCGAATCGTCAGGTATGGATCATTGTACCCAACGTAATAACTATTGGTATAGCCAGGACAATCTACAATGTTTGTCTGATATGGCAGCGTTCTTGGGCAAGATTCCGTGTAACTGCATAACGGTACAAATTGCAGGATCTTGTCCCCAAATGAGCAATTGCTAAATGTCGTAATCGTCAGCGGTGTGTAGTCGTTGCTACCGCCCATGATCATGTTGATTTCCACAGGATTCTTCCAATATAACACTGTCAGGTTGGGATTTTCATCAAAGACGTAATCATTGGTCAAAACGGCATTTCCAAGCAGAACAAATGTGTTTGTCACCGGGTAACCATAAAGCGGCCCTCCAGGAGAACAGGCGCAATCTTTTTTACAGATGACTGTGGCCGGCTCGCCTTCGGTCACGTTATTGCTATACAAATCAGTAAATATAAAAAAACCAAATTCGGGCGTGTCGTAAATATTATTTGTTGCAGTTCCTTTGTCAGACGGCACAACGTAATCAAGATTTGTCACTGAAATGGACATGATCACCGTTTCAGTTGGCTCACACTCATAGTCAAAATACGGGTAGATATTGACTGTGGCGCTGGCCTGTCCATCTGTCAGCAATATATATTCCGATTCACTGTTACTTGAGCATGGAATTGGCAGTGAATCGTCGACAGTATAATCAACTCCAGATTTTGCCGCGAAAACATCACAGGGACGCTGTGGTGCCAACATAGGACCGGTGGCCGTGCCACTTCTTGCAATGTAAACTTTGAGCGGTCCAACTGAATCGGTTCGGGTGATTTGGAACTGGCCGACAGTTCCAATATCTCCAATACACCCGTATGGCCCGGGCTCAACTGCGTCTTGAATAGCCGCTATTTGAACACTTTTATGAGCGGGATTTATGGAAAAAGCAATTTGTGGAGAAATTACTATCAGGCTTAAAAGTATTAATTTAATTGTGAAGTTTAATTTTTTGGAGGCTTTCATTTTTTGACAGGATTGGGCTGATTTTTCAGAAATGGTCATTAGATTGTGGCGGCAGCAAAAAGTCAGGGTTCGGTTTGCTGCGAACGGTTCGCACGCCGATTCGCAGGTAATATTACTCATACAAACTTGATTTTTTGTTTCCCATAAGCGGAACAAATTTAATTGCTCAACTCCCACAAAGGCGAAGCGTCCGCATGCTAGCATGCTTGTTTAAAAACGACAAGAAAATAATATAAGTCTATAGGTTGTAGCCCGGCAGCGGCATTCCTGCGTTAGTTACGGACTGTGCTGTCAGTCCCAAAACATCGCCGAATACTTGGCAAAGCGATCTGGTTCCACCGCAAACAGGCGGGGTTTAGCCAGGAAAAACTGGCCGAGAAGGCCGAGCTTCACCCTGTTTATATCAGCGCGGTCGAACGCGGTGTAAAAACCATTTCACTGGATGCATTGATCCGAATAACCAAGGCTCTCAATGTCCGCCTGCGTGATGTTGTTAAAGACATCTAAACATTTGAGATTTTGTTGCGACAACCCGCTTGGTTTCCTTGTTTTCAATGTTAACTTAGGGCTGTGTTGTCTGACATCAAATCCCTGACCCGCGAAGAACTGGAAGCCCGTTTCAAAGAATGGGGCGAACCCGCCTTCCGCGTGCCGCAGTTGCTGGACTGGCTGTACGCGCGCCGCGCAACCAGTTGGGACGCGATGACCAACCTCTCAAAAACTCTCCGCGCAAAACTGGCGGAACAGTTCACCCTGCAAACGCTCGAGCTCGCGCGCAAGCAGGGTTCGCACGACACGACGCAAAAATTTCTCTGGAAGCTGGCGGACGGACAATTCATCGAAAGCGTCCTGATCCCGGCCAATCCCGCGCTCTACGGTGAGGCGAGCGACCGGCATACGCTCTGCATCTCCACACAAGTTGGTTGTGCGTATGGCTGCAAGTTTTGCGCGAGCGGCTTGGAAGGCTGGAAACGCAATCTCGGCGTGCATGAGATCGTGGAGCAGATTTTGTCGGTGGAGCGATGGAATGAAAAGCAGATGTCAGACATGGCCAAGGCCGGCACGTTAAAACAACCTGTCTCGAACGACCGTATCGTCAACAACATCGTGGTCATGGGCATGGGCGAGCCGCTGGCCAACTATGACAATCTCCTTGCGGCCCTTAAAATCCTGAACGCCCCGTGGGGTGGCGGCATCGGCGCGCGGCGCATCACCATCTCCACCAGCGGCCTCGCTCCGCAGATCCGCAAGCTCGCGGATGAACCGTTGCAGTTCCGACTCGCCATCTCGCTGCACGGCGCCACGGATGCGGTGCGCGAAAAAATCATGCCGGTGAACCGCAAGTATCCGCTCAAGGAACTCGTCAACGCCTGCGAATATTATCAGAGCGAAAACGGACGGATGATCACGCTCGAATACATCCTCATCGCCGGCATCAACGATGGCATGGACCAGACCGCGCCGCTGGCGACACTCGCCAAGCGGCTGCACGCCAAGGTGAACCTGATCCCGTACAACAAGGTCGAGGATCTGCCGTGGGAACGGCCGACTGAGGAAGTCTGCGAACGCTTTCTGGCCGCTTTGGAAAAACAGGATGTCATCGCCACGCTCCGCCGTGAGAAGGGCCATGATATCGACGCCGCTTGCGGCCAGTTGCGGCTGAAGACGGAACGGGAACTGACAAAAACCGCCTGACGCGGGCGGATGGAAATCATTCCCATCAGCCCCGGCATCTGCTAGTTTTCAATCACCCCATCACATTGGAAAAATGAAAACAAAAATTCTTCTGTCCCTGGTTTGTTTCGTTGCCGCCTTCGTTACCCTGCCCGCACGCTCGGCCGATGCGTCCACCAACGCCCCGACCGGACCGGGTGCGGCGGAGATTGCCAAACAGTCCTCGGCCAAATATGCGTCGCTGACCAGTTACAGCGATGAAGGTGTCACGATTTCCACCCTGGGCAAGACCATCGCCAAAAGCTACCTCTTCACGCTCAAGCTGGCCCGGACCGACTTGTATCAGATCGTCTGGCGGCAGGGAGATGAAATCAAGGGCGCCGCATGGTCGGCGGGCAACGGCGACTCTTTGTGGATGGGCAACGGGTTTGAGCCGAAGCAGTTCAAGAACAAGGACCAGACGCTTGCCGCCGCTACCGGCATCTCCGGCGGTGTCGCGGGCAACCTGCCCGGAACTTTTTTTAACATGAACTGGGGCGGCCTGCTTCGTACCCACCAGGCGGACTTCATCCGGGCGCCGGATGACAAGGTTGGCGATGTGGATTGTTTTGTACTGACGTATGCCGCCGGCGGGCACGCCAATACGGTGTGGATCGGCCAGCAGGATTATCTCATCCATCAGGTTGAAAATGATACGAGCGGCAAAGTCGTGCGCGCAGCGCTTGAAGCACAGGCGGATAAGAATCCCCAAATCCGCGCCCTGCTCAATTCTGGCGATCCGCAACTGTCCCAAGACGTCAAATCCGTCGAGA
>DASZCA010000278.1:0-9860 GCA_035943555.1 Verrucomicrobiia bacterium
GAGTTCGCCTTCCGGTGGGATACGCGCAAACTCAATGACGGCCAGCGGGTTAGCGAAGCCCTCAAACGCGCCGCGGGCAAACGCCTGCCTTACAATCAATATGTCTGCCGCAACTAAATTTGCGCTTTCTACCTACTCCCGAAAAATTTTGATGGAAAATTTAAGTGCCCCACAAAACCACCGATAGCTATGGTGTCGCAAGACTGGAGGCCGGCAGCCAATAAAGCCGGCGGGGAAAAACGGTGTTCCGCCCATTAAATGGAGCACCCGCAACAAGGATGTTGCGCAAATCAAATGCCCCCTCCCGGGGGCGACTCACGGAAAGAGTAAGTTATGGTCATCAACACAAACCTGCAGGCTCAGAACGCATCTACGCTTCTGATGCAATCCTCCACGAAATTGAGCCAGTCGCTCGCGCGCCTGTCCTCCGGATCGAAGATCACTTCGCCGGCGGATGACAGCGCCGGGTTGGCGGTCTCGATGAAGTTAAACGCACAGATCTCCCGCATTGACGCGGCTTCGAACAACGTTGGCAACGCCATCTCGTTCAGCCAGACGCAAGACGGCTATGTGCAAAAAGTGAACGACGCGTTCAGCCGCATGAGCGAATTGTCCGTCCTCTCCCAGGACGTGACGAAGACGACGAGCGACCGCGCGTTGTATCAACAGGAGTTCCACGCCCTCGGCAGCTACATCAACAATGTGGCCACCAAGGACTTCAACGGCGTCAGCCTCTTCGACGGTGCCACGCTCAATGTCACGACCGACAGCGAAGCGAACACCTTCGGCATGAGCGGCATTGACCTGAAGAACAACGCCACCTACACGACCGCTACTGCGGACGACATCACCACGATCAGCGGCGCCACGACGGCCCTGGGTGACGTCAAGAACGCCATCTCGCAACTGGCCTCCGACCGCGCGAACATCGGTTCCAACGAAGAAAGCCTGTCGTACTACAGCGACCAGCTCGCCTCGTTGAAGAACAACCTGTCCGCCGCGAACAGCCGCATCACCGATGTGGATGTGGCCTCGGAAAGCACGAACTACGCGAAGTACAACATCCTCGTCCAATCCGGCACGGCGATGTTGGCCCAAGCGAACTCGCTGCCGCAATCCGTCCTCAAGCTCTTGGGTTAAGCCTAAGCGCTCCGCGTTGGGAAAACGCCCGGGCGGCGCAAGCCGCCCGGGCAGTCCGAAAAAGCGGAACGTCCGGGGAAGGAGCCAGTTCGCCCCACACGCAGAGAAAGCCAAAGCGAAAGCAGAAGCGGTCGCCGGTTTCGCACCGGCGGCCAGGCCGAAAGGCCAGCCAAAGGGAACAGACGCAGGCGGGATCACGATTTTCCTCCCGCCACGGCCAGCCAAAGGTGCGAAAGCGCCAGCCGGCCCCAAGGGAACTCCCGCCTGCGTCCGACCCCCTATCCGTGCCGATCACAACCACGGAACAATTTCCAATCTGCCAAATTTTGGCGGTGGCGCCCGGCGACCAAAACCAGCCGGCAGGGCAAACGACGTTGCACCCTTCAATGGCAGCGTCCGCGACAAGGATGTCGCGCCAAATCAAATGCCCCGGAGGGGGCGACTCACGGAAGAGTCCTTATGGTCATCAACACCAATCTGCAGGCGTTGCAGGCATCAACGCGCCTGGCGCAATCTTCATCAATGATGGCGCAATCATTGCAGCGCCTGTCCTCCGGATCGAAGCTCACTTCGCCGGCGGATGACAGCGCCGGCACCGCCGTATCCATGAAGCTCGGCGCAGAGATGGGCCGGATCGACGCCTCTTCAAGCAATATCAGCAATGCCATCTCTTTCAGCCAGACGCAGGATGGATATCTGCAAAAGGTGGGGGATGCGCTGAACCGCATGAGCGAGCTGACCGTCAAGGCCATGGATCCCACCATCACCGACAAGGACCGGGCAGATTATAACGTGGAATACCAGACCTTGGGAGACGACCTGGTAAAAATGTCCACTGCTGAGTTCAACGGTGTGCCTTTGTTTGACGGCAAAAGCCTCCCGGTGACCGTGGACGCGGATGCGAACACGTCAACGTTTGGCGGGGTTGACGCTTATTCCTTTGTGCAATTCACCGGTCACGACGGGTTGGTAACCGCCGGCGACGCGAATGTTTCGCTGGCCCTGGTAAAGGACGCGTTGAACCGGGTGGCGACGTATCGTGCCCAAGTCGGGACGACCGAGGAAAGTTTGGGCTTTTATAATGACCAGCTCACTTCCTTAAAGACCAACCTTTCCGCCGCCAACAGCCGCATCACGGATGTCGATGTGGCCCAAGAAAGCACGAATTACGCGAAATACAACATCCTGACCCAGGCGGGCACGGCCATGCTCGCCCAGGCCAATTCACTCCCGCAATCTGTATTAAAACTTCTCGGGTAAGCCTTTGCCCCTTGTAAACACAGGGTTTTATTTCGGTTAAAGTCCCTGCGAAGTCCGCCGATAGGTTAAGTGTCCGAGAGATCGCAAGTTAACGGTGTGGTTCACCGGTAATGATCTGGAAGACAACGGTGACGGCGACCGCAAACGGCCGGGGGAATAATCCGGGTGGACGCCCTTTTACAAAGGTCCGCTCCGTGGCAGGGATGCCGCGTATCAAAACATCTAAAACCCCGCAAGGGGTGACTCATGGAAGGAGTCAGTTATGGTCATTAATACAAACATATCAGCAATGTCCAGCGCCAACCTGCTTGGTCAATCAAGCGCAATGTTGGCTAAATCGCTCGCACGGTTGTCATCCGGCTCGAAGATCGTTTCGCCGGCGGACGACAGCGCGGGTCTCGCCGTGTCGATGAAGCTCGATGCTCAGATCTCCCGCACCAATGCGGCTCAGAGCAACGTGGGCAACGCCGTTTCCTTCAACCAGACGCAGGACGGTTACCTGCAAAAGGTGAATGACGCGTTGAACCGCATGTCTGAGCTCTCCGTGCTCGCCCAGGACGTCACCAAGACGACCAGCGACCGCGCCTTGTACAATCAGGAGTTCAGCACCCTCGGCACTTACGTCAATGACGTGAAGACCAAGGATTTCAACGGCGTCAGCCTGTTCGCCGGTGCGACGCTGAACGTGACCTCGGACAGCGACGGTCATTCCTTCAGCAACGTCGGTGTGGACCTCGGCAACACGACCTATTCCACCGCGACCAGCTCGACCATTGACACCGTCTCGAACGCGTCCAGCGCGTTGACGAACGTCAAGGCGGCGATCAACCAGCTCGCGTCTGACCGCGCGAACATCGGTTCGAACATTGAATCGCTGGGTTATTATAACGACCAGCTCGGTTCGCTGAGCAACAACCTCTCCGCTGCCAAAAGTCGCATCACTGATGTGGACGTGGCGCAAGAGAGCACCAACTACGCCAAGGCAAACATCCTCGTCCAATCTGGCACGGCGATGCTTGCACAAGCGAACTCGGCCCCGCAATCCGTCCTCCGCCTTTTGGGTTAAGAGGACTGATCGGAAAAACCGGTGAAAAAGTTCCCCGGGCGGCGGTCACCGCTGCCCGGGGTTTTACCGTAGAAAAACGGAAACATAGAAAGAAAAAATTATGGCAAGCTCATCTGGTGTCAATCTGGCGATCTCTGGTCTGGCTTCCGGCTTTGACTGGCAGTCGCTCGTCACCCAGCTTGCCCAGGCCGAACGGTCCCCGGAGACCGGCTGGCAGGCCAACCAGACCAAGATCAACAACCAGAATTCTGCCTGGACCATCATCAAAAGCTACCTCGGCCAGTTGCAGAGCAATGTGGATTCGCTGAAAAATCCCACGATTTATAACAACCGTACCGCCACCAGTTCCGCGCCCTCCGTGGCCACGGCCACCTCGGCCAGCGGCGGTATGACGGGCACCTTCAGTTTCAGCATCTCGCAGCTGGCCAGCGCCGCTTCGTTGACCGGCACCGGCAACATCAGCGCGCCCATCAGCGCCACAAACGATGTCAGCACTCTCACGGTGGGCGCGGCCAATTTCGCGACCGCCGTCACGGCCGGCAGCTTCACGGTGAACGGCGCGCAGGTCACTGTCGCGACCACCGATTCGATGAAGGCCGTTTTTGACAAGATCGCGGCGGCCACCAGCAATGCCGTTACCGCCAGCTACGACACCACCACGGACAAGATCACGCTTAGCAGCAGCAGCGCCATCAAGCTTGGCAGCGCGGCGGATACCAGCAACTTCCTGCAGGTCGCGAAACTTTACAATAACAACACCGGTACCATCACGAGCGGCGACACGTTGGGCCGCGTGAACACGGGCGAAGATCTCTCCAATGTCGGCCTCGCCACGGCGATCAGCGATGGCGGCAGCGGCGCGGGGCAGTTCAATGTGAATGGCGTCGCCATCAGCTACAACGCCAGCACGGACACCGTGCAAAACGTGCTGGACCGCATCAACAGCTCGGCCGCCGGTGTCACCGCCTCCTATGACGTGGTGAACAACCGCTTTGCGATCGCCAACAATACGACGGGCGATGTGGGTATCTCGCTGCAGGATGTGACGGGCAATTTTCTGACGGCCACCGGCCTGGCCGGCGGCACGCTCAACAGCGGTACGAACCTAAAATACACGGTCAACAACGGTCCGGCGCTGGTGAGCCAGTCGAACACGATCGACAGCAGTAGCTCCGGTATCGCCGGTCTTTCCGTGACCGCGCTCGCGACCAATTCCGCGACCAATCCCACGACCATCACGGTCGGCAGCGATACTTCGGCGCTCTCGACCGCCGTCCAGAGTTTCGTGACCAATTACAACAACGTGCAGTCCTACATCACCACGAACGCCGCGAGCACCACGGACTCGACCGGCGCGGTGACCGCCGGGACATTGACAGGCGACGTGGACGCGGGCAACCTCGCGACCAGCCTCCGCACGAGCATTTTTTCATCGGTATCCATCACCGGGCTTTCCGCCGGCTTTAGCCAGCTGGCCAATCTCGGCATCACATCTAACGGCCAAAACAACACTGTAACGTTGGACTCCTCGGCCCTCTCAAATGCGCTTAGCAGCAACTTGGGGGACATTCAAAAATTGTTTTCCGACCCCACCAATGGTCTCGGGGTCCAGTTGGATACTTTTTTGACGAACACGATCGGGGATTCCGGTACCATTACCAATCATCAGGCGGCGCTGACCACCCAGAGCAAGAGCATCGACACGCAGATCGCGAACCAGGAGAAGACGATCGCGACGGATAGCGCCCATTGGACGACCGAGTTCCAGAACATGGAAACGGCGCAGGCACAGTTACAGCAGGAGTTGACGGCCCTCAATCAGCAAGTTGCCAACGGGACCCTGTAAGGATATCAATGAACTTCCGTGCCTCTCCGGCCGGCGACATCGTTCGTCGGCGGGAAAAGAGCTGGCGCGTTGTCGGATCGGCCTGTCTCATCGCCTTGGGCGCTGTGGTAGCCGGCTGCCAGACTGCTCCGCTGCATACGACCGTGTTCCGCCGCGATTTCCGCCCGGACAACGTCTTCGTCTACCCCAACAAATTATCGCTCGATTTCCGGCGCGTGGCCATATTGCCCATCGCTCCGGCGGCGGGCGATCATGACCTGCCGGAGGGCTGTGAAGCCCTTGATCCCGTCCTATGGGAGCAGATCGTCAAAACCAAACGCTTCGAGGCCATCCCGGTGGATGCCAGCCACCTGAGCCAGCGCATGGGTCGCTCCACCTGGACGGGCAGAGAAGTGCTGCCGCCGGATTTCTTCGCCTATCTGCGGCGGGAATACGATTGCGACGGCGTCTTGTTCGCCGAATTGACCACCTACCGCGCTTATAGCCCGCTGGCGGTCGGCTGGCGGTTCAAACTCGTGGATGTCCGGACCGGCCAGGTCATCTGGTCGGCGGACGAGCTGTTTGACGCTTCCCGCCCGGAAGTCCAGCAGGCCGCCGATCATTTTGAGGCGGAAAAGTCCGGAATACCCTTCCTTACGGCCAAAAATTGGGCCATGACCACTTCACCCCGTCTGTTTGGGCGGTATTCGGCCGCTACCCTGCTGGATACCCTGCCGGAAAGGTAAAAATAGTCCTTAAGGTGTCATGAAATCATCCGATGACCAATTTGACTGGGACAAGTGGGTATTAACCCGCTGGTCCCGGCAAACTAAAAATATGCCAGTAGATTTCATTAACGGCTACAGTTCGGAAATCCCCATTCGTCCGGCCACCACGCGTCCGGCGGCGCCCACGACCCCTGCCGCCACGCCTGACTCGCTCGACACCACGGCCGCTTTCAAGTCGGCCCAAAACCAGACGCCCAGTTCGCGTCCGGAAAAGATCGCCCGCGCCAGCGCCCTGGTGGCGGATGGCAGCTACCCTTCAGACCAGGATCTGAACAAGCTCGCCGGGTTCCTCGCCGATAAACTCTGACGCGCCCTGCCATGAGAACCATGCACGCCGCCAACCCGTTCAAGTCATACCGCCAGGTCGCCACCCAGACCGCCCCGCCTGGACAGCTCGTGCTGATGTTGTTTGATGGCGCGCTCAAGTCCCTGGACTGTGCGCTGATCGGTTTTGAATCCCCGGATTTCGCCGAGCGCAACCTGACGGTGCATAACAACCTCACCAAGGCGCTGGACATCATCCGCGAACTCAACGGCTCGCTCGACCTTGCCGCCGGTGGCCAGCTCGCCGAGACCTTGCGCAACCTGTACCAATATTTCGACCAGCGCCTTACCGAGAGCAACGTCAAAAAGACTCCCCTCGGCGTCCGCGAAGTCATCCCCATGCTCAAGGAGTTGCGCGATGCCTGGTTCGCCATGCTGGCCAAGGAGGAGGCGGATCCTTCCGCCGCCGTCACCACCGAAACCAACCGTCTCACGTCCCCGCGCCTCGCTGCATGAACGCCGAGAACGAATTGCTCAACGCCTATCGCGACTGGCACCGGCTGGCCCGCGCCGAGGCCAAGGCCATTCGTACCCGCAACTGGGATCTGCTTGCCGATTGCCAGCTCGCCATCAAAGATTTTCAGACCCTCATCGTCCGTCTCATCCAGGAGGCCCGCGCTGAATGGCAGCTCGCCGGTTTCAATCCCGTTGAAAAGGAACGGCACATCCAGGTTTATATCCAGGAACTCATCCAGCTCACCCGGAACAACTCGGCCATGCTCCAGCAGGCCAAGGACGAAGCCACGGCCAAGCTCGAGGAACTCAGCCACGCCGGCCAAAACATCAAGCGGCTCCGCCATTCCTATGGCCAGGTCGGCAACCATCTGCTTGCCGCCTGATTTCCAACCGGATGGCGCATGAACCCTCCGGACGAAATCCCGCACTCCACTGACCCGATTCTGGTCGTGGATGATGAGAAGATTTTTCTCTCCGCCCTCCACGAGACCCTGCGTCGCGCCGGCTACGAGGCCGTCGCCTGCAATTCCCCGCTCGATGCCCTTGCCGAACTCCGTCGCCGCAAATTCGCCGTCATCATCTCCGACCAGTTGATGCCCGAGCTCACCGGCTTGGAACTGCTCGCGCAGGCGCGTCAGATTCAACCTTTCGCCACGCGCGTGCTCGCCACCGCCGTGTTGAATCTCGATACCGTCATTGCCGCCATCAACAAGGGGGAGATTTTTCGTTTCATCATCAAACCGTGGCTGCACGAGGAATTCATCGCCACCGTCAAGAATGCCGTCCAGCGTTACCAGCTCATCTGCCAGAACGCCCACTTGCAGGCCTCGACGCAGTCCATGAACGCCCAACTCGTGGACCTCAACCGCTCGCTGGAACAGCAGTTGCAACTCACGTCGCAGCAGAACTCCAAGCTCGGCGAACTGAACACCGCGCTCGAGACCAATCTGTTCCGCTCCCTCGAACTCTGCATCCACACCATGCAGACGTTCTATCCCTCGCTCGGCACGCAAGCCCGCCGCGTGAACCAGCTCGCCCGCGTCATGGGCCAGCTCGCCAAACTTTCTCCCGATGAGCAGCGCACGCTCGAGAGCGCCGCGCTCTTGCACGATATCGGTCTCGTCGGCATTCCGCGCCAGATCATCCGTCGCTGGCAGGAAAATCCCGATTCGCTGCCGGATGCCGAACGCGCCCTCATCGAGCAGCACCCGATCCTCGGCCAGGAACTCGCCGCCTTCGTCAGCCAGTTGGATCAGGTCGGCCATATCATCCGCGGCCACCACGAACGGCTCGATGGTCGCGGTTATCCCGACCAGCGTGTCGGTGAAAACATCCCTTGGCTCGCGCGGTTGCTCGCGGTTCCCGCCGCCTTCGCCTCCTATCCGATCAACGATGCCGCCGCCATCGAGAAGATCAAGAACGGCGCCGACACCGCGTTTGATCCGATCGCCGTCCGAATCTTTTTGCAGGCCCAGACCATGGCCCAGGTCCCGCGCCGCGAACGTCAGATCAATCTGAACGAATTGCGCCCCGGCATGGTGCTCGCCACCGGCATCTACACCCCCAATGGCCTGCTGCTCGTGCCCGAGGGCAAGACGCTCAACGCCACTTACATCGAAAAAGTTCTTAATTACAACCGCTTTCAACCCCTTGTGCAGGCGTTGACCGTCTATTGTTGAACCATGAAACTCTCCCTCGCCATGATCGTGAAGAACGAGGCCCGCTGCCTCGCCCGCTGCCTCGCCAGCGTGCGCGGCGTGGCGGATGAGATCATCATCACCGACACCGGTTCCACGGATGACACCGTCAAGATCGCGCAAGAATTTGGCGCCAAGGTCACGCACTTCGATTGGATCGGCGATTTCGCGGCGGCCCGCAACGCTTCCCTCGCGCACGCCACCGGCGATTG
The DNA here is from genome assembly GCA_035943555.1 of Verrucomicrobiia bacterium. GTDB lineage: Bacteria > Verrucomicrobiota > Verrucomicrobiia > Limisphaerales > UBA11358 > UBA11358. The sequence continues at coordinate 8,769 of DASZCA010000278.1, forward strand.
GGTTCTCGTGCTCGATGCCGATGAAACCATCAGCGAACCGCTTGCCCGCGAGATTCGCGATTTCATTTCTGGCGAACGGCAGATCGGCCGGCTGAAGATCGTCAGCGATTTCAAACATCAGGGCCAGACCCAGCGCTCCAGCACGTTTGTTTCCCGTCTGTTTCCGCGTGGTGCCCGTTTTGCCGGCCGCATCCACGAACAGATCGTCTCCGATCTGCCCCGTGTCAACTTGCGCGGCGACGTCGCGCACGATGGCTACCTTGAGACCAAGAAGTCGGACCGTAACGTCTCCCTCTTGCAGGCCGAGATCGCCCAGGACCCCCGCAACGCCTACCTCCATTTTCAACTCGCGCTTGAGCTTACCACGCTCGGCCAGCCGCAGAACGCCTTTGTCTCGCTGCAAACCGCCCGCACTTATATGCGGCCCGGCGACCCGTTCGCACCGAACGTCATCGTGGATTTCCTGTACGTCGCGATGGAGTTGAAGCAATATGCCGCCGGTCTTGAAGCCATCCGTTCCTCGGAAGCGTGGCTCACGGATTTCCCGGATTTTCACCACGTCTGCGGCTTGTTCTACATGCGCTACGTTGGCAGCAACCCCGCCCAGAACATCGGCGACCTCCCGAAGATCGAAACTAGTTTCCGCCGCAGCCTCGCCCTCGGCGAGACGGACAAATACAAAAGCGTCCACGGCTCCGGCAGCTTCCTCGCCAGCTACAACTTGGGTGTTTTCTACCACGCTTTCGGCGATGATGCCGGCGCCCAACGCTGCCTCGAAGCCGCCGCCCGCCACAACTACGCCCCAGCTACCGCCCTGCTGCAAAAGCTCAGATTGTAACACCGGCCCGGTTTCCCGTTTGCGCCCGTTGATCATAAATCGGGTATCATAAATGCCGCCGCTTTTATTTGGTCTGATTTGGCTTAATTTTCGCGTTTTCATTGGTCTTTTTTCAAATTTTGAAGCCTCGAAAAGCGACCCCTCCCGCAAAATTTCTCTTGGTAAATCGTGGGATATCCCAGTCCTTTCGTGGTGCTGATCCTTTCCACTCACCCACCGCGCCCAACCCTCGCGAAGCGTCCTGGAGTGCGCCA
>DASZCA010000279.1:0-9987 GCA_035943555.1 Verrucomicrobiia bacterium
CAATCGCGCCGCCCACCGACAGCACACCACACAGCATGTAAAAGATGGCGTTCATACGTGCGCCTTGGAGGTGCTTGTGCAGGAGGAGTTGCAAGGCCTGGTCGTTGCGAGAAAGCAAGGTGGCACAGTTGTCCGAGCAGGTCAGGCGTTGCGAGACGGTCGGTTTGGCGCAATCAGGGCAGAGGGCACGTCCGCAGTAGGTGCAGACGGCGATAGCTTCAGCCTGATGAGGGGTGCATTTCATTTTTTGTTGGTCGTGCGGGCGAGGACTTCCTTACACACGGCGGCGGCGGATTGCGGGCGACCGAGAGATTTTGCGGCCTTGGCCATCTCAGAAAGTTTTTTCGAGCCGAGCAACTGGCTGACGCGGAAGGGCAGGTCTTCAATGCGGTTGGCCTTGGTGGCGGCGCCGTGTTCGAGGAGGAAATCACTATTGGCCGCTTCCTGGCCGGGAATGGGATTCAGGATGAACAACGGTTTGCCCATGGCCAGCGCCTCGGACGAGGTGAGGCCGCCGGGCTTGGTGATGATGAGGTCCGCCACGGCCATGAGTTCGTGCATGTTGGTGGCGAAACCGAGGACATGCGTGGGATGCTTGCGATTGTGGATGGCGAGCTCGCGGCGGAGTTTTTCGTTGCGACCGGCGACGACGATGGTCTGGAACTGGCCTTCAACCTTGTCGAGTTCATGCAGGATTTCTGCGACAGGGCCCATGCCGAAACCGCCGCCGAGAACGAGAAGAACGGGTTGGTCATCGCGCAGGCCGTACTGTTTGCGGACGGCTTTGGGGTCGGGCTTGGAAAGGAACTTGCCGGCGATGGGGATGCCAGTGGGGACGATGTGATCTGACTTCGCACCGCGCGCGACGAGGCGGGCCTTGGTGCCTTCGGTGGCGACGCAATAGAGGTCCACGCAATCATCCATCCACAGGGCGTGCGCTTCGAAATCGGTGACGATGCTGACAATGAGCGGTTGGGGCGTCTTCTCTTTGAGACGTAACAGGCCAAGGGTTTCCAGCGGGAGATAGTGTGTGCAGAGGACGACATCCGGCTTGAACTGCTTGAGGTGTTTGATGAATTTGCTGCGCGAGTTGCTGGGGAAGGCGCGGCGCAACTTGCTCATGGCGCGGGCGACCTTGGTATTATCGGTCTTGCCGAAGATCATGCCCCAGAGTTCCGGGGCGAGTTCGATGAGTTTGACGTAGCCGTCCTCGTGGACTTTTTTGTGGATGGGGGAGAAAAACTTGATGAGGTCGAGGCGTTCGATGGCATCATCCGGGCGCAGGGCGCGCCAAGCTTCCTCGAGGGCGGCGGCGGCGGCGATGTGGCCGCCACCGGCGGTGACGGTGGCAATGAGGATGCGCATGCGGGGAGGTTGCCGGACGGAAAGGGGATTGAGAAGGAGAAACGAACCTGTCGGGGCGGTACCCGGCGTTCCATCTTGGTGCGGACGACAGCGTTGAGGCGGAGATTCCTTTCGGCACGTTCGAAAGCGGCGTGGCGCTGCGCTTCCCGCCGCAGTCCATGACGCAGATATGTTTGGCGAGTGATTTGTAAGCCATCGGGTTGAATCGTACGCTGCGGCTGGTCCCTTGCTCCAGACATAGCCGCCGCCCATTGGCAGAGCCGTTTGGCCATTGTGAGAAACTTCTTTTGCGAAATGGAGGAGTGCGGCAAGCTGGTTGGAGCAGCATGAATATCGCCATCATTGGACTGGGTTACGTCGGACTGCCGCTGTGCCTGCAATTTGCGCGCAGCGGGGTGCGCGTGTTGGGGTTGGATATTGATTCTAAAAAGGTGCGCGCGTTGAATGCGGGGCGCAGTTATATCAAGCACATCGATGCGGGAGAGATCAAAAAGTTCGTGGAGGCGGAAAATTTTTTGGCATCGACGGATTTTGCGGGGATCGCGGGTGTGGGCGCCCAGTCCAAAACCATTTCTGAGCCTCCTTACGTCGGCTGCTACGGGGATAAGATTGAGGCCATCCTGATTTGCGTGCCGACGCCGTTGAAGAAGAACCGGGCGCCGGATCTTTCATATGTGTTGCAGACGGGACGCAGCATTGCGCCGTATCTGCAGCGCGGGCAGTTGGTGGTGTTGGAGTCCACGACGTATCCGGGGACGACGGAGAATGAATTGCGCGCGGTATTAGAGCGCGGATCAGGGTTGAAGGCGGGAGTGGATTTTCACCTGGCGTTTTCGCCGGAGCGGGAAGATCCGGGCAATCCCAAGAGCAAGGTGGCGGAAATTCCCAAGGTCATCGGTGGTTATACGCCGGCGTGTTTGACGGCGGCGGTGAAGGTGTATTCGCGCGCGATCCGGGTTTTGATCCCGGTGGCGAACTGTCGCACGGCGGAGGCGGCGAAGCTTTTGGAAAATGTTTTTCGCAGTGTAAACATCGCGCTGGTCAATGAACTCAAGGGAGTTTATGCGGCGATGGACATCGATGTGTGGGATGTGATCGCGGCGGCGCGGACGAAGCCGTTCGGGTTCATGCCTTTTTATCCGGGGCCGGGTTTGGGCGGCCATTGCATCCCCATTGATCCGTTTTATCTCGCGTGGAAGGCGAAGCAGGTCGGGCAGGAGACGCGGTTCGTGGAACTGGCGGGCGAAATCAACCGTGCGATGCCGGAGAAGGTGGTGGCGACGGTGGGCAAAGCGCTGGCATCGCAAAAGAAAAAACTGCGCGGGGCGCTGGTGCTGGTGCTGGGCCTGGCGTACAAGGCGAACGTGGAGGATGACAGGGAATCGCCGAGCTACAAGTTGCTGGATCTGCTGGCGGCGCGCGGGGCGACGGTGGCGTACCATGATCCGTTTGTGCCGGTGATCAAGCCGACGCGGGAACATCCGCATTGGGCGGGGACGAAGTCGGTGAAGTGGAGCCGGGCAGTGATCTCAAAGTTTGATGCGGTGTTGATTTCGACGGCGCATGAGGCAGTGGATTATCAGCAACTGGCGGATTGGGCGCGGGTGATCGTGGATACGCGGAATGTGATGGCGGGGGTTAGGGTGGGAAAGGGGAGAGTTTGGAAGGGGTGAGGGGTGAGGCCTGATGGGAGCTTGCGCCGTTTTGAATGCTGCGGGTTGGTGGCTGATTGCTGGGGGGAGAAAGTCTAACTACGCTCTCGGCGCGCGCGGAGCGACGCGCCCTACCACGAATGGGTTTCTTCGATGCATCTAGGTAATAGGTGGGGCTTCTTTTATTTAAGTGATTTTATAGTTTTCCATTGTTGCGCGTTTTGATTGGCGATTGTCGTCAGGAAAGCGGCAGGGGACTGCCGCACTCCAGGACGCTTGCGCGTTGGCGGGAGCGATGGGGTTCTTGAGAGATTGTTAGCGGTTGGATGTCGAAGCAGCGTGCAAACCAATTCCGATGCTAATTGTGATCGGTGGTTTCGTTGAGGGAGGAGCGGTTGACGAGGGCGGTGGCGATGTCGAAATCGATGGGATAGCAATGGGCGAAGCCGGGGCCGGGGCCGCCTGGGGCGCGCGGGGTGTAGGCGTAACGCATGCCGGTGGAGGTGACTTCGGCATACTGCGGATTATAAGTGCCGGAATAATAAAGTGATTGGAAACCGATCTCGGTTTTGTTCAGGATGACCCAGTTGCCCCAGATGCGTTGTTTTTTGAAATCCTGGCCGATGAAGGTGCCGTCATCGTTGAAGATCAGCACGGTGGGGTCTTCCTGGGCCTGCCAGCAGCCGACGAGGGCGTGGGTGTGAACGTTTTGGCGACTGGCATGATCGTGGTGGGTGGCGCAGCCGGTGGCGGCAAGCAGCAACAGCAGGCTGAGAAGCGAAGCGATTTTGGATTTCATTTTTTCTTGGATGGATTTTTAGGATGGAAGCGGATGGAGAAGGGAGTGGCAAGGGTTTTTGCACGGTGTCGAAGGTGGTGCCGAGCCGCCTAAAGGCGGAACTCCAAACGGGGGGCGGCCACGGTGGCGAGGCAAGATTTTTGGTTTTCCATTTTTGCGCGTGTTGATTGGCGCATGTCTTCAGGAAAGCGCCAGAGGGCAGGCGCACTCCAAGACGCTGACGCGTTTACGGGGGGGCGATGAAATTGTGAGGAGCTTACTTATGATTGTGCGTTGAAGCGGCGTTAACGCCGTACGTCGATTGGGGAGGCGTATCTTGGCAGAGGATAGGTTCCGTCGTCCTTTCAGGACAAAATTAGTTGCATGACTTAACCAGACTGCGTGTCTGGCTAATTTCCGAGGGTCACTTCGTGACTTCAAGCGGTGGGCATCGGAGGAATTGGAAAATAAAGGTCTAGAAACAGCGGTCAGCTTGAAACTGCTAATCAAGCCGAGATGATAAGGGGAAGCCGGAGGATTCAGATGCGGAAATAAAGTTCCGCACTGAAAATCCCGCGCGGTTCAACGGATGCGCCAGGTGATGCGGCCTTTGTCGAGATCATAGGGGGAAATTTCCATCTTCACGCGGTCGCCGACGGTGAGGCGGACCCAGCGTTTGCGCATCTTGCCACAGATGGTGGCAAGGACGAGGTGCTTGTTATCGAGCTCGACCCGGAACATGGTGCCGGGGAGGACGACTTTCACGCAACCTTCTACTTCAATGTGTTCTTTCATCAGGGAAAAATAAAAATAAAAAAGGCGGGGTTCGGTTCACCCGAACCCCGCCAGAAATGTCAATTGGTAGAAACCAATCTTCGCTTAGTAACGGCCACGGCCGCCACCGCCGCCGCCTTCGCGACGACCACCACCACCGCCGCCACCGCCGAATTCGCGGCGACCGCCACCGCCACCGGCGGGACGTTCTTCGCGCGGACGGGCGACGTTAACAGTGAGGGCGCGACCGCCCAATTGCTGGCCGTTCAAACCGTCGATAGCCTTTTGGGCTTCTTCGGCGGACGCCATGGTCACGAAACCAAAGCCGCGGGGGCGGTTGGTCATGCGATCCATCATAAGGTTGGTTTCGGTGACGGTGCCGAACGCGGCAAACGCGTCCTGCAGGTCGTTTTCAGAGGTGTCGAAGGAAAGATTCCCGACGAATAGTTTGTTGCTCATGTGATGTTATACTGTCCTAGACTGTTCTTTGCTGCTACGAGACTGTTTCCGTTCATTCGGATTTCAAATCATCACTGAAACTAGTTCACTTGAAGATTCACCATGTCTTGAGAGATAAGCCATCTATCAGACGTGGTAAACTTGACAGGTTTCGGGGGAATAGCAACAACTATTGTAGGTCTGTCTTTGTAACTGGTTTGAGGCCATATGGTTGAAGGGGCAGGGATTTGTTGTGGAAATGAGAATAATTAGGGGAATTAACTGGAAAACACCGGATTTGATGAGGCAAGCGCAAGTCATTCTTGGGGTGTGTCTTGACGGGTGGTGGACAGGTAGGCGGTAGCGGCTTGGCGCTGGGATTGTTCCAGCCAAGGGGCGTTGGCGACATATTGTTGGGCGGCAGCAGGGTCGGTCTGTTTCCATTCGGCCAGGACGCGGAGAAAGGAATCGTATCTAACAGAGGGAGCATTGATATTCTCAACCCATTTCAGGGCAAGTTCAGGGGTGCGGTTGGCGCCATCGGTACGGGCAATCATCATGGCGGCGCCGTAATCGAATTCCTCGCCGGGCGGTAACGTGTTCAGCCAGGTGGCCAAGGCGGTGGGATCCTGCAAACTCCAATTATCCAGTGCCAGACCGAGGGCATAATCGCGATCCTTGCCCGCCGGCAAGCCGATGGCATACGTTGCCAGTCCGCCCGCGCCGTTGAGATTCCAGCTGTCGGCGGCGGCGCGCAAGGCCGCGCTGTGCTCCGTGGCATCCGTGATGGCCGCAAGCGCCTGAACGGCATCCTGCGGGCGGGCCTGCGCCCAGCGGCTGAAAATGATCTCAAAAAATTCTGCGTGCAGTTCCGCCGGGGCTTCCCCGACGAGTTTGAAGGCAGCTTCAAATTTACCGGCGCGGCAAAGTTCGTCCAGCAAGCCGGCAGCCTGTCCGTCCACATCCGCCGGGTCGGCGGCGAGCAAGGCCTGAAATTTTTCAGCGTCAGTCGTCGGCGGCGCATCAGCCACCGGAACAGTTTCCGCGTGGGCGACAGTTTTTACCGGCGCATGAAAAGGCGAGGCCAGCGCCGGAGCTTCAGCGACCTTTTTTCCCCCCGTCGCCAAAAAGTGGCCGAGGCCGCCAGCGAGGCAAACGCCGAAAGCCAAGGCCAGAAGCAGATGGTTGCTGCGCATTGTGTTTTCAGGCCGGCCGCAACGGGGATGGCCCGTTGCGGCCGGTGGTTATTTTGCCGGTTGATTTTCAGTTATCCAGTTCCACGCAGTCGTAGCCCCAGGACGCGCTCAACCATGTTCCCAGATCGGCGTTGCCGCTGATGGGGGTGATGGTGAGCGTGTTCGCACCGGTCACAAAATCCGCCGCCGGCACGCTCCACGAAAACGTGGTGTTGTTTTCACGGTAGCTGCCGATGGTCAGGCTGCGCGTGCCGGGCTGTGATGAGGCGGCCGGGTTGCTCAGGGTGTGGCCATTGATCGTGGCTTGCGGCCGGCCGTTGTTGTAGGCGCAGGTGATGCCGATCTTGAGGGTGTGTGCCGCCGCCGCTTGCGCCGAGGTGAGGGTGAAACTGACCGTCGTCGGGCTGTTCGCGGCGCGGAACTGTGCCGCCGGGAAGCTGCCGGTGGAACTGCTGCCCACGGTGTAGGTGACCGGCCCCCAATTGCTCAGGCGCGTATCTTGCGGGTGCATGGTGGTGAGCTTGGTGCCGTTGAGGAATTCATTGGGGGTGCCGTCCCAATTGCCGATCCGCCAGATCGTGGCCGTGCTGCTGGGATCGCCGGTGATGGTGATCGTGTGCAGCGCGGTGGACTGGCCGGCGGTCACGGTGACGCTGCCGGTCCACACCGCGAGTTCACCCTTGTAGATGGTCTGCGTATACGTGCCGGGAATCATCCCGTAATAACTATACGATCCGGAACTTGTGGCGGTGCACCAGTATTGCGCCTGCGAGTTGGCGAAGCCGACGACATATTGATACGCCGTATCGCGCCCGGAGATGCCCACGCCGACGACATTCCCACGGCCCGTGGAAGCCACGTACCCGATCAAGCCAAGGTTGCTTTGCCAGGAGAGGTCCGGGACGGACGGAGCGCCGCCGGTAGTGAATACGAGCGTGTACGTGTTGAGCACACTGGTCCGAAACGCCTCCGGCTGGGCCTCGCCGTAATTGACCATCTCATAGACTTCCTGGTCGGCGCCGGAACTGGCCTGGTTGATCAGGCTGCGATAGAACGGGCCGCCGGACATGCCTTCCTGGTTGCCCTTGACCATCCAGATACCCACGCTGCTGCCCGTCGCGCCTGTGTAAGTCCAGTCCATCTGGCGGTGGTTGGAATAATGCTTCGACCGAGTCGTGCCGTCGCTCATGCCGAAGACGTCGCTGGATTCGATCGCGCCGGTGTTGCCGCTCAAGTCCGAGGGGGCCGGACCGTTGGGCAGCAGCGAATAGGGGATGCGCGTGATGTAGCGCACGTTGCCCAAGCTCGGCTCCGAGGTGAAATACGTCGCCATATACACGTTCGGGTCGCCGTTCTTGGCCATGTAATAATGCGTCATACCGCCATCGGTGGCATTGACGGTGATTTTGATATAGCTCGTGCCGTAGGTTGTGACCGAGACCGTGGCTGCGCCAAGACCCACGCCGATCTGTGAGCCCTTGGTTTGGTTCTGGTATTCCACGCCGTTGAACTTGAGGCTGGAGATATCCCCGGCCGCCTGCGTGTTATTGGACGGATCCGTGCGGCGGACGCTGAAGACGAGGCCAGCACCGGTGTCCACCGTGTACAGGTCGGTGGTGGTCGTCAAGCCAAACGCCGCGCGGCTCGACGCCGGCAGGAGCAAGACCGCCAGCAAGAGGAGGCAGGAGGTGATGAATTTCATTTCAGTTTGAGGTTTGATGGTTTTCATTTTGAAATGATTTTCAGTTCGCCAGTTCCACGCAATCGTAACCCCACGATGCGCTCAGCCACGGACTCAGGTCGCTGTTGCCGCTGATAGGCGTGATGGTGAGCGTGTTTTGTCCGGTCACGAAATCGGCGGCGGGAATGCTCCACGAGAAAGTGGTGTTGTTGCCGCGATAGGTGCCGGTGGTCAGGCTGCGGTCGCCGGGTTGGGTCGAGGCGCCGGGATTGCTCAGCGCATGGCCGTTGATGGTCACGCTGGGGCGACCGTTATTATAGGCCGTGGTGATGCCGATGTTAAACGCATGGGCGGCCGCGGCCTGGGCGGATGTCAGGTTGAACAGGATCGTGGTCGGGCTGTTGGTGCCGCGGAACTGGCAGGAGGGAAAGCTGCCGGTGGAACTGCTGCCCACAGTGAACGTGACCGGCCCCCAATGGGTGTTGCGAACATCGGACGGATGCATGCTCATCAGGCTGCCGCCGTTGAGAAATTCCAACGGTGTGCCATCCCAGTTGCCGATACGCCAGATGGTGGCAGTGCTGCTGGGGTCGGCGGTGATGGTACGGGTATTGAGCGAGGTGGGATTGCCGGCGGTGACGGCGACGCTTTCCGTGTAGACGCTGAGTTCGTTCTTGTAGAAGGTCATGGTGTAGGTGCCGGGCTTCATATTGTAACACTCACAAGAGCCATTGCCGGCGGAGGCGGTCACCCAATATTGAGCGGTGCTGTTCGCGAAGCCGACGGTGTAGGTGTAACTGGTGTCGCGACCGGCGATGCCGTTGAGGACGACGCGACCGCGACCGGAAGCGCCGACGTAACCCGTCAACCCGAGATTGGCAATGAAACTCATATCCGGCACGGCGGGCGTGCCGCCGGTGGTGAAGCAAAACGCGTAAGGCCCGTGCAACACGTTCACGCGAAAACCTTCGAGCTGGCCATTGATGGTGAGATCAAGGTGATGGCCGGAGTTCATGTAGTTGTAGATTTCCTGGTCGGAGCCGGAGCCATCACCCTGGTCTTCGATATCGCGCACGAACGGTCCGCCGGTGCTGCTTTCGCGGTTGCCGAAGGCGGTGAAGACGCCCACGCCGGTGCCGGTCGCCCCTTTCACCGTCAGATCCTTGGCCCGTTCGCTGCCATAATACTTGGAAGTCGTCTGGCCGTTGCTGTGGCCGAAGACATCGGTGCTTTCGATCGCGCCCGTGTTGCCATTGTTGTTGGAATCGGCCGGGCCATTGGGGAGGACGTTAAATTGGCCGCGGAAAATGTAGCGCAGTTCCCCCACCGTCGGTTCCATCGTGGGATAGGTGGCCATGTAGATGTTGTCCACGCCGTTGCTGGCGATGTAGTAGTGCGTCATGTTGCCGAACTCGGCGGCGGTGGAAACGCATTTGATGACGATGACGTTGCCGCTGGTCGTGGCGGTGACCGAGGACGCGCCCAATCCTGATGCGATGCCCGAGGCCTTGCCGGTGTCGTTGAGTTCCGTGCCCTTATATTTGCAGGAACTCATATCACCGGCGGAATCGACGGTGAATACGAGATTGGCACCGTTATTGACGATGTAGCCGCCGCCGCTGGCGGTGGCGCCGAAGGCGGCGCGGGCGTCACGACCCGTCAACAGGAGAGTGGCGATGCCGAAAGCGGCGCAGAACAACCGGGGGGATAACGGGCGATGAACTGACCGAATTGTATTTGGATTCATTGTGCTATGTTGGTTGGTTGGGCGGAAAGACGGCACGCCGCCAGCAGGCCTGGCGGCAACTTTCCGGTGGGGTTAACGCTGGCAACAATCGCAAAGCCCCGGCGGTTTGAACATCGCCAGTTCTGATGATTACAAAGAAAATTAAATTTTAACGCAGACTCTAAGTGTCAATTTTCGAATGGCGGGGAAAGCTGAGAAACGCGGAGGCGCGGAAAATCGCAGAGGCGGAAAAGGTGGAAAAGCGAGGAAGATGAATGTGGCGCGTTTTTATCGCGGGAAGCGTAGCCGAGGCGCAGGCGTTATTTTATGATCCCAATCCGACTTGGGGGCCAATAGCAAAAGAACAGGCAGCCTTG
>DASZCA010000280.1:0-6977 GCA_035943555.1 Verrucomicrobiia bacterium
CCGCGCGCCGTCAAACGCCGGCCCAAACCTTACCCCTTGCTCAACCAACCGCGCCGCCAGTTCGTCGAAATCTCCCACCGCAGCAGATACTGGAAAGGCCGACCACGTAATTATCGAGGCCTTAACTAAGGGCCATTCGGGTCAGTCCCGGTATTTACACTAATTTGACCGTTTGGCGTCATTTCTTTTCTTTTCTTTTCGCCGTAAACAATTGGCGACATGGGTAATATTTCCCATGAGCAATTCTTCGGCGAGCCATTTCAAGGTGACGGCCGTTTCCTGCCGCAACCGCCGGGCAATCCGAATTTTTCGGGCATCGCTCTTGGGCCAGCGGGCCAATTCTGCCCGGGTGCAGTTCAACTGTTCTAGCTCCGCCTGCAGGAGGCGGCAGGCTTTTTCTTCGGTCATCTCGGGTGATCTCAAGTCAGAGTGATGCTCGCCAGCCAGGGTTTCGGCGGCGGCGACCAGTTCAGCCCGGAAGGTTTCCGAGCCAAGACACCAGCCACGGCGGATGCCTTTAAAGTTCCCGTCGTCCTCATGGGCACGGCGGCGTTCCAGATCATTTTCCAATTCGGCGCGGCCAGCCGGGCTGTCTTTAGGGATATGGTATGCACCCAGCAAGCGGTCTGTCCTTAACCAAAGCGGGCGACGGGAGGGCGCCTTGAGATATTCCGGCCAACTGCTCCAACGGTAGCCGCCCAAGGGTTTTGCTGGTGATACCAGCCGGGCGCGGGCGGGATTGAGATGCACATAATCGCAGACGGTGCGGAGGTAGCCGTTGCCGCTGCCATCGACGATGAGGGATTTGTAGCGTCCGCTGAAGAGGTGGCCGAAGAACTTATGGCGGCGGTTGAACCGGGCGGTATAGGTGCCGAGGAACCAGCGCATGCCGGCGACGAGATTGGCGGCGGGCGTTTCCAGCACGAGATGAAAATGGTTGCCCATGAGGCAATAGGCGTGGATCTGCCAATCGGTCTTAAGGCAGGCTTCGCCGAGGGTTTTGAGGAAGCATTCATTATCGGCGTCATCCAAGAAGACGGGTTCGCGGCGGTCGCCGCGGTTCATGACGTGGTAGATGGCGCCGGGATATTCGATGCGCAGCTGGCGGGGCATGGGAAAAGTGTAGAGGAATGGCAACTTGGTGTAAATACCGGGACTGACCCCTTTTTGACCCCTTTTCGGCAGCTCTGCCCCACCAGATTAAGGGTTAGGCAGGTGGCGTGAGGAGGACTTATAGGGCGGATTGGGCTTTATGGGCGGATCTTGGGGAGTTCAGAAAGTATTGAATGGCCGCCCGGGGATCAACGGATGAAAGGCGCAGCCATTTCTTGACAAAACCTAACTAAGATAGTATTTTTGTGCATGTTTTATGTTTAAAACTAACATAATGAGTGGTTTGATGCGAGAAGATGATGCTCGGACGGGCTGTCAAAGACACGCGGGCGGGCCGCCCGCGCTCCGGTTGAATCCGAGTAAATTCAACCAGATGAGAGCGGCACAGGATGGCAAATCTGAGCTTTCAAATTTAAAAAAAGCCAATGAATTCGACAGAATTAAGCCAAATTAAACCAAATCAAACTGGGGAGATTTCCGATACGGGGTTGGTGATTGACGTTGTTTCGGCGAATGGGCGGACGATTGCTGCCGGTTTGCAGGCGTTGGTTGCAGGCGAAAGCGCCAGAGGACTGGCGCACTCCAGGACGCTGGCGCGAGACTTGGGGGCGCAAGGCGTCCGGGGTTTCCCACTCAAGCAGGGTGTGGCAGCCAGCAGTCAACTTGCGGGCGGGCCGCCCGCGCTCCTTCGGGTGTGACCAAGGAAGCCCTGTGATATCCCATGATTTCCCAAGCGAAAATTTTGAGGGGTGGCGGCGAGCGGGCCGGACGGGGCCACTTGTTTGCATGGTTGAATAAAGACCGGTCTTCCGGTATGCTCTTCAGACTATGACGTTGACAGAAAAACTCCTCGCGCGCGCGTCCGGCAAGGCCAGCGTGCAGGCCGGCGACAATATCTGGGTGAACGCAGACGTGCTGATGACGCATGATGTGTGCGGCCCCGGCACGATCGGCGTGTTTAAACGCGAATTCGGCAAGGACGCGAAGGTCTGGGACAAGAACAAGATCGTGATCATTCCCGACCATTACATTTTCACCGCCGATTCGAAGTCCAACCGTAACGTGGACATCCTGCGCGATTTTTCGAAGGAACAGGGTCTGCCGTATTTCTATGACGTGATCGATGACCCGAACGGGCATTGGGTGTTCGACGTGGCGAAGGGCAATACGAAGCGCCAGTACGGTTCGCGCTACGCGGGCGTGTGTCACGCGGCGTTGCCGGCGAAGGGTCATACGCGTCCGGGCGAGGTGCTGTTCGGCACGGATTCGCACACGTGCATGGCGGGGGCGTTCAACCAGTTCGCGACGGGCATCGGCAACACGGACGCGGGTTTCGTGATGGGCACGGGCAAGCTGTTGCTGAAGGTGCCGGAGACGATGCATTTCCGCCTGGAAGGCAAGTTGCAGCCGGGCGTGATGGCGAAGGACATCATCCTGCATTGCATCGGCGAGATCGGTTTTGACGGCGCGACGTACCGCGCGATGCAGTTCGACGGCGAAGGCATCGCGAGCCTGAGCATGGACGACCGCATGACGATCGCGAACATGGCGATCGAGGCGGGCGGCAAGAACGGCATTTTTGAATATGATACGCGCACGGCGGAATACGTGGATGCGCGTGTGAAATTGAACGGCACGAAGTCGACTTACGAACCGGTGGCCCGCGACAAGAATGAGAAGTTCGTGTACGAACTCGTGGTGGACTTGAGCCAGCTCGAGCCGACGGTGGCGTGCCATCCGGATCCGGGCCAGCGCAAGAAAGCGAAGGACATGAGCGGCACGAAGCTCGACCGCGCGTATGTGGGTTCCTGCACGGGCGGGAAGACGAGCGATTTCGTCGAGTTCGCGCGCGTGTTGCGCGGCAAGAAGGTGGTCATCGACACTTTCGGCGTGCCGGCGACGCCGGATATCGTGCGCGATCTGCAAACGACGTATTGGGGCAATGAAACAATCTGGGACGTGATGGTGAACGCGGGCGTGCAGATGACGGAGAACGCCGGTTGCGCCGCGTGCCTGGGCGGGCCGGTGGACACGTTCGGCCGCATCAACAAGTCCGGCATCAATTGCATCAGCGCGACGAACCGGAATTTCCCCGGTCGCATGGGCGACAAGGAATCGAAGGTGTTTTTGGCGTCACCGGCGACGGTGGCGGCGAGCGCATTGACGGGCAAGGTGACGGATCCGCGCGAGTATTTGGGGAATTAAAATGTAATCATGGCCACCGCCATATATGCCGAAGTTTCCTGGGAACGCATGAGCAACGCCGTGGAAAATGTCCGGCGGCGGTTGCTGCGTGCGGCGCAGGCTTTGGACAATGCGGGCGTGGCCTATGCGGTGGCGGGCGGCAACGCGGTGGCGGCCTGGGTTTCGCGCGTGGATGAAGCCGCCGTGCGCAACACGCAGGATGTGGACATCGTGTTGCGCCGGGCAGATCTGCCGGCGGCAAAGGTGGCTTTGGAGGCAGCGGGGTTTGTTTATCGTCACGCCGCGAGCATCGACATGTTTCTCGACGGCCCGGACGCGAAGGCGCGTGACGCGGTGCATATTGTTTTCGCCGCTGAAAAAGTGCGTGCCGATTATGTGGCGCCGGTGCCGGACGTTTCTGAAGCCGAAGACACCGAAACTTTTCGCCTGCTGTCACTCGATGCGTTAGTACGGATGAAGCTCACTTCATTTCGTGACAAAGACCGGGTGCATCTGCGTGATCTGATGGACGTGGGCTTGGTGGATGCGAGCTGGCGGGAACGCGTGCCGCCGGTTTTAAAAGCTCGCTTGCAAGAGTTGCTGGATAATCCGGAGGGGTGATTTTATTTACGGACAAATCCTTCGAGTTCGCTGATGAACACGTCCGGTCCGCCCGGGAGGTAGCCGGTCTGGCGGCCGAGTTCCCTGCCGGAGGGATCGAGCAGGATGCAGGTGGGATAATTCACAATCTTGAAAAAATCGGCGAGGCCGACGTTGGCGCGTTTGAGGTCGTCGGACTGCGGTGTTTGCCGGGGAAAATCAACCTTCACAAAGTCGAGCTTGGCATTGGCATAGGCGGCGAATTTGGCGGAGCCGAGGGTTTCCTGGTCGAACTTGATGCACCAGGGGCTCCAGTCAGAACCGGTGAAATCCAGCAGCACGAGTTTGTTTTCCGTTCCCGCCTTTTGTAGCAGATAAATCAGGTTGCGATGCCACACCGGTTCCGGCGGGGCGGCAGGCGCGGCGGGGACGCGTGTCATGTCGGGCGGCGGCGGTTGATGCAGCAACTGGTCGTGATATTTCAACTGGTTCTCGGCCTGCTTGTCTTCAACTGCCTTGGCTTTTTTGGCGTCATATTTGAAATGTTGCTGGAGATCGGAGGAGAGGTCTTTGAGCTTGGCATTGCCCATGCCGCCGGAGTAGGTGAAATAGACATCGGTGGCGCTGACAGTGGTGACGGTGATGTTGGTGTAGGTCACTTTGCCGGCCGGAAGGAGGGCGATTTTCTCATCCGCATGGACGGCGGGCAAGACGAGAGCCAGCGTCAGGGCGATGCAAATTCCAAAGCGCATGCCTTGCTATGCATTGAACGGGGAAATTTGTCAAGCGGGCGGCGGTTTGGCCTTGCAATCCCGGGCCTTCATCGCAGGATGCTGGCATGCGACGAAAGTTGCAAACCTTGGTGTTACTGTTGCTGCCGCTGCTGACGGGCGGCTGCCTCACGCAAAAACTGTGGACAGAAAGCGCACTGGACGAATGGAACGAGCCGGCGACCCCGGCCAACCTGCGCGTGTTCGACGCCGGGGTGCGGAAAGATTTCCTCGTCGTCTACGATGAACGCTCCGGCCGTCATAGCACCCTCCGTACCCGCGCCTACTTTTTGAATCAGAACCTGGACCGCCTCCGGGAAAAGCATGCGCCGCGCTTTGCCAGTCCCGGTCTGACGAACAACTTTGCCGCGCTGCCGTTGCTCCATCAATTTGTCATCGGCGGAAGCAATGCGCCGGCCCGGCCATTCGTGGTCAGCACGACTAACACGACATCATTCGCCATCTACTTTCCAGATGGTGCGGAGGAATATCAACTGCCGGTTTATGCCGATAACGTCGGTGGGTATGAACGGGCGGCGCTGACGCCGCTGGCCGTGACCGCAGACGTTACGATGGATGCGAGCATCGTCGGGGGCGTGGCCGCATATTTCTGGCTTTACACGGGCGCACCGGGGTTGGTCCGTTGATCACATGATGCCGTCGGAAAAAATTTACGACCGCGTGATTTCTGTTCCCGCCAGATAAACGGTGAAAGTGGTACCCTCGCCGGAGCGCGTCTGGCAATGCAGGGCGCCTTCGCCTTCCTTGATCAAACGCTGGACGATGTTCAGGCCGAGACCGGTGCCCTGGCGCGGGCCCTTGGTGGTAAAGTAGGGTTGAAAAATTTTCGGCAATACTTCCGCCGGGATGCCGGGACCGGTGTCGCGCACCCAAAATTTCACGATCGGCACGGCGTTGGCGAGGCCTTCGACATTGAGGAAACGGTCCGCCGGGCCGTCCTTGTATTCCGTAAGATTTAATGGCGTATGCAGGATCTCCGCACCCACTTCGACGCGATGCGGTTGCGAGGAGCATTGAAAGGCATTGACCACCAGGTTCAACAAAATCTGGATGACATCCGTGCCATTGATCTTCACGGCGATGTCCTCGGCAGGCTGTGTCACGTGGAAATCATTTTCGTGGATGCTCGGATGCACACGCACGAGCTGTTCGAGATCGCTCATCAATTGATGCACGCCCGTCGGCGCGGCGTCCCCGGCCTGTTGCCGCAGAAAGCCCAGATAGCGGCGGGAAATCTCGATGCAGTTACCCACCTGCCGCTCGATGATCACCATGCGTTCCTTGATGAACTCCAAGTCTTCCAACTCGAGACGTGAGGCGCGATTCAACTTTTTGTTCAACAACTGGATGAAGCCGGAGACGACCGTCAACGGGCCGTTGATATCGTGGATGATGCTCGCGTAGATGTCGCCGCGTGTCTTGGCAATCTGCTCTTCCACCTTCTGGTTTTGCAGTTCGCCGAGCAGTTCATGGACTTTTTCTGCGCTCGTGTGGATCTCGCTCTCGAGCATGCGCCGCTGCATCGCCGCGCTTACCGCTCCGCGGATGGTGGCGATGTCGAAAGGCTTGTTGATGTAATCACAGGCGCGCAAACGCAGCGCCTGGCGGATCGTATCAGTCGTCTCGAACGCCGTGATCATGATCGCCTCGATCTCCGGCCGCACGAAACGCAAACGTTCCAGCACCTCGATGCCTGACATGCCCGCCATGCGGATGTCCAAAATCGCCACATCGATGTCATGTTTCTGCGCAAGTTCGATAGCGGTGGGGCCGTCCTCGGCCATGAGCAGGTCAAAATTATCCTTGAAGATCACGCGCAACGACATCCGCGGCCCCTCTTCGTCATCCACGATGAGCAAGGTCCCGCGCCGTTTCGGCGGTGGCGTCGCCGCGATCAATTCCGACAGCGCGGCATTGGCCTTAGCGATAGGATCAGCCATGGCAGACATATCCTTGCAACACTAGCTTAAACCGTTCCGTTCTCAAGTAGAAATCCGAACCGTCTGCCGCCCCTTGTCCGGCAGGGAGGACAATATTAGGAGCCTTGCAACCGCCCACCACATCCTCATCTTTTACGTCGCCCGCCCAAGAACGATGGATGTACCAGTTTTACAGGAACAAAGACCAAAAGACCGCTCTCTTAAAAAAAAAAGAGCCCGGACACTACTCCGGGCTCAATAAGAACAACATTCTAAATATTTTGTTGGAGGCACTACTTCCAACGCCAAAAGGTTAACACATCCCCGCGGTTTGGCTTGTCACCAGTGTTGGGTACAAATGGGGGACGCG
>DASZCA010000281.1:0-4786 GCA_035943555.1 Verrucomicrobiia bacterium
GCCGTTGCCCGTGCCGATTCCGGTGACTTATGAACAGCTTGCCAGCGGCAAGGAAGACAGCCAGCTGGTCGAGATCAGCGGCGTGGTCCGGTCCATCCAACTCCATGAACCGTCGCAACATTACCTGATCGAGATCGCCACCGGCGGCGGGCGGCTTTCGGTGTACGTCAAGCAACTGCCGGGGAAATCTGCCGAAGAGCTTTTGGACAGCACGGTGCGGGTACGGGGTGTTTGTTCCACCGAATTCAATCATCAACGCCAGTTGTTCGCCATCCGCCTGATGGTGCCGCGTCCGGAAGATCTGGTGGTGGAATTGCCGGCGCCGCAAGATCCGTTCGCCGTCGCGTCACGCCCCATCGGCAGCTTGCTGCAATTCGCCCCGCAGGAGGCATACGGTCACCGGGTCAAAGTCGCCGGCACGGTCATCTATTTTGATCCGGGCCGGGAAATGTATCTGCAAGAGGGCGAGCAGGGCGTGCAGGTGCAGACAAAATCGCGCGAGCCGTTGCAATTGGGCGATCGCGTGGAAGCGCTTGGGTTTGTGAGCCAGGGGGAATACACGCCCAACCTGCAAGACGCCATCTTCCGGAAAATTTCCGACGGCCCGCCGCTCGCGCCGTCAAAGCTGGCCATCGATGAGGTGTTGAAGGGCAAGCATGATTGCCGGCTCATCTCCGTCACCGGCAAACTGCTGGACCGCGCGGTACATGGCTCGGAGCGCTATCTGATTTTGCAGGATGGCAGCGTGACTTTTCTAGCGTACCTATGGCCCGCCGGCGGACCGGAAATATTTGCGAAACTGGACAATGGCAGCCGCATCTCCGTGACCGGTGTTTGCAAGATCGATCCGGGCGAATGGTGGGCGGGGGATGATTGGCGTGCCAAATCATTCCGGGTCGAACTTCGTTCGGCGGGGGACATCGTGGTGCTGCAATCACCGTCGTGGTGGACGTTAAAAAAATTGTTGTGGATCGCCGCCGGCTTGGGATTTGTCGCGCTGTCCGCCTTCGGGTGGGTCGTGGTGTTGCGGCGCAAGGTGGTGGAACGCACCCGCCAGTTGGAGACACAAATCCAAGAGCGTCAGCGCGCGGAACGTTGGCGGGAGATCGAACAGGAGCGCGCCCGCGTAGCCCATGATCTGCACGATGACCTCGGCGCCGGATTGACCGAGGTGAACATGCTCAGTTCGCTCGTCAAGAGCCCGACCACTTCCACGGAGGAAAAAGACCGCTATCTCGGCGACCTCATGGAGATCGCGCGCCGCATGGTGACGTCGCTGGATGAGATTGTTTGGGCGGTGAATCCGCGCAATGACACGGTTGCTTCGCTCGCGAGTTATTTTGCCTCGTACGCACAACGGTTGCTGGATCTCGCCTCTGTTTCTTGCGGGTTGGACATGTCGGAAGACCTGCCGGATCATCCGTTGGATCCGAAGTTCCGGCAGGAAATCTTCCTGGCTTTTAAAGAAGCGCTGACCAACATCGTCCGGCACGCGCACGCCACGCAGGTCTGGTTGCGCATCTCGGTCCACGACGGCCAACTAACGGTGGAACTGGCGGATGACGGACAAGGTTTTGTTTCCAGCGAAAGCAAACCCGGCGATGACGGGCTGGATAACATGGAAGTGCGCTTGAAATCGCTCGGCGGCGATTGCGTGGTGACCAGCGAAAAGGGCAAAGGCACGACCGTGCGTTTTCAAGTACCGCTCCCCCAAAGATTATTATGATCAAAGTCGGCATCGTGGAAGATAACAAGACCCTGCGCGAAGGGTTTGAGACGCTGTTGAACCGGACACCCGGTTTTCAGTGTGTCTGCACCTGCGGCAGCGTGGCGGAGGCGTTGAAGAAAATTCCAAAAGCGCAACCGGACGTGGTGCTGATGGACATCCAATTGCCTGATTCGACGGGCGTGGAATGCACCGCCAAGATCAAGGAGCAGATGCCGGGGGTGCATATCGTCATCGTCACGGTGTACGAGGATTCGGAACGGATTTTTCAAGCGTTGCGCGCCGGTGCCTGCGGCTATCTGCTCAAGCGGGCGCAACCGGAGAAGGTGATTGCGGCGATCCAAGAAGCGCACGAAGGCGGCGTGCCGATGACGCCGGAGATCGCGCGCAAAGTGATCGGCCAGTTTCGCGGCCAGGCGAAGGCGGCGGAGCAGATGGAAGACCTGACGGATCGTGAGCGTGAAGTGCTGGAACTGGTCATGCATGGCCATGCCAATAAGGCGATCGCTGAGCGGTTGGGGGTGACCGTCGCCGCCGTAAAGTGGCATTTGCAACACATTTACGAGAAACTGCACGTCCATTCGCGGACGGAAGCGGCGTTAAAGTTCAAGCAGGGACAGGCGGAAAACTAGCCGCTCGGCTAGCTAGGCATCGGGCGGGTTTCCGATAGGGTTCATGCTGACCCACGTAAAAACCTGACACCCAAACCATTTTGTCTGCCTGCCTCGCAATTGCTTCCGTCCCTGCGGATGCGAAGAGCCATACGAATGGATAGCAACGCATGAAAAAAATCATCGCCTTCACGGCCGCACTCTCACTGGCCACCCTTGCCAACGCCGCACTCAACGTCTACGAACCGTTCAATTACACCACGCTGGCCAACGGCACCCCCGCGACGGGAACCGGTTTGACGGGCAACTGGACGTGTGGCACTGCCGGCAGCATCGTCACCGGCTTGACCTATTCCGGCCTGCCAACGGCGAACAAGGCGGTGAACTCTGGTGGCAGCCGCCAATTTGTCAGTTTTGCCAGTCCGCTCTCCAGCGGCACCAAGTGGATCAGCTTTTTATACACGGCCTCGGGTAACATGGGTGGCAACATCGATGGCGTGTTTTTTCCGAACGGCAATACGACCTGCCTTTGGTTTGGTTTCGGTCTGGGACCCTTCTCCGGTTCACAAGGACAGTTGGGGCTGGCTTCCATGACCACCGCCGGCACCGGCGCACAGGGAGCAACTTCACAGAAGCAAATCGGACTGGGAACTTACGGCAGCACCTATCTCGTGGTGTTGCGGATTGATTTTAACACTTCTGGCACGAGCGACACGGTGACGGTTTACACCAACCCGGTGGCTAATGCCTCCGCGCCTGGCATCGTCGCGGCAGGAACACTGACCACGTACGATGTCGGCACCATTTCCGGGGTCGGTTTGAATGTCCAAGGCGGTGCCTCGATCACAGTGGATGAAATTCGCGTTGGTGATGCTTACGGCGATGTGGTGGGCTACGCCCCGCCGCCGGCGGCGCCCACGGGATTGACGGCCACGCCGGGTGTGAATGCGGTTGGTCTGGGTTGGGCTGCGACCAGCGGAGCCACCGGCTACAAAGTGTTGCGCGGAATTTCCACGGGGGTTTATAACACCACTAATTTCGTCGCTTCGAATACTAACTACGACACCACGGTGGTCGGCGGCACGACTTATTTTTATGTGGTGCAAGCCACGAATTCTTCCGGTGCGGGTGCGAGTTCATCCGAGGTGAGCGTCACGCCGACGATCGCCTTGCCCGGTGCGCCGGGCGGATTGACGGCCACCGGCACGAACGGCGCGGTATTTTTGAATTGGAGCAGCGGCGTCGGTGCGGCCAGCTATAATATAAAACGCGCGACCAGCAGCGGCGCGGAGGCGACCATCGCGACCAGCGGCACGACCAGCTATACGGATACGGGAGTGGCCAATGGCACCACCTATTTTTACGAAATTTCTTCCACCAACAGCGCCGGTGAGAGCGCCAATTCGTCAGAAGCGAGCGCAACGCCAAATCTTCCGCCGTCGGCCCCGGCGGGTGTGAGCGCCACGGCGGCCACCAATCAAGTGGCTTTGTCTTGGACGGCCTCGGCGGGCGCGGTCAGTTATAACATCAAACGTTCCACGACCAGCGGTTCCGGCTACGCCACCATCGCCACCACCACCGCTCCCACGGTGGCCTATACCGATTTGACGGCGGTGAAGTTCACGCAATATTTCTATGTTGTCTCGGCGGTGAACAGCGATGGCGAAGGTGCGAACTCCACTCCGGAAGCCACGGCCACGCCGCTGGGAGCTTATGGCCCAAGTGCATACGAGCCCTTCAATTATGCGACGGGAAATTTGGCGAACAACACGCCCACCACCGGCACCGGGTTCACCGGCAACTGGTCGGTATCGGCATTTCCCACCATCGTTGCCGGCCTGACCTATCCGAGCCTGCCGACGACCGCCAACGCCTATCAACATGCCGCCGCTGGCGCCCAGACGACCGAGACGCTGACCACGCCATTGTCCAGCGGCACCAAGTTCATCAGCTTTCTGTTCAAGGGCAGCGGCAATTCCGGCGGTGACAGCGTGGGTGTTTTCTTCAAAGGCAGCAATGCCAACAGCCTTTTTGCCGGCTTCCACGTTCCGGACTCGGCGGTGAGCACCGGATTCGGATTGGGCACCGTGAACAGCACCACCTTGGGCGGCGCGACCGGTTTGGGCAGCGCCATCAGCATCAACAACACGGCGGTGCATCTCATAGTTTTGGAAATCGATTTTAACACCTCTGGCGTCAACGACAACGTGAGCATGTGGATCGACCCGCCGGCCGGCGTGGCCACGCCCGGTGTGGCGGCCAACGTGGTGAACAACACTTTTGATGTCGGCACCATCTCGGCGTTCGGCATCAACATCACCGGCGGTTATAATCCGGTGATTGACGAGGTGCGGGTCGGTGATTTTTACGGTGATGTGGTGGGTTATGGCCTGCCGTCCACGCCGACGATCCCGACCTCGGTCGCGATCTCCGTGGCGCAAGGCGAACG
>DASZCA010000282.1:0-3804 GCA_035943555.1 Verrucomicrobiia bacterium
ACGCTCATGGTGCTCGCCGCGTTACCGGTCTCGCTCGCGAGTTCGGCCAAGGCGGCCACCGTCGCTGTTGCCGCCGCGAAAGGCGGGGCCACGGCCACCGGCGCAACGTTTCTCTCCGTTCTCGGCATACTGGTCGGCCCGGCCATCGGCGTGGTGAGTGGTTACCTTGGATTGCGATCCAGCCTGAAAAGCACGCGCACGCCGCGCGAACGCAAGTTCATGATCCGTTACAACCTGAGCATCATCGCCGCCGTGATTATTTTCACCATGGCGCTGTTGCTATTCGGCCTGTCCGGAAATTCTGCCTGGAAACATCACCTGCCCCTTTTGATCACCTTGGGTTTTGCCATCACCTTGGCCTATGCCGCTTTCATTTTTGTCACTGCTTGGCGGTTTCAGCGCGCTTTCGCCACCCTGCGCGAGGAAGAAAGAAAACTGCATCCTGAGGCGTTCAACCGGCCGGAAACGGGGATGATATTTACCATTCCGTGGGAATACCGCAGCCGCGCCACGTTCCTCGGCCTGCCGTTGGTGCATTGCCGGGCCGGCAGGTCGCCAGGACAAAATAAAATTCAACCCGCCATCGGCTGGATTGCCTGCGGCGAGATCGCCTACGGCATCCTGTTTGCCAACGGAGGTTTGGCCGTCGGCGGCATCAGCATGGGGGGCGCCAGTGTGGGCATCCTTTCCTTCGGCGGCTTCAGTCTTGGGCTCCTCGCTTTCGGCGGTTTTAGCATTGGCGGATTGGCACTGGGCGGTGCGGCCATCGGCTGGATCGCCACCGGCGGACTGGCGGTCGCCTGGCACGCGGCCACCGGCGGGATGGCCGCCGCACATGATCTCGCTCTCGGCGGTGCCGCGATGGGCAATCACGCCAACGACGCCGTGGCCCGCGAATTTTTCCTCCGCTTCCGCTGGCTTGATATCTCCCGGCCCGCGTCGCGCAACGCCTTTTGGATTGCCTGCTTCGCTCCAGTTGCTTTCCAGATGCTTTTTTGGACCCGGCTAAAGCGGAAAATGCAAAACCACCAGACGCAGAAATGAATCAACCGATCTTTTCGGCCAGTTCTTCGGCGGGATACGTCCAGATCTCCGCCAACGTCGGATGATAGTGCGGCATCGCCGCGAATTCTTTCACAGTCATGCGCTTGGCCATGGCCGCGTTGATGATGTGGATCAGTTCGCCGCCCACCGGCCCCACGCAACAGCCGCCGATGATCTCGCCGGTCTTGGGATTGGCGAGCAGCTTCACGAAACCGTCCAGCGCCTCCATGATGAGTGATTTGCCGTGGTCATTGAACGGATAACTTGCGGTGATGTAAGGAACTTTCTTTTCCTTGGCGGCCTTTTCGGTTAAACCCACCGTCGCCACCTGCGGATCGGTGAACACCACGCTCGTGAGCAACCGGTAATCCAGGCGCCGCGGTTTGCGCGGATGAATCATGTTGTGCACCGCGACCTCGCCTTGCGTGACGGCGATGTGCACGATCTCATGCGGCCCGGTACAATCGCCTGCGGCATAGATGTGCGGCGCGCTGGTACGCATCCCGGCGCTGCTGATGATGCGGCCCTCGTCCGTCTTTACCCCGGCCTGCGCCAGGCCCAACCCTGCAGTATTCGGCTTGCGACCCAACGCAAACAAAATGGCTTCGGCCTCGACACGAATCTTTTTGCCGTTCTGCTCAAAGACGATTTGCTTGTTCTTGCCCGCTTTCCGGGCATCTACCAGTTTGGCGCCCGTGTAGAGCTTGATGCCCTCGCGCTGCAGCACCGTTTCCACCACGGCAGAGGCGTCTTCATCGAATTCCTTGATCAAGTGTTTCCCGCGTTGAATGATGGTCACCTTGACACCGAATCGCACAAAAAACTGCGCCAGTTCCACGCCGATCAAACCGCCGCCCAGCACGAGCATCGACTTGGGCAACTTTTTCAACGTCAATGCCTCGTCGCTCGTGATATAACCGGCCGTTTTCAATTGTGGCAACGGCGGCGGCGAAACGACCGAACCGGTGGCGATGACAAAATATTTTGCCGTCAGTTTTTTAACATCATCAAGCTGCAACGTGTGCGGATCGAGAAATCTGGCATTGGCGCGAATAAGTTTAAAACGCCCGTCATGCAACTGTTTCGCCCGGTAATCTGCGAAGTCTTTGATCTGGGCATTCTTTCGCGCCATGACCTTTGCGAAATTGAAAGTAACCTTGCCCGCACGGACCCCCCACGTCTCCGCCTGTTCCGCAAGATGTTTTACTTCTGCCGCATACAGCAACGCCTTGGAAGGCATGCAGCCGCGCAGAATACAAAGGCCGCCGAGTTCCTTGCCCCCCTCGATCACCACAGTCTTGAACTTCGCCGCCGCCGCCGTCCGCGCCGCCGCATAACCGCCACTGCCCCCGCCGATGATCGCCACGTCAAAATCAAATTTCTGCATAGATTGAAAATGCTCCGTCCTTGAGAATTATCAAATACAAAAACCCATGGCTAAGCCTTTGAAACTTTGAAAACGTGTCTTGCCAACCGAGCAGAAGCGGCCTGAAAGGCCGCGCCCCAGCGGAGGAGCGCGGCGTTTACGCCGCTTCAACTATCGCGAATCAATACGCGTGAAATTTTGTTTGGCTCCGGACTCAAAGCTTCAACCGAAACCCCAACCGATTCAACCCCGCAGTGACCGCCAACAATATGGCCGCCCACGCCGCACAACGGAACACATACCACGCCAGCCCCGGTGGCGTATTGAAATGAACCCATTCAAACGGCGACGGCAACATCTCCGATAGCAGATAAGCCAGCAGCACATTTTGACCGGCCACGCTGAACGGTTTGGAGAGCACCTTCGCCGGCTGAAACACGTCGGACATGAAATAAAATCCCAGCCACAAGATCGCGGTGGTCGTACAGGCCCAAAGGCACCACGACGGCGTTGCGTTGTTTTTGCTGATACCGTAAAGACCGTTCAGCAACAACGCCCCCGCCGCACAACCAAGCGCGAACAGCACCGCAAACCGCGCCCGCGCCAGAACGGCGATGATATCTTTCGAGACCAGCATGGACGCCAGCAACAGCCCGCCGACCACAATGGACGCGTGCGCCCCGATGTCACCGATGCCGAAAATATTTTCCAGCCAAAAATTGTCGAACAGCCCTTTCTTGTCCGCCGGATACAGGCACAACAGCAGCACCATACAACCAAGCAATGCGGTGCGATGATGGCGGAAAAAGAGATAAACAATCGCCGCCACCAGATACGCCCAGCCGATGATGCCTAGAATGCCAAACCAGTCCGTGTTGATGGAAAATGGCGAGAGCGTGACCACCGGCTTGTCATGATGCCCATGAAAACTGAGCGCACAATAGATCATGCCCACAAAGCCCAGCCCGCGTATGGCCAAGCTGAACATCTTCCAAAACTTCGCGGAGGCTTCGCCCGCCTTGGGCGGTGCAATTGTCGCGAACACAAAGATGCACGATAAAAACATTGTGTAACCCCACAGTTGCGGCGACCAGCTCGGGCTTTCATCCGCCGCCGATTCACCGTTGACCATCAGGATGCCGATCGCCAGCAACGCCAGCGTACGCAGGAGGACATGCCCGAAAGTTTTCCACACCGGCTCGCCCTTGCTCAAGCGTCCGCCTAACGCGAACGGAATCGACATGCCGACAATGAATAAAAATCCCGGGAACACGAGGTCCACAAACGTCATGCCGCTGCCGTGCTTATGGCGGTCGCTGAAATGGACCATCCAATCCGGCACGACTTTTCGCGGCGCACCGGCAAGATCATTCACGAAGATCATCGTGAACATC
>DASZCA010000283.1:0-13057 GCA_035943555.1 Verrucomicrobiia bacterium
TGATGGTCAGAAATTTTTTGGAACCCGTCGGGCACTCGATCTTGAAATCATCGCCGTAGTAATGATGAAATTTCTGAAGCGATTCGATCAGCAGATAATTCATCGGCAGCCAGACCGGGCCGCGCCAGTTGGAATTGCCGCCGAACAAACCGCCCTCGGATTCCGCAGGCCAGTAGCTTACCTCGTGCACCGCGCCGCCACAATCGAGGCGGTAGGGCGCGGTTTCGTGGACTTTGGACAGCGCACGCACACCGTGATCGCTCAAAAACTCCGTTTCATCCAGCGCGCGGCGCAGGATGCATTTCATGCGATGGCCGCGCAACAGGGAGAGCAGATGCCGTTCGCCGACGCCGGTTTCTTCCCAGCGCGAAACGAGATTGGCAAGGTCTGGCCGGTGCGCGAGGAACCATTTCATGCGCGCCGTGAAATCCGGCAGACGTTTTAGCAAGGCCGGATCCAGCGTCTCCACGGCGAACAGCGGCACGATGCCGACCATCGAACGCACTTTCAGCGGAATCTTGCGGCCATCCGGCAGACAGAGTTCATCGTAATAAAATTCATCCGTCTCGTCCCAGAGCGCGAGGCCTTCTTCGGGCATGTCGCCGTGTTCATCGCTGACGCCGTTGATGGCGCCGGCGATGCTCAGGAAATGCTCGAAAAATTTCGTGGCGATGTCCTCGTACACCTTGTTGTGTCGCGCGAGTTCGAGCGAGATGCGCAGCAGGTTCAGGCAGTACATCGCCATCCAACTGGTGCCGTCCGCCTGGTTGATGAACCCGCCGGTGGGCAACGCGGAACTGCGGTCGAACACACCGATGTTGTCCAGGCCGAGGAAGCCGCCCTGAAAAATGTTGCGACCTTGCGTGTCTTTGCGGTTCACCCACCAGGTGAAATTCAGCAGCAGCTTATGGAACACGCGTTCAAGAAAGAGCAGGTCGCCCTGGTCATCCTCGTCCGTCTGGCGCCGTTGCTGGCGGTCCATCTGGAACACGCGCCACGTCGCCCACGCATGCACCGGCGGGTTCACATCGCTGAACGCCCATTCATACGCCGGCAACTGGCCGTTCGGGTGCATGAACCATTCGCGCGTGAGCAGGTCGAGCTGCCGCTTGGCGAACTCCGCATCGACCAGCGCCAGCGGGATGCAATGAAACGCCAGGTCCCACGCGGCGTACCACGGATATTCCCACTTGTCCGGCATCGAGATGATGTCCGCGTTGTTCAGGTGCGCCCATTCGGAATTGCGCGCGGCCTTGCGGTCCTTGGGCGGCGAAGGCTGGGCGGGGTCGCCGTTCAACCACGTCCGCACATTGAAATGATAAAACTGCTTGGACCAGATCATGCCCGCGAGCGCCTGCCGCTGGATGGAGCGCAAGTCATCGTCTTCCAGGCCGTGCTGCAGTTCCGCGTAAAATTCATCCGCCTCGGCGATGCGACGGGAAAAGATCGCGTCGAAATCATCAAACGGCTGGAGCTTGCGCTGGCTTTCCGCGGCCTTGAGCGGGGTGGTTTGCGCCGCGGTGGAACTTTGCAAACGCAGTTTGAGTTCCTGCGAACCGCCGGCGGGAATCGTGAGCTCGTAATGCGCGCACATCTTGGTCCCGGCGCGTTTCGGGTTCACCACGTGTTTTTTGCCACCGACCAGATACTCGTGAAAGGCGTCTTTGAAAAAACCATGTTCCTCCGGCCCGGCATAGAGCCGGTGCGCGTTCGTCTCGTTTTCCGTGAACAACAATTCCGGCAGGACCGTGCCGCCATCGACCGCGCCCGGATAAAAATCAAAATTGCCGAGTTCCTCGTGTTCCACCTTCACCGCCGAGCCGCCGCGCACCGCCCGCAAGCCGGGCTTGTGATGATCCTTGTCCCACGACCAGGTGTTGCGGAACCACAGATGCGGCAGCACATGAAGCGTCGCCGCTTCCGGCCCGCGGTTGTGGACCGTGATGCGCATGAGAATGTCGTCCGGCGCGGCCTTGGCGTATTCCACGAAGACATCGAAATAGCGGTCGTCATCAAAGATGCCCGTGTCCAGCAATTCGTACTCGGTCTCGGTGCGCCCGCGCTTGGCGTTCGCGTCCACCAAGTCGGCATAGGGAAACGTCCGCTGCGGATACTTGTAGAGCATCTTCAGGTACGAATGCGTGGGCGTGGCGTCGAGGTAGTAATAAAGCTCCTTCACGTCCTCACCGTGGTTGCCCTCCGCATTGGTCAGGCCGAAAAGGCGTTCCTTGAGGATCGGATCCTGGCCATTCCAGAGACCAAGGGAGAGGCAGAGCAATTGGAGGCCGTCGCTAAAACCGGCGATGCCATCCTCACCCCAGCGATAGGCACGACTGCGAGCGTGATCGTGCGGAAAATATTCCCACGCCGTGCCGCCGGGCGAATAATCTTCGCGGACAGTGCCCCATTGGCGCTCGGACAGGTAGGGCCCGAACAGTTTCCACGGCTGGAGACCGTCTTTTTCCTTGGCGAGCCGGAGTTTCTCAGCGGTCAGTGGCATGGTTTTGATCTTAAACGCTTACCGTACAACCAACGGGGAACACGATAGCGGGGCATGAGAAGAGGGAAAGCTCCAAATTCCAACCTCCAAATCGTCAATTGCCGCGCGAATTTTAATTCAACCGGCATTTTGCGTGTTCAATTGCATATCGCATAGGGCTGGGCGCCGGTTTATGCGTTTATGGGCATTTTTCACGTTAAATCTTACATGTTTTTGGCGGCATGTCCCAAGCTACTTAAGGATTCCTATGAAAACTACAAACAAAATAGCCCTGCTTGTGGGGCTGTCCAGCGTGGCTGCGTTGCCCGTTTTGGCACGTTTGCCGGCAGTGACAATACAAGTGCCGGCACCGGAAGTGGTGGTAGCCCCATCAGTGACGGTTGAAACAACGGCTCCGGACGGTTATGTCTGGGATGGTCAAGAATATGTGGGGATGGTCGGCGCCGAATATTATTATTTGGGACCGGATCATTATTGGCGTCCGTTCGACTCAGTCCGGGAAACGCATTTTCGCCAATGGGAAACGGCCCATGGCGACTGGCGTGACCACATGACCCATAATGAAGTGTATCGCAATGACATCCACGGCGCTCCGGGACATGACTTCCCCGGACACGACCTGAATTGGGATCATCGCGGTCATCGTTGATAAATCTGACGCTGCGTCATAGGCGCAGCGGTCTGGGTGAGTGAGAACAACCGGTTTCCCCGGCGCAACGCGCCGGGGAAACCGGGTTTTATTTTTGTATTAGGGCTGCCCTAATGAGTTTAGATGTTTGAGCGACCGCAAGGTCACGCCCCTGCTGCCGGGGCGCGGCGTTTACGCCGCTTGGCCTTTCGCCCGCCCACCCGTGCCATTTTGTTTTAGAGCAATCGCGATGAATGCTCAACTGTTTGCAGCCGGACTGCGCTCTTCAAGGTCGCTTCAGCGCTTGCCGCCACGGAAACCGCCGACGAGATAGATGATGATGACAATCAGGAGAACCAAGCCCAAACCGCTGCCGCCGACCACCGGGCCGCCGAAATAAAAACCGCCGCCGCCGGTGAGGATGAGAAGAAGCAGGATGATGAGTAACAGGTTCATATGGCAACGATTGCATCAATTTGTGAAAGCGCCTAATAAAAAATTCTTAAATCAGATGTTCAATTCCCCGTCTTGCCTTTGACGGTGGCGTAGAGCTTGTCGGCTTCCGGCTTGGAATCGATGACCCATTTGCGCAGGTCTTCGGGATAATCTTTCATGCGGTCGGGCGCGAGCATGAAGCCGTAGTTTTGTTCGACGTTTTGGAGGCAGGAGAGCGCGGTGTTCCAGTCTTTCTGGTCGGCGGCGATCTTGGCCCAATGAAAGTTCACCCAGAGTTGCGCGTAGTTGGCCTCGTCCCACGGACATTCCGGGCCGAAGGCGGCGCCGCGGCTGGCATTGGGATCGATCTTGTTTTGGATATCAGTGAAATGGGCTTTCCATTTCAAAATCTCCTCGTGCTTGGGATATTTCTTCAGGAGGTCATCGATGCGGCGCAGGGCGATGGCGAGGTTGAGGCCGATGTGGCCTTCGGGCTGATGTTGTTTGAGGGCCAACTCGAGCATCATGGCGTCGAACTTGGTCCACCAGTAGTCCTGGGAGTTGAGTTCGCCGGTGGTGACTGTTGCCGCATCCCCATCATAGAGTCCGACGGGCTGAATGGTAAAGCCGGCGGCCCGGGCGGCATCGACGGTGCCAAAGAAAGCATAGGCTTGAGCGAAATGATCCAGACCAAGGGTCAATACGAGAATCAGAAGTGAACTTTTAAGTTTCATGCGATTTTTGTAGTTGCCGGTTTGCCGATTTCCCGCAGTTAGTTGTCCGGCGCGAAAAGACTGTCCGCTGGGTGAGCCGGAACGAAGTTAAATCGCACCATTTATATTGTCAAATGGGGGAACGAGCCGTCCACCAATGGCCATCCGAAATTTATGGTTCCAATTGCAACCGGTAGTAAGCGGCTTTGACGGTGGCCGGCGGCGTATCTGTGTACAGATTCAACGGCGGTGTGGCGGTGATGTTGGTTTGCAAGATAGTGTTGAAGCCGGTGGCCAGGTTTGTGGCGCGCAAGAGACGGTAAAAATGGCCGCTGACAGAAGGCCATTGCAGTTTGAAAATAGTGGCGTTGGTGCGCGTCGTCGTGGCGAGGGCGAAGACGGAAGCGCTGTTGGTAGGAATGGTTCCGGCGAGAAATTCAGCGAGGTTGTTCTGGCCGTCTTGATCAGGATCGGCATTGGTGGCGACGCCGGAGGTTTTGGCGAAATATTGTTGCTCCCACCAGTCCGGCAGGCCGTTGCCATCCGAATCGACGATGCGTGCGAGGTTGAGGCGTCCGCCAGTCACCACCTTGCCGCTGAAGGCGGCGATGGGTGTGGTGTTGGTGAGGACACGCCGGATGCGCTGGGCGACGGTGTCATTGGGAAAATTAAGGGCGGCAAACGCGACGGCGCCGGCGACATGCGGTGCGGCCATGGAAGTGCCATCGAGATACTGGTAAATGTCCGGAAAATTAACGACCGTGCCGGTGGTGGTGAGGGAGGACAGCGCGGTGCCATCGGCCTGCGAGATGGCGACGGCCGGAATCCAGTTGGACGGGCCGACGAGCGTGCCATTAAAATTGCCCGGGATATTGTTGTAGATGATGGCCGCCCGCGCGCCTTTGGCCATGGCGTTGGCGACCTTCACGGTAAAATCCAAGGTGCCGCGCTGGATCAGGGCGATGTTGTTAGTGACGGCCCTGGGAAAATCACCCGGGTTGCCGAGGCCGCAATAATAGATGGCGCTGGTGATGCCATTCGAGGTGGTGGTGCCGGCAAATTCAAGCGTGCGCGCCCCGATCAAGCTGTTGCTTTGCACGACGGAAGCAAAACTGCTGGGAAGGTTCGTCGGGGCGAGCGACAGGATGTCCACGCCGGGCGCGGCGAGATCCACGGTGGTGGCGCCGTAATTGGAGAAGTTGGCGAGCGAGTCGTTTTGATCGCTGGCGGCGACAACGATCATGTTCGGCAAGCGGTAGCTGGCAGGGTAGACGGGACTGCTGTCATTATTATTGGTGTCGTTGCCGGCGGCGTTGACGAAGATGATGCCGGCGTCGCCCGCGGCCTGGATGGCGGAGCGTTCCGTG
The DNA here is from genome assembly GCA_035943555.1 of Verrucomicrobiia bacterium. Lineage (GTDB taxonomy): Bacteria > Verrucomicrobiota > Verrucomicrobiia > Limisphaerales > UBA11358 > UBA11358. Next base: position 5,644 of record DASZCA010000283.1, read on the forward strand.
CTGCTGGAACCGCCGCCGCCGTAGGAACCGTTCAGGGCCACGATGTTCACGCCGCGCCCTTTCATGTGCGTGGCATATTGGAAGGCGGAGACGATGGCCGCGGAAGAAAAGTTGGTGCCGTTGCCGGAAACTTTCAATGTCATGATGTGCGCTTGAAAATCCACGCCGATGACACCGATGTTGTTGTTGCCGCTGGCGGCGATGGTGCCGCTGACATGCGTGCCGTGAAATCCGGAATCCGCGATGGCGCCCGTGTTAAGGGAAAAATCATAGCCATGGATGTCGTCCACATAGCCGTTGCCGTCGTCATCGACGCCGTTGCCGGCGATCTCACCGAGGTTCGTCCAACGGTTGCTGATGATATCGGGGTGATGGCTGTCCAGGCCGGTATCGATGACGCCGACGACAATTTCATTCGTGGCGGGCCGCGCGAGCCCCCAGGCTTTCAAAAAACTGATGTCCACATTGGAGGTGCCGAAATCGCCGTTGGCCATCTGGCCGGTGTTTTGAAAGCTCCATTGCAGGCCGAAACGCGGGTCATTCGGTACGCGCAGGCTGGTCGGGTAACGGAGGTAATTCGGTTCGGCGGATTCCACGGCCGGGTCGGCGCGCAATTCGGCCAGCAACGCCGCGGTGGTTTTGGTGGAGTGCAGGAGGCCGATGACGCGGCCTTCGTGCTGCGAGAGTTGTGCGAAGTGCTGTTTCCATTCGCTGCCATGGACGCCGGCGATGCGGGCAGCATCATCAGTGGTTTGTGCCGGACGAAAGCGCACCAGAACTTCGCCTTCGACATAGTCCGCCTGGCTGGCGGCGACCAGAGCGGCAGAGACGGGCCAGGCGAGCGCCAAAAAGAGAAACAGGGAAAAAATCCCCGCTGCGGTCAGTGGATAAAAACGGCGCATGATACCGGGCGACCCTAAATAAATCACCCGGCGAAATGGTAGCAAGGAACAGTGCGCCAAGCCACGAGAGATAAAGCGAAACCAGAAACTGACGGTGAATCTTCGGAACAAGTTGATTCCTCTTCCCGTTGCGGGAAAAGGGATCCGGAGTAAGAAACCACGCTACGCCGTTGCGAAACACTACTAACGCAACGGTAGCCGTAGCGTTAATCAATGATGGTCGTGATCGCGGTCATGGCCGGCATCGTGATTGTGCGCGTGGTCGTCATGATTTACATCGCGATGTTCGTCGTGCTGCGGAAATTCATGGCCATGGGCATCGTGCCGGTACAATTCATTGCGGATGGCATGAGCGCGCCAATCGGCATGGGCACTTTCCCACGTATGGAAGCGCGCTTCACGGACGCTGTCGAACGGGAGCCAAACCTTGTCAGGCCCCAAGTAATAATATTGGGTGCCAATCACACCTACATATTCATCCCCATCGTATACATATGTATCAGGGACGGTGGTCTCCACGGTCACGGCCGGAGCCACGACGACCGCTGGCGGTGCCGGCGCCGCGATGGTCACCGAGGGAGGTGCTGGAACTTGCACCGTCACGACCGGCGGCTCGGCCAGCACCGGAAACGCCGCCAGACTGGAAAGCCCCACGAGGAGGGCAAATTTGTTCGTAGTTTTCATACGCCTTCCTGTGAGCTTGAAATATGCCGCCGTGAAAAGGGGCGCTTAAGGTTGTTTTATGGCCGAAATCGGAGAAAACCCTCGCTTTTTTAGATTGTCTCAAATGCGATATGCAAACCGATGAACGAAACCTTTGCATCTTGCGGGCGGGTCAACGGAGGGTGGATTCATTTCCAGACTGGAACGTGAAGCATCGTACTCGCCGGGGTAAACGGCGAGTCAGATTCACGTTTTCGATGGTTACCCCGATCAAATCAGGTTGGCCATAAGGCCGTTCATTGGATCAGTATCGGTTGCTGCCAGACCAGCAGGTTTAATATCTTTTCCGGGCGAAACCCCTCCAGTTCCAAGGCTTCAAATAAAATCCAGATATCCGGATTGCCCGTTGTCCGCTCAAGAGCCTGGAAATCTTCTTCGCTGGCTGTGCCAGCTTGGATGCGCTGGATCGATCTGATCGCTTCAGTTTTTTCAGTCTCGTTCATCAAATGTTTTTCTTCTTAAAACGGCTGAGCAAGGCAAACATCCCGAGACCGGCGCCGATCAACATTCCCGGATGCGGTTCGGGTGCGGTGACGATCGAAAGGCGGGCATCATCGAGGTAAAAGTTTGCACCCAAGTTGAGCACAGAATTGACATCGAACTCGATGCCGATATTACCTGTGGGAGCGATGGCCCCCGTGGTGAAATCCAGGCCGATCGTCTGATAATTGCCGCTGTTGCCGATGGCGGTGATCAGGCTGTTGCCGGACAGGGAAGCGATCGAATTATTTCCCGCCATGAGGTTCAATGATGCCTGGCTCAACAGGGAAACATTTGCCCCGGCATCGAAGCCGAGGGACAGATGGTAGGTGGAATAGGAGTTGAAGGCGGTGCTCAGAGTTTGTCGCACGGACAGGAAGGTTCCGACCCCGGCTCCCATGCTTAGCCTGGCTTCATAGCTGCCGTCCAAGGGCGTGGGCCCGCCGAGCGAAGCGGCAGTGCCGACAGTGATGGTGCCGGGCGTCAGTCCGATGACGCTGGCGCCGGCCAGGCCCGTCCATAGGCCGAAATTGATAGAATTGGTTCCCATCACGGTGACGCCCAAGGATTTTGGCGCCGATACCGTGGCCGAGATGCTTTCGAAACTGTTGTCGGGAATATTGATCCCCGTCGCCAGGGCCGTTGATGAGCCGGCTAAAAAAATTGCCAGCTTGATTGTTTTATAGATGCGCATGTTGTTCCAGGTTTTTAGGTTTTAACCTGCGCGCACCAAACATCCGTCGGCCCGACGCAAGTCACGTTGGGCAGAGGTTTAGCAATCGAAATACCAAGGCCGCTTTTTCGTAGATGCGTGACGTCGCAACGTCACTGCTTGCCGAAGCGGGAAAAACGAAGACAACTCAGGAACAGGCGGCCACGGCAGGTTTCATGAGCGCCCACTGCAGGTGCAAGTGCAGGCTGACATCGCTGAAGCTTTGGAAGTCCAGCGGCTTGAGGATGTAGTTTTCCACGCCTAAACGCTTGCATTCGCTGATGTCGCGCGAATCTTTCGAACCCGTCAGCACGATGACGGGAATGGCACTCGTCCGCGGGTCGGACTTGATCCGGCGCAGGACTTCCAAGCCGTCGATCTTGGGCAGATGCAAATCGAGCAGGATCACCTGCGGCTGGTCGGTGGGACGGTGATGGGAAAAATTGCCGGTGCAAAAAAGGAAATCCAGGGCCTGAACGCCATCGTTCACCACATAGATCCGGTTGGTCACCCCCCAGTTCTTGAAGGCCTGCATGGTCAGCGTGACATCGTTCACGTTGTCTTCCACCACGAGGATATCCACCATCTGGTCGGTGACCATGGGGGCGGCGGAAGTTTTAACATCCAGATCGGCGAAGAGGCTGGGGATGGGAATGGACAAGCCTTCGGCAAGCCTTTGGACGTTTTTCAGGGAGACATTGCGGGCACCGCGCTCGATATCGCAAACATAGGTTCGGTGTAAACCGGCGCGCTTGGCCAGATCTTCCTGGGACAGCCGGGTGCGTTCCCGCCATTTCCGAATCGTTGTCCCAAACTGCTTTTCTATGTCGATTTTTTCCATAAGTACCCTTCCACCGGTCACTTTGATCTGAAATACCCTCGCAGTCTTTAAGTGACGAAAGATGATTAGGCCACTTGCGCGGCCATTTCAAGCGGAAAAGTGATAATGAATGGCACCTTTGAACCGGCCCGTATGCCCGGTTTTGTGAACATCAAAATGCGAAAGATGGTGTCAAAGGGTGGATTCGAAGCGACGACTGAATACCGGGCAACTGGGCCTATGTTCATGCCGTGAAATCTTCATTGACCCCGTTTCAACCATCAAATCCGACTCCAACCTGATACCGGGACGTGAGAACAATATTAATCTCCAAAGTCAATCGATGCGTCTGCCAGGCTTTTGGCTTCACGTAAAAAAATCCGCGCCATGATCCAGCCGCCCAATCTGCCGGTCTTGTTGTCACCCAGTTCCAACTTGGCGGCAAAAAGACCGTCCACCATGCTTTTTCCGGCAGCCAATTCGGCTTGCGCCGGCGTCGTTTCGCCCAATTGAAATTCATTCATGCTCCGCAGGATGTGCGCGGAGGCGACGCAGGAGGGGGTTTGATCCGGATAAGCGGAACATTTTTCCAACCAATCCATAGAGGCGTTGAAATTGCCCCGGCGATATTCTAACAAGGCGAGAGCAAATGTCCGCCAGGTGGCCAAAATCCATAAATTCTCATTCTGGCTCACATCATAATTCTTCACGGAACTGATGATCAGATTTTCCAGCGGCGGCATCATCTTCATGATGGATTCATCTGCCGGCAACAGCAGGCTGGTCTTCAGCAATTGTTCGGCGGCGCCGGCAAAGGGCGTGCCGGCCAGCCGCGCCAGCACCATTTTGCGGCTGCGCTCGTAACCGGGGATGTCGCCGGCTTCGATCAACAACGGTTGGGCGACCAATAGATCGGTGGTTGCCACGGTGCTCAGTTCGGCCCGGTCCACCTGGTTGACCTGCACGACAACGGCATAACGATCGGCGGCTTTTTGCCAGCGGGCTTGTAACAAATTCCAATCGCCCAGGGAGCGAAAGACCACGGTGGCTTCGCTGGACGGTGAAAATAATTTTGCCGGAATCGGGTCGATCAGCGCATCCGCCTGTTCCATCGCCCCGTGACTCAACAGCACGCTGGCCTGCGTGATTTTTTCGCGGGCTTCCACTTCTTTTTGCAATTGAAATTCACTCGCGCGCGCGGTTTCGGCGATCTGGCGTAATTTGGTCTGCTCGATGCGGCCGTCCCTTTCTTTAAAGTAAAAACGGGTGGAAATGCCCAGACCCACGAGCAGTGTGAGCAGCACGATTGCGCCGGAGGCAAAGATGACCTTGTTGCGCGATACCAGTTTTTGAAACCGGTAAATCCGGCTGGGCGGGCAGGCCAGGACCGGTTCGCTGTTCAAGAATCGGCGAATGTCCATCGCCAGCGCGTTGGCGGTTTCGTAACGCCGCCGCCGGTCTTTCTCCAGCGTCTTCATCACGATCCAGTCCAGTTCACCCGTCAAAGCCTTCACCAGCCGGAAAGGCTCGATGCGACGCTGGGCGGCGGCGATGGTTAGTTCCGGGTGGGTCAGAGTGGCCAGCAAACCGGATGGCCGCCGGGGCTCATCTTCCCGCAAGGTGCGGCGCATTTCATCCAAACCCAGGCGGAGCAGATTTTTTTGATCAAACGGCGTCCGGCTGGTCAGCAATTCATAGAGCAACACGCCCAGCGAATAGATATCGCTACGGGTGTCGATATCCACGCTGTTCAGCTCCGCCTGTTCAGGGCTCATATAGGCCGGCGTGCCGATCAGTTGCCCGTCGTAGCTATACGTTGTCTCCCCGGTCAGCCGCCCTTCGATCGCTTTGGCGATGCCGAAATCGATCACCTTGGGCACCGGCAGGCCGTCATGCAACGCAATCAAAATGTTGGACGGCTTGATGTCGCGATGCAGCACGCCCTTTTGATGCGCATGCTGGATGGCCTGGCATACTTGGACGAACAGGTTCAGGCGACCGGCGAGGGTCAAATGATTCTCGTCGCAGTACCTGGTGATCCGGATGCCATCGACCAGTTCCATGACGAAGTACGGCCGCCCGGCCTCGGTCGCCCCCGCATCCAGAACTTTCGCAATATTGGGATGATCCATCAACGCCAGCGCCTGCCGTTCGGCATCGAAACGGGCGATCACGCTCTGGGTATCCATCCCCAGTTTGATGATCTTGAGCGCGACCCGACGGCGGACGGGCTCCGCCTGTTCCGCCAGATAAACCACACCGCACCCGCCTTCACCCAAGGTCTTTAATAATTTGTATCGCCCGACGGACGTGCCGATCATCTCCTCGGATAAATTAGGAAAAGAATCCGCGCCCGCACCCGGCCGCAGTTCATGCGCCACCGTCGCAAAATCCGAGATGCACCTTTGAAAAAAAACCTCGCTGTGGGTATGCGCCGCCAGCAGTTTCGCCACGCGCGAACGCAGGTCGGGGTCGCCATCACAGGCCCGGTCCAGAAAAGCGTGCCGTTCCTCCGCATTTGCCAGTGGCAGGGCGGCATCGAACAGTTCCTGTTCTCTGATGGTTTCAGCGTCCATGTTCAGCGTTGCTCTACTAATTCATGCGTAAACGGGGCTAAAAAGCGGAAAAGAGCAGGTCATTTACATGGCCGGCCGGGCCACTTCGCGAATATTTTCCAGCAACCACGCCTTGGCAAAAACCCACTTGTTTTGCACGGTGCGTTCGGTGACCCCCAAAATCTCCGCCACCTCGACATTGGTCAGCCCGCCGAAAAATTTTAAGATCACGACCCGGGCCAGTTCCGTGTCTTTCTTCTGGAGCCGTTCCAAGGCCTCATCGATCATCAGCAGCCGTTCATCCGGCAACGTCTGGGCGATGTCCACGTCCTCGATGCTGACGTGTTCCGCCCGCTCGCCGCGTTTGAGGCTCATCTTGCGGCGGGCGCTTTCGATCAAAATGCGGCGCATGGCCAGCGCCGCAGAGGCGAAAAAATGGGCGCGATTTTGCCACCGGCCGCCATTGGCGCCAAACAGCCGCAGCCAGGCCTCATGCACCAGTGCCGTTGCCTGCAACGTCTGCCCGGCTGATTCCATGGCCATCCTTGAGGCGGCGATCCGGCGCAACTCCTCATAGATCTGGGCCAATGATTCTTGGGAGACAGTTTCATGCCCGTTGACCGCTTGCAGCACTTGAGTGATATCACCTTTGTTTTCGCGGCTCAGCATGAGGATTTGAAAAGTGGCTTCCGTTTGATGGGTATGGCGAGCATAGACCCGGGCAGACCGTGAATCAAATTGAAATTCCCAGGCCTCTGAAATATTCCCGCCGCTGCTGTTTAAAATATTTCCGGTTTGGACAGGTTTTTACGCATAAACCCTGAGATGACCCTTTTCAACCGTTTTCAAAACGCCCTGCTGGGGACATGGGGCATCGTCATCGTTTTGGCACTTTTCCCCGGAGCGGCGGTTTCGCCGGCTGCCCCGGTGACGCTCCGGACGGATGATGCCAGCGGCACCACAAGTTTTACCGGTTCCACCAATTGGAGCCCGACCGGGGTGCCGGCGGCCGGAAACAGCTATTTCACCGGGGCACATGCGATCCGCTCGGTGAACAACACGACGACTGGAAAGACAAATACATTTGCCGGAGATTCTCTTTCGATTGATTTCGGCGGTCGCTTTCTCGGCAAGGTCGGCAATAACGCAGCCGGTAACACGACGGTGGCCAATAACACGGCCAATTACATCCTGAACGGCGGGGTCATGGATCAGGCGGGTG
>DASZCA010000284.1:0-13685 GCA_035943555.1 Verrucomicrobiia bacterium
CCAGCACTTTCGCTCCCAGCGCGATCATCAACGGCGCCGCCGCTCGCTGGCTGTCCCGCTGGTCACGCGCCGCTAAATTTTCATGCACACCATCCGCCGCCCGACGCGAAGTACGCTCCTCCAGCTTGGCATCGAGATAAAATTTATAATCCGTCTCCGGAAACACGTTCGTACCGATATCGCGCCCTTCCATCACCAGGTCCCCGAACTGGATGCAATCCCGCTGCGTCTTCTTCATCCAATCGCGAACCTTCGGGATCGCCGCGATCAACGACGTCGCCGCGCTGACCTCCGCCGTGCGAATTTCATGGTCGGGATAATAACCGTCCACCAGCAGATGCACCGAACGCAGGTGGTTCTTTTCCACGCACTCCAGCGAGGTCTTCCACTTGCGGCACAGCGCCGCCACCGCCTTGGGGTCGTGGATATCCACGCGCTTCTGCAAGCAATGCCAGCCCAGGGTGCGATACATCGCACCCGTGTCCACATAGATATAGCCCAGCGCCTTCGCCACCAATTTGGAATTGGTGCTCTTGCCGCTGGCGCTCGTGCCATCAATCGCTATGACAACCGGATGTTTTTTCAATTTCAAATTCGTTTTAGACAGAATTGACAAAATGGTCAGAATTTAATTTTGTGAATTCTGTTAATTCTGTCTGATTTAATCTGCAAACAGATCATCCCCGCTCAATTTCCGCGTCCGCCGCCCGTCTTTCACTTCCCAAATCTCCGCGCCCAGCCCGTGCGGCGGGGCGGCGGCCAGCTTTTGGAAAAAATTCGGAAACGTCTTCTTCACGCAGGCCGGATTTTTAATTTTTATCCCGGCAACTTTCAATCCTAAAACCGCAAAACACATCGCCATGCGATGGTCATTATAAGTCTCAATCTCCGCGCCGTGCAGCTTAGCCTGAAAAGTCGTCAACGTATCGCCTTCCTCGAAGATCTTTGCGCCACACTTGGTTAATTCAACGTTAAGGGCATCAACACGGTCACATTCTTGAACTCGTAAACGGCCAAGCTCTGTGAATCGAATTCCTTTGTCACGACGCTCCAAGCCCAGCCCGCCCCAAAGATGCGCGCCTAGAATCACGGCGGTCATGATGCTATCACCCAATTGATTCTCGCGTGAAATAACTTCCGGCAATGGAAGAAACATCGGAAAATCAGCATCGATTTGCCAACCCGAATCGGGCCAATTTCGCACACTCGTCGCAAGTTGATTACTACCGCCGACAATCGGCATTTTAGGCGAATGTTTGTCTTGAATCCAATCCCATAGCTGATGAAAACGATCGCGGGCCTGGATGTAAGAAGTGTTCTCCAAGAAATCTGACATCCATGAATCAACTGAAACCAACCAGTTTGCCGCCCAAAAATAACTCCCGCTGCTCGCATCCGGCTCAATCTGAAACACCCCGCCCTTGCGTGGAAACGCCGCCATCAGCTTGGACGTCATCGCCACATACGGCGATTCATCCTCATTCTCCCCGGCGATATCCACCTGCCAGCCGCCCACGCCCGCGCTCAGCAACAACGCCGACGCAAACTGCGAACTCTCCTCGATGCTGACAGTGCATTTTCCCCGGTGCGGGCCTGCGCCATAAATCCGCGCGGGCAGTTTATCATTCGCATTCTCCGCTTCGATGCGATAGCCCAGCTCGCGGATCGCCGAAAACAACGCCGCCTGCGGGCGCTCATGCATGCGCGGCACCCCATGCAATCGGTACACCCCGCTGCCGAGACACAGAAACGGCGCCAAAAACCGCGCCGCCGTCCCCGCATTGCCCACAAAAAGCTCCAACGGCTGCGTCTCCGTGCCGCCTTCCGGCATCAAACCGCCTTGGCCCACCACCATGATCGTGCGATTGCATGGCTCGTCCCGATCAGCCGCGACATTCACGACAAAGCCCAGCCCCTCCAGGCACTCGACCATGATCTGCGTATCCTCGCTCCACAACGCGCCTTTGAGAACCACCTCGCCATCCGCCAGCGCCGCCAGGATAAGTGCGCGGTTCGTGATGCTCTTCGAACCGGGCACGGTGATCTCCGCCTTCACCGGCGCAGTCAGCGGAATGATTTCTATGAGATCGGGTAAAGCCATTTTATGCCGCGCAATTATTCCGTCGAATTCGATTTTAAACCGGCGCACCAGCCATCGCGCCTTGCCTTGGCCGTGGCAAAAAACTTCTCAACCGCGGCGCCATCGTTCTTCTTAAGCGCCGCCTGAAATTGCTTCAACTCCGCCACCAGTGCATCCATCGACTGCGAAACGTTCTTGCGGTTCGCCAGCACGATATCCCGCCACATCTCCGGCGAGCCGGAGGCGATCCGCGTCGTGTCGCGGAAACCCGTCGCGCACAGTGCCGCCTGCGCTTTGGGTGCCTGTGGATCCAGCACCAATCCCGCCAGCGCCGCCGCGACCACATGCGGCAGATGGCTCGAACGGCTTACCGCCAGATCATGCTGCGCCGCGTCCAATCGCAACGTCCGCGCGCCCACCGCCTGCCAAAATTTCTCCACCTTGCTTACCGCCGCTTTGTTGGAACTCTTTGATGGTGTGATGACACACGCCGCGTTCACAAACAAATCCGCCTTAGCCGCCAGCACGCCCATCTTCTCTCCGCCCGCCATCGGATGGCTGCCGATAAAATGTGCACCTGATTTTTTGATCAACGAATCCAGCTCCCGCACGACTTCGGCTTTCACACTGCCCACATCCGTGACGATCGCCCCGCGCTTGAGCGCCGGCAAAAGTTGTTCCGCCAGTGAACGCATCTGCGCCAGCGGCGTGCAGAGGATGACCAGGTCGGCACCGGATACGGCGGCTAGCAAATCGGTCGTGGCATAATCCACCGCGCCCGCCCGCTCGCAATCCTTCAAACCCTTTGCGCGCCGGACATAACCGGCCACTTCCCGCGCCAGTTTGCGCCGTTTGACGGCCAGCCCAATGGAGCCGCCCAGCAAACCGACACCGATGATGGAAATCTTCGAAAACTGCACGCGCGCAGCATAACAAATTCCCGCGCTCCGATGAAAGATGGAAATTGTCCGGCGTCAGGTTCGTAGTTCCGCCTTTAGTCGGCGTTGCGTATTGCTTTGCCCAGACTTTCCGTATCAGGCGTGACGGAACCACACCTCTCACCTCCTCTATTTTACCCACATATCATAAATCATCTTCAATGTGATCAGCACCACCATCGTCAGGAAAATAGGGCGGATAAACTTTGTCCCCCGCGTAACCACCATATGGCTGCCCAGCCGCGCGCCAAAAAACTGGCCCGCGCCCATGATGATTCCACCAACGATCCACACCTTCCTTGCCAGCAGAAAAACGATCAACGACGCTACATTGCTTGCCCAATTCAATGCCTTGGTGTTTGCCGTGGCCTTCGCGAGATTGAAACCGAGCCCCAACATGAACGCCAGCGCCAGAAACGTTCCCGTCCCGGGCCCAAGAAACCCGTCATAAACCCCGATGCCAAACGCAAAGATGAAATCAAATTTGATCCGCGAAAGCCGTGGATGAATGTCCTTCTCGCCCAGTTGCGGCCGGAACCACACAAAGATTGCCACGGCGAACAACAGCACCGGCACGATCTGCTTCAAATGATGCGAATCAAATTGCTGCACCAGCAACGAACCCGCCAGCGCACCAAGAAACGCCAGCAAACACGCCCGCCGGCATTCCTGCATGCTTAACACCCCCGCCCGGGCAAAGTGAAATGTCGCGCTCGTAGATCCAAACGTGGCCTGCAGTTTGTTCGTCCCCAGCGCCACCTTCGGGTCTGGGCAAAGGCTGAGCAATATCGGCAGCGTCAACAACCCGCCACCACCCGCGATCGTATCCTCAAATCCCGCCGTCACCCCCGTTGCAAACAGCAACCCCGCCTGCCACCAGACGATGTGCAACCACTCGCTCATCAGGCGATTTTGACCGTCACACCCCGCTGGCCCGCTTTATGGCAGGCGTCCAAAACCTGTTGGGTCTTCATCGCCCACATCGTCCAGTCCTCATTCAGTTTGCCGGAGCGGATCTGGTTCGCAAAATTGCGGAACATTCGCGTGTCTTGCGCCGTCGCATGGCTCTGCATCATCGGATCCACGCCCGGCGGACATTTCACCTCGCCGGCCACAGCCACGTTTTTCTCGTTCACCTGGATGCCCGGTTCGTAGCTGTCGTAGGGATGCACAAAATCCGGCAGCAACAGCCAGCCTTTCTGCCCGCTCACATGCACCCACTGCTGCTTCGCCGCGAGAAACGAGCTGTAAAACTGCACGCTCACCCCGCCCGGATAAAACAGCTCCGCCGAAAATTCCGTCGGCGACGATACGCGGCCCGGCAACTGTTTTGATTGCGAAAGAATCCGTCCCGAAACCGCTTCCGGCAGTTGCCACTTAAACGCCCACAGCGCAAAACGAATCGAATACCAGCCCAGATCGCCCAAACATCCCGTCGGCTCCAACGCACCATCCGCGCGGATATTTTTGTCAAAAAATTCTTCACCCGGATAAAAACTGAAAGCCGAAGCGATGCGCCGGATCTGCCCGACACTCTGCCCGTCATCCAAAATCTCCCGCACCTTGTCCAGCCGCGGACTGTGCATGAACATCACACCATCAAGAAACTGCACGGAGTGCTTCTTACAAGCCGCCAACATTTCCCGCAACTCCTCCACGCTGCTGGCACAGGGTTTTTCGCAAAGCACATGCTTCCCCGCCGCTGCCGCTTGCAGCACGAATTCCTTCCGCAATCCCGTCGGCAGCGGGATATACACCGCATCCACATTCTTCGACGCCAGCAACGCTTCATAGCTGCCCAACGCCTCCGGCACGACCTCGAACGCATTCTCTTTTTGGCAATGGTCGATGAATTCGCGGCTCTTCACCACATCCCGGCTCGCCACCGCCGAAACCACGCAGTTGCCGGAGTTCAAGATGGCCTTCCAGTTCTTCTTGCCGATACCCGCCGTGCTCAAAAAACCGATTCTAAGTTTATTCATGTTTTAATTTCCAAAAATGAAGATTGCGGTTCAAAGAATAGCGGAGAACAAACACTCCGCACCATCCTCTATTTGATACGGAGCGCGGCTGTGTCCCGCTCCGAGCGGGATCAGCCGCAGCGCGTGGCAGTTCTAAGCCAACTGAACTGTCAGACATGTTATAGCTGTTTTTTTGCTACGGCTCGATACAAACCCTGCCACCCTCTCAAACCGCCTCCCTCGCCCGTTGCAAAATCACATCTGCCAGCAATGGTTCCGTGCCCACCGAGGGCGTATACCACACTAATTTATCATCCCGCCCGCTTGGGTTCCGCCACGTCGGCTGCCCCTCCGCCAAGCGCTGCTTCACGAAACGTTCCGGCTCTCCCAACAGCACCGGTATATCCTCCACCGCATGCAAACCATCGCTGATAAAAAACGGCACCACCACAATATTTTTCGTCTTGGCCGTCAAATGGCAGCCCTTGATGAACGGCGCTTCTTCCATGAACACCGCGCCGACATCCGCAAAAATTTTCAGCGAACGGATCAGTTCCACCTGCCGTTCCACCGCTTTGCGCGAATTTGCATTGCGCCCCGTCCCATGCCCCGCGATGAACAACGTCGTATCCGCCGGCTTGGGCGCGCGCGGAAAAGGAAATTTCTCCACCACCTCTTTGGCCCGCGCCAAAATCACCGTCGTCATGAGATCATGCGAACCGACCGGCAGGCAGTAATGCCATTCTGAAGTCGGCGTCTTGATTTTCAACGTATCCGGAAAAGAAAACCCCAGTTCCTTCGGGATGACTTCCGTGCTGAAATACCCTGCGCTGATGAACATCGGTACGATGAAGACCTTCGGTGCCGTGATCCCGGCCAAGACCGTTTTGACCTGCGGCTCTTGCTTCCAAAAAGCTTCGCGAACCTCGCCGAAAATCTTCCGCCGGCGCAGTTCCGCCACATGCTGTCGCACGGGTGCGGCCGACTGGTCGTTCAACGTCGTGCCGTGCCCTAGCACAACCAGCGCAGAATCGGAAAAGCCATCATTGTTCACACGCCCAAGTTGACGAAGTTACGCCCCGACTGCAAGCCGCGTGACTTCACGGTGGGGCCTTATTAAGGTAGGGAAGGCGCGCTGCGCCGCTCCCGTCGCCGAGCCAAGCGTCAGACGAAGGAACCGTTTGACGTGAAAACTCCACATCACGCCCGTTTCACCCTCAACTTCGCTTCTCGGATGGGGATATCGCAACGTTACCAGCAGACCAAATAGCATGAAAATTTAGTTGAACCTTTTGCCCCTTTCAGGCGTCTTATGGGTGTCCGCATCACTAAAAACCATTAAAACCTGATGAATTCGACCAAAATTACCCTCGCAGCCCTCGCGGTGGCCTTCAGTTTCGCCTTGGCCGTCTCCGCCGAGGACGCCAAACTGCCCCCCGCGTCTGATAAAAAAGGCGTCACCTTCGAGACCGACATCAAACCCATCTTTGATGCCTCCTGCGTGAAATGCCATAACAGCACCAAGAAACCGCGCGCCGGTGTCGGCCTCGACACCCTCGAAGCCACCCTCAAGGGCGGCAAAGAAGGCAAAGTCGTCACCCCCGGTGACAGCGCCAACAGCGATTTGGTCAAGACCGTTGCCCATGTCGGCGACCCGGACACCTTCATGCCCAAGGGCAAAGACGCCAAGCAACTCACGCCTGAACAGGTCGGCCTGATCCGCGCTTGGATCGACCAAGGCGCCAAGTAATTTTTAAAAGCAACTCACCGGCGCAATCGCAAAGCGATTGCGCCGTTTTTATTTCTCCAACGGTGCCAGCGGCGAACGCTTCCATTGCCGCAGCCGCTGCTGCTCATGCAAACATTCCATCTGCACCTCATCGGCCGTTTCCGGCAGGCCGACTTTTTGCGTAAGCCCTAAAATTTGTTGGTCAATAAATTGATTTCGGATCTTCAAGACCACGTCTGCGATCTGCGTTTCCGGATTCGGCAACTGCCGCTCATCCGCCGCCGCCTCGGTGATGAGGCTGCGCATGAATGCTGATTCCATCCCGTCTAAAAACTCCGTCAAACTGCGCCACGTCTCCTGCTCGCACGCAGTCAGGCGCATGGTCACGATCTGCCGCACCAACGGATGCGTCACCCAGTTCACATCCAGATGCAGCACCGCCCAGCCGGCCAAATTTTCATGCAGCATCAAAATCTTTAGCAGATGCCATTCGTTGTTCGATGGCCGGGTCTGCACTTCGCTTTCCGCTTCACCCGCCAGCACATCATCGCCCGGCCCGTCATCCTCGCGCGCGATTGCCCGTTGCGGTTTCACCTTGGAAAACTCCTTCCGCACCGCATCCACCGCCACGCCCAGGCGCAACGCCGTCTTTTGCGCGTGCGTGTCCATCAGCACCGAATTGCCAGTCTTATGCAACGCCTCCGCCATGCCGCGCAAAATATCCAGCCGCCCCTTGTCCGTCGCCGCGTCATGCGTCGCCAGCAGCCGTTTTAACAAGTAATCAAAAAATCCTTCCGCGCCTTCCACCAAGGTGCGGAACGCCTCGCCGCCATTGGCCTTGATGAAGCTGTCCGGGTCATGCGGCGCTGGCACCACCGCCACGCGCACCGCCAGTTCCGCCGCCAGCAGATGATCCAGCGAACGCACGATCGCGTTCTGCCCCGCGTTGTCGGAATCAAAACACAGCACCACCTCGTTCGCGTACCGCTTGATGATCCGCGCGTGCTGGTCCGTGAACGCCGTCCCTTGCGGCGCCACGATGTTCTTCACCCCGCCCATGAAACATGCGATCAAATCCAACTGCCCTTCGCAGATGATCGCATAGCCCGCATCCAAAATCGCTCGCTTGGATTTATCCAGACCGAAGAAAATTTTGCTCTTGGTAAAGATCGGCGTCTCCGGCGAATTGACGTATTTTGCGGGGCTTTCATCTCCCGGCAAAACCCGTCCGCTAAACGCCACTACCCGTCCCTGCTCATCGCAGATCGGAAACATCAGCCGACCGCGAAACCGGTCGTAGTGCCGCCCCGTCTCTTCCTTGCGGATGATCAATCCCGCCTTCTCCACCGCTTCCAATTCAAACTTCTTGCTGTGCGCCCAGTTCACCGTGTCATCCCACAATTCCGGCGCCGCGCCGATGCGGAACAGTTTCATTGCCTCCTCCGTCACACCGCGACCGGCCAGATAATCCCGCGCCCGCTGCCCTGCCGCCTCGTTAGCCAGGCAGTTCTGCCAGCGTTGCGTCAGTTGTTCGTGGATGTCCAGCAGTTGATCCTTCAGGTGTCGCGATTCTTGCGCGCCCGGCGTGTTCTCAAATTCCAGCGGGATCTTCGCACGCTCCGCCAGCCGCCGCACCGCGTCCATGAAACCAATGTTCTCGTAATCCTTCACGAACGTGAACACATCGCCGCCCTTGTGGCAGCCGAAGCAATGGAATATCTGTTTGTGCGGATTGACGTTGAAGCTCGGCGACTTTTCCTTGTGGAACGGGCAGAGCGCCGTGAAATTCGCGCCGTTTTTCTTCAACGGCACGTAGGAACCGATGACATCGACGATGTCACTGGCGGCGCGGATCTGCTCGCGCAAGGCGGGTGAAAGAAATCCGGCCATGTCCCGCGATCAGTGCGCGTGGCTCTTCGGTTTGCCCGGGGCCGCGCTTTGGATCAGCAACATGCCCAGGCTGTTCTTGATCGCCGGACCGCTCACCGAATTTTGAAAGACCGCCTGCTGGACTTCCGACAGGCTAGGGATGAAATCGCCGCTGTAGCCGTTGAGGCCGCCGCCGTACCACCGGTTGTTGTAAGCTTTTTCCGCCGCGATCTCCGCCATCGAATAATACGGCGCATTCAGCAACGCGAGGAAAAAGATCGTGATGCACGCATAACGGATCATGCCCGCGATGATGCCCAGATAATATTCGCCGCTGCCGAAAGTGTTGCTGCCGGAAACTTTTTCCCGGAAATGCTTGGCTAGCATCGAATACACGCTGAAAACTGCGATGATGAGTACCAAGTAGCAAATCACATAAGCCGTCGTGTGTTCGTTCAACGAGGTGCCGAAGATTTTTTTGACGTACCCCGTCGATTGCAACATGTCACCGAGCGGCTGATAGACCAGGCCGGCGGTGACCACCGCGATCAGCCAGAAAGCCGTCGGCAATGCCTCCCGGCTCATGCCGCGCTTGCGGCCGCGCCAAAACCCGAAGGCCAAAATCAATACCAATGCCACATCAAACCAATTGAAGGACAGGTTATGCCACCACGACGACGTTTTTAGGACAGCGGCTGCAATCATGATTCAACAATTTGTTTTCGCCGGTGGATACCAGCGGGTTTCATGCCAAAACATCACTTAGGGTTGGACGAAAGCCAGAAACGGATGTCGGACGTCTGGGGGTTGCCCGGATCCAGTTCCAGCACCGCTTGATAATGCTCGCGCGCCTGCGGCGTGTCACGCAAAGACTGCGCGCAGATGTTTGCCAGCGCCAGGTGCGCCCGCACTTCCTTCGGCGACTCCGCGAGGATGATCTTCAACTGTTCCGCCGCATCCACCGGATAGTTCGCCGCTTTCAACGCCAGCGCAAAATTATACCGCGCATCCGTCGAGTTCGGCTGCACCGCCAGCGCCATCTCATAACGCGGCAGCGCCACCGTGTAATTCCGTAACCGGTGCGCCAGCACCCCCGTGTTGTATTGCGCCTCAAACCACGAAGGATCCAGCACCGCCGCCTCCTGATACCACGAGAGCGCATCCGTCCAGTTTTCATCCTGCTCGAACAGCCGCGCCTTGGTGAACGACCCGCTCGCCGCCCGCCGGTCGCCCGCCACCGGCTTGGCCGGTGAATAATAATTGTACCGCGCAAACACCGGCGCCGGTGTGTACGTCTCCAGCGGTTTCGCCGCCGGCACCACCACCGGTTTCGTCTCAGTCGAAGCGTCATTGTTGGCCGGCAGCGGCGTCAATCCTTCGCCCCGGTACTTGGTGCTGTCATAATCACCCGGCGGCTGGCCGCGAAATATCTTTGACCAGAAACCTTTTTTCGGCGGTTCTTCCGGCACCGGCATCTCCATCCCCGCGTTGGTTTCCGCTGGCGGTTGCACTGCGGCTTGGGCTGTCTCCGGCCTCGGCGTGGTCACGATGGGTACTTCCGGCTGCACTTCCACCACTTGCACCGGCATGGGTTTGATGGCCGGCTTCGTCACCGGCGTCACCGGGCGGGCCGTCACCACCGGGCGCGGGGAGATGACCGGGGAATTTTTCGTGGGCGGCCTGGAATCCGTCACCGGCGCCGGACCCGGCGCGGGCGGCATCGGAACCGCTACCGGTTTCTCTGCCACCGGCGGCGGCGTCACGACCGCGACTCTCATTTCTGAAGCTTCCAAGCCGTTGGCCACCGCGCTAACCTCCGCCCAGTTCGCCGGCCGCGTTTTGAGCGCCAGATACTCATGGTAACTGTCCAGCGCCGCCTTGTTATCGTGGAGATATTGCTGGCTGACCGTGGCCTGGTTCAAGATCGCCGCCGCATAGTCGGGACGGATCTTCACCGCTGCCGCGAAAAATTTGACCGCGTCCTGCGGCTTGCCGCTCTGTACCCGCGCCAAACCGAGGCCGTTCAACGCCTCGGGATTGTTCGCATCGATATGATAGACCGTGCTGAAACTCCGTTCGGCCGATACCGTGTCTCCCAGCCTCAACTGCGCCGAGCCCAGCTTCAACCAGCCCGCCACATCATTCGGCCGGTGCAACGTGTAGGCCGTGAACTCTGTCCGCGCCATGTCCGCCTTGTTCTGCTCCAGCGACAGCACGCCGAAGTTATAATGCGCCTCCACCAGGTCGCGGTCGTATTTTAACGCCGATTGATAGGCCGCCGCCGCCTCGTCCGGATGCCCCGCGCCTTGCAACGCCACGCCATAATAATTCCATGCCGCCGCATTCGTCGCCAGCAGGCTGGTCGCGGTCCTCAACTGATCCACCGCCTCGGCATACGCGCCGTGATCCAGATATTTTTTACCCTTCAACAGCGCCCGCGGCCCGGCCGGCGTACAGCCGGCAAGCGATAACGTCAACGCAACAAATAAAATTGCGCCTAAAAATGAATTTTTTTTGGCCAGCATCCGCCGTGGTGTTATCATTGAAGGCCTAAAGTGTCAAGAAACGCACGATTCCATTTTGTACTGCTTGCCCTGCTCGGCTGGCTTCTGCCCGCCGGCGCGGAAGACTTTTTCGCCCCGCGCACCACCAATTCCGCCGTCCGCGTCACCATCGCGCAAGGCGCGAACCTCTTCGATGCCTTCCTGCCGTTCGATGACCGGGTGGAAGCCATTTTCAATCGCGGCCTCACCAATTTCACCCAGACCACCAGTACCGTTGACGCCTGGCACAGCCTCCTGACCAACAACAACGAGACCGTCGGCATCAAGGTCTTTTCCACTCCCGGCCGTCTCACCGGCACCCGCCCCGCCGTCGTCATCGCCATCGTCCATGGCCTCCTCGCCGCCGGCCTCTCCCCGACCAATATCATCATCTGGGACAAACACGCCGCCGACCTCCGCAATGCCGGCTACTTCGATCTCGGCCAAACCCTCGGCGTCCCCGTCATCGGCGCCGCGGATGCCGGTTACGATACCAATAATTATTACCTGCCCGATTCCCCCGTCATCGGCTCGCTCGTCTGGGGCGATGTCGAATTTGGCAATACCAACAAAGGCGTCGGTAAAAAATCCTATCTTTCCAACCTCATCAGCCATCGCCTGACCAAGATCATTTCCGTCGTGCCGCTCATCGATGAAAATTCCGCGGGTACCTGCGGCCACTTTTTTAGCCTCGCCCTCGGCAGCGTGGATAACACCCGCCGTTTCGAAGACAGCGGCGACCGCCTCGCCGTCGCCTTGCCTGAGCTTTACGCCCTGCCCTCCATCGGCGACCGCGTCGTCCTCAACGTCACCGACGCCCTCATCGGTCAATATCAAGGTGGCCCCGCCAACTACCTGCAATACTCCACCCTCCTCCAGCAACTCTGGTTCAGTCGCGACCCCGTCGCCCTCGACACCCTCGCCCTGCGCGAACTCGGCCACGAACGCCAGCGCGTCGACGCCCCCCAACTCAACAGCAACTTCGAGATCTACACCAACGCCACCCTGCTCCAGCTCGGTATCAGCAACCCCGCCCGCATCCAGATCGAAACCGTGCGATAAAAATCGTCCTCGTTCTCGATGCCTCACAAATCCCGGTCGGATTTGGTTGGATTTTATCGGACACCCTACGATGTTATCTCCGCGAACTAAGGTGGACGATGTCGCGCTGCGACATCGTTTGCCCGCGCAGCGGGCACTTTGAGGCTTGAAAGTTCCTTTGCTCCTTGCACCACCATCACGCTCGTAAATCGTCATTCGCAAATCGTACATGTCCGAGGTTTTATTTGGCTTAATTTGGTTTAATTTTTGCGTTTTCATTGGCATTTTTCAAATCTCCTCCCGGAGCGCCGACGGTCCGCCCGCGTGTTCACCGTCGGGTCGTTCTTCCCGCCCGCCGCTTGAGACCAATCACGCGTCACGCTTTTCATATTTTTTTAAAAAGTGCTGGGAAACCATGTGAAACTCTGTGAAAGCTTGTGAATCTTTGGAAATCATTGTGAATCGGAGCGGATAGAAAATAGCACCAAGCCCTCCCGACGGAGCGCGGCTGTGTCCCGCTCCGAGCGGGATCAGCCGCAGCATATGGTCCGCAACTGGCGTCCGCATCATTGCTGCGACGCCCACCTTCCCTTCGTCCCTGCCGTCCTTTTTGTCCTTTATGTCTGCCATGCTCCCCGATTAAATCACATGTCTTTCAAATCTGAATTCGTGTGGAGAATGTAACTAGCAGATTTATGCCATTTATTTTCATTTTTCGGGAGTGGGAACGCCCTTCAACTCAAAAAATGAAAAATGCATTCACTAACCCTTGATCAAAAACAATTTACAACTTAAAACCCAGAGAAAAATCCTAACGATAATTCAAAAACATTGGCCTTTTAACAATTTCGCCTTGTCGGAGACAAGGTAACGAAACTCTGACATCGCCCCCGTTTTTTCCATACTGCCGACCACCAGTTTTTAAATTCAGCCGCCCGATCCTTGTCTTTTAGATTGAGCTATTAAAAATTTAACGACAAGTTTTCGTCCGGCATGACCCCGTCACCACCACTTGCTCCGGCGCAAAATTCTAGTTCCGTTTCGGACCAGTCTGGCAAATTTTTCGTCCGGCTGGCCCTGACGCTGGCCGCTTTCTGTGTCATCCTGCTGATCCTCCGCGTCTTCGGTCTCCTCCGCCCTTTTTCCGTGCCTACCGGCTCCATGACTCCTGCCGCATCCGCCGGCGATCATGTGGCGATGCAGGACCTTTCCTACTTGGCTCGCAACCCTCGCCGGGGTGACATTGTAGTTTTCAAAACCGACGGTCTCACCGAAGCGCAACCGGAAGGAACACTTTATATCAAGCGGGTGATCGGCGAACCCGGAGAACATGTACAATTGTCCAGCAACGAACTGTTTATCAATGACAGGCTCGTCACGCTCAGCAACGCTTTGGGGAAAATCTCCTTCCACAGTTCGCCCCTGCTGGACCGGGTTTCCACCTATACCAACCTCATCGTCCCTGAAAATTCTTATTTTCTGGTCGGCGATAATTTCACCAACAGCATGGACAGCCGGACTTTT
>DASZCA010000285.1:0-6907 GCA_035943555.1 Verrucomicrobiia bacterium
CGGGCGAATGTCTAGCGGAATGCCGTCGCCCCGTTCGTGTCCGGCGCCACGGTGGACCAGCGGTTGCGCTGCACCACCAGCAAACTCGGCGTTTTCGGCGGCAGCTTGGTCGGGTCGTTGAAATTGGAATCATACGCCCAGTTGCGCTTGGGCGGCACGTAAACGTTTCCCTGACCCCACACGCCCGTCGCATACTTGCTCGGAAACATTTTCACCATTGAACCGTTGTAGGTGAAGATCGTCGCCCCCCACGTTTCCAGGAAACGCGGAAAATTTTCCATGCCGCCGCTGTAATGCCCGGCGGTGGTTTCTACCACGCCCGTCAGTATGGCCGCGTTCACCGTCGTGGGCGTGGCGGTGCGGGCACTGACATCCGACCGGCTGTTTTCATCAGTCCAGTTGTCAGATAGGATGGTGATGGCGTCGGCCACCAGGGAAGCCGGCCGCGTCGTCAGGGTGTTGCTGGTCCCCAGATTCGCGCTGTTGTATTGGTTGAAATCTTTCCAGACATAGAGCGGCTGCCCGGTCGCCACTGTCAACCCGTTCGTCCCCAATACGGCTCCATGCGTTACCCGCACTGCCGGCAGAAAACTGCCGGTTATGTTGCGATTGTCCACCACGTAGATCGAAGATTGCAGGTTGGCCGGCGCGGTGAGTCCCAGCGCGAGGCGCAAAGTGGCGTTGGTTTCACTCCACGTCTTCAGGCTGCCCACATCAATGTCCACCGGCATCACCGTTTTCCCTTCGCGCGGATCATAAAAATTGCTGTTGGTGGAAATGAACAAAGCCACGTCTGTGTTCGTGATGACGGTGACCTTGTTGTTAAACATGCCGCTGGTGGCCGTAACCGCGTTATCCGAAACCGTCACGATCATGTCGCACTCATTATAGTAGCGCAAACGGCCCAGTGCCGACGTGGGATCTTCCCCGGCCGGTGGCGGCTCGATGATTTCGCGGATCATTTCCGGCGAATTCGTTGTGCCAGGTGTGCCGATCGGGAGATTCAAATACTGAAACGGTGCTTGCGGCTGTGACGGACTGGCATCCGCCAAGGCATAATTCGCCGGCAACCCGGCGGGAGGGCCGCGCGTATCCAGCGGATTTCTGCCGTTCACCACATCGACCACGGCGGTCACCCCGGATAGGAATGTCAGCGAATTATCCGGCTCGATAAACAGTTCATTATTCGCATGCACGGGGCCGGTGACCACAAACGGTTGCCCGCAACTGATCTCCATGTCCCCCATGGAATACATGGCAAATTGAAAAATCGGAATGCCCGTGAGTTGCAGTTCTTGGTAAACGCCGCCGGGAACATCTTGCGGACTCGCCTTATCGCTGGCGTGGCTGACGATCGTGAAAGTGGTGACGTAACCTTTCAGGCCGGCGTAGGTCGAGCCCAGCACCACGTATTGATTGGCCCCGGTCTGTTGCACATATGTCTGACCCACGTTCCCGTTCCCGTCGCTGAACGTCCAGTTACCCCAATAGCTTGAGTCCCCGGTGGTCGGCACCGTGTTCTGCCGGTAACTGCTTAAATTCAGCATGACCAGGTTTTCCCCGCCGTACAGGAAATCCCGGGATATCTGCGAGACCACTTTTTCCGTGGCCGCCTCCGCCGCCGCCACCGAGCGGGTATATTGGATCGTCCGGTGCGTCAGCCGTGAGCTTTGGGAAGACCACAACATCACGCCCGCCAGGATCGCCAGCGCGACGCCGCTCATGATCATCACCAGGATCAAAGCGCTGCCGCTTTGCCCTTGCTTGGAAAGTGTCACTCGGTTTTTCATCTGGTTCGCGCTCAACGCCGGGTCATGGATGTTTCCAGTTTATACTGGTGCGACTCCTGCAAGAAACTCTCCGGCTCGGAAAATTGCAGCAGCATATGGATGACCGGGTTGTTCGAAGTCGCCTGGTTGCTCAATACGTTTCCGGAAAAATCCTGCGCCGTGAAAGCGATGACGTTGGTGATCGAATAAGCCAGTGTTACCGCGCTGCCCGGCTGGTCCGTCATCCGGGTGAACGTCTGCCCTACGGTGTTCAAAAAATACAAAATGTAGCTGTTAGTGTCGGTCGTCGGTGTGATCAATAAGGCTGTGCCCTGCTGTGGCTCCCCGTCCAGCAACCCTTCAAAGCTGCTGTTGGTGGTGTCGAGATTGCCCACCGCCGCTGCGTAACTTGACCGCACTTCGTCGGCCATCCGGCCAAAAGTTTTCCGGGACCACTCCGTGGTCTTCAGCTTGTTCGAGTTCATCTGCATCATGCGCAGACCGAAGATGTGTGCAGAAAGTATTCCGACGATCACGATCAGGAAAATCGTGATCGCGATCATCATCTCCGGCAGCGTGAATGCCCGGGAGCTCCGGCGGGAGATGTGCGCAGCCGGTTTCATCAGTTCGGCGCCCGGCAGGTTTCAATGCTATTTGTCACCACTTCGGATCCTTTGAACAGCCAGATGCAATCCACCCGCACTCGCCGCAATGGTGGGTTATCCGAGATTGGCTTGATGTCGGTTTTGACCGTGGCCATGACCACGCTGTCACCATCGCTCGCTTTGTCGAGCGGTATGACCTTGTCCGGGAAAAAA
Source organism: Verrucomicrobiia bacterium (assembly GCA_035943555.1). GTDB lineage: Bacteria > Verrucomicrobiota > Verrucomicrobiia > Limisphaerales > UBA11358 > UBA11358. The sequence goes on from DASZCA010000285.1 coordinate 2,588, forward strand.
GTGTTCGTCAATTGATCAATAATTGGAGAGGCCGAAGTATTCCATACCGCCGCCCGGGCTTCCTCCATTCGCTGCATGGCCAGGCCGTTTGCCGCCATGTATAAAGAGTCCTTGGAGTTGGCGGTGTTGCAGTAGATATAACCCGTCACCGTACCCGCTATGGTGATGCCGGTGATCGCCAGCGCCACCATCACTTCAGGCAGCGTCATGCCTGCGCGGCCTCGCGGCAACGGCATGCGAACACTCTTTTGATATGGAAACCTTGTTTTCAAGGGCTCTGATCGCTTCAGATAGCAGGATTGCTGCCTCTTTTCAAAAACACGCTTAAGTCCAGACTGACTGCTAAAATACTAACATATCGCCATTCCGCTGGCAAAGATAATAGCAACGGCCTTTTTGGCTGCTTTTAGGGACCCAGCCAGTACACCTGAGTGTCCATATTCCACCCACCTTTCACGGGAATATGGCCTTAACGCATACGAGCTACACCAGCCTGACAAACTGCTCAAGTATTAAAAAAGCCAGAAATCTGTACTGAACGTAAATTGGCGACACCCCGCCGGCGACACAAACTATGCAGGCAATCAATCCGCCACCAATGCACCAACAACGCGCCAGCGTCTTGGAGTGCGCCAGCCCTCTGGCGCTTTCCTCATGATTCCCTAAGCCAATTCGCCTCCAGATGGGAAACCTAAACCGCCCCTTAAACTCGAAAGTAAACCGCGAACTTTCGCGGCGGGATTGGCTTGAAAAGTATTCCAATACAGCGGCTTCCAATAGCTGTTTCCCTCTCCCAGCCTATAGTGCAGCGATGACGGACGGGAGAGGGATTGTGGGCTTGTCGCGCCATAGCGCAGCGGCGGCGGATGAGGGAGAACGCGCGATCCACCCTGAGCCATTCTGTTTTTACAAAGCTGGATGAATCCCAATTTGCGCCTGGCTCCCATCCGGCCACCTCACTTCGCCGGCTTTACCTCGATGGATGATGCCGTCATCGTGTAATGCACCGTCACTTTGTCGCCCACTTTAGGTTTGGCCCCCGTAGTAGCGGCCCCCGTCGCGATCTGCCACTTCTCCGCCGTGACGCCTTTCTGCACCACGATATACGTCGCATTGACCTCCAACACCGGGCCGGTCACCTGATAATCCTTGGCATCCGCCGCCTGCAAATGGGTGGCCGAAAGGCTCAAACTCACAATCGCGCAACCGAGGATAACGGATAATTTTTTCATAAGTATATGTTTTTGAATTGAATGCAGTTCTTCTGGTTTTAGTTGGTTTCAAACGGGAGACAAATTGAAATTGCCAGATGCCAGGTCATTTTCAAGCGGATTGTGTATTTCAGACGCAGGTAGGGCGCGTCGCTCCGCGCGCGCCGCCGCCTGCAACCAACGCATTCTTGAATCTCAGGCTTTCTTAAGTTAAAAAAACACGGATTTTAAAATCACCCCCGCCCCCGGGCAGGCCCCGGCTGGGTGGTAGATCCAGCCGCCGGGACTTGAAGTTGAAGTTGCTTGTGGTTTAACAGGCAGTTAACGAACTATGCAAACTCTAATGCATAACACGTGCCAACCGCGTTAACGCAATTTGCTAATGATTCGTCAGATTTTTTCAATTCAGACGTCCGCTTGGTGGCGATTTTTATACTGCCGGAACAAAAGCACCCATCCACGTTCACGTTGACCCGCCCGCCGATTTCGGTTTGTACCGCGTCAAATCTCCCTAAGACGGATCGCGGCATTCATGCCGCTTCGGTGCAAATTTTTAAACACGTATCAGATCAACCTCCGCACCGTTGCCATTTGAATCAAACGACTCATTCAGGCAAACTCTCCGCCAATTTATGCCATCACCCGCAACCAGACTTGCCAGCTTTACCGAATCCGTCATCCGGGGGATGACACGTCTCGCCACCCGGCACGGGGCCATCAATCTCGCCCAGGGATTCCCCGATTTTTCGCCGCCGGAAGAATTGCTGACGGCCCTCGAACACGCCACGCGCGGACCGTTTCACCAATACGCTGTCACTTGGGGTGCACCGCGGTTTCGCCAGGCCCTTGCGCGAAAAATTTCCCGCTTTACCGGCTTGGCGGTTGACCCGGACCAACATCTGGTCGTCACCTGCGGCAGCACGGAAGCGATGATGGTTGCCATGATGACCGCCTGCAATCCCGGCGACAAAGTGATCGTTTTTTCACCGTTCTATGAAAACTACGCCGCCGATGCGATTCTATCCGGCGCCGTACCGATCTATGTCCCGCTCCACGCCCCCGATTTTCATTTTGATCCCGCCGAACTCGCCCGCGCCTTCGCGCAAAAACCCAAGGCCATCATTGTCTGCAACCCGTCAAACCCGACCGGCAAAGTTTTCACCCGCGCCGAACTTTTGGAAATCTTGAGGCTCGCGGAACAGCACGATGCCTTCGTTATCATGGACGAACCCTACGAACACATCGTCTATGCGCCGCACCAGCATATCTACTTTTCGACGTTGCCCGGCGCTTTTCCCCGGACCATCACCTGCAATTCCCTTTCCAAAACGTACTCCATCACCGGCTGGCGCCTCGGGTACGTCCATGCCGCACCGGAAATCATCGCCCAGGCGCGCAAGGTTCACGATTTTTTGACCGTCGGTGCCGCCGCCCCGTTGCAAGAAGCCGCCGTCGCCGGACTGGAATTGCCGGATAGTTATTATGCAGGGCTCAGTGATCTATATTCCAAAAAGCGCGAATTATTTCTCGGCTATTTGCGTCGAACTGGATTGCCCTTCACCGAACCGCAAGGCGCGTATTATGTGATGCTCGATATTTCCTCGTTGGGATTTGCCAGCGACACTGCCGCCTCCGAATGGTTTGTCCGCGAAGTCGGCGTGGCCGGCGTCCCCGGCTCCAGTTTCTTCCGTGAACCGGAAAACCGCTTCATCCGTTTCCATTTCGCCAAAAAAGAAGAAACCCTCCACGCCGCCGGCGAACGTCTTCTGAAATTGCCAATGCTCAAACGTTGATCACGTCCCTGTTTTAACCAGCCACAGGCTTCCGGTATTCGACTCCCGGGCTTCAGCAACACCCCCTCTCCCAGCGGGAGAGGGTCAGGGTGAGGGAGAGTGTTTTCGTCAATTCCAGCAGTCTCCGCATTTTTCAAGCACCTCCTGCAAAACAAAAAACCGGCGGGATGAATTACTTCATCCCGCCGGTTAAATTGTCCAGAACTGCTTACGCCTTCCAGATCATGTCCGCCACCGTCTTGCCGGCGGGGATGAACGGGATCACGTGGGTGCTGTATGGCACCACCACGTCCAAGACATACGGCTCATCTGCATCCAGCATCCGTTGCATCGCGGCGCGCAGATCTTTCTTGAACATCACGCGTTCGCACTTCACGCCGAACGACGTGCACACTTTCACGTAATCGGGATAGATCGCCGCGCGTTCTTTCGGATCGCCGAGGTAGGTGTGACCACGGTTGCCCTCGTAGAAATTATCTTCCCACTGCACCACCATGCCGAGATGTTGGTTGTTCAGGATGATCGCCTTGGCGTTGATTTTCTCGACGTGCGCCGTTGCCAGTTCTTGGATGTTCATCAAGAACGAGCCGTCGCCGTCAATGTCGATCACTTGCTTGTCCGGGAACGCGACTTTCACGCCGAGTGCGGCGGGAAAACCGTAGCCCATCGAACCGAGGCCGAGGCTGCTGACATATTGGCGCGGGAATTTGTACTTATACCATTGCGCAGCCCACATCTGGTGCTGGCCCACGCCTGTGGTGATGTAAGCATCACCCTTGGTCAGGTCGTAAAGTTCTTCGATGACCATCTGCTGCAAGATGACTTCGTTTTCCTTGCCCTGCATGTGATCGATCATGTGATCGCTGTTCGCGATCTCCGGCGTGATGCGGTAATTGAACGGCGCTTTCTTTTTCCATTCATTGATCTGCGCGAGCCACGCTGTGTGTTTCTTGGCGATGGGACGTTTGGCAATCAGCTTGTTCAAGCGCGTCAACGCGTCCTTGATGTCGCCGACCACCGGCAGGTGCGCCTTGCGGTTCTTGTTCAACTCCGCCGCGTCGATGTCCACATGGACAATCGTGCCGGACTTGCAAAATTCCTCGAACTTGCCCGTCACGCGGTCGTCGAAACGCACGCCGAACGCCAGCAACAAGTCGGCGCCGTCTTTCAATTTCACCATCGGCGCGGTGAAACCCTTGCGCAATTCGTATTCGCCGTTCACCGCCCAATTCGCCACGGCGGAACCGTGCATGCCCAACCAGCGCAACGAAAGCGGGTTTTCTTCGGGAAAACCGCCGAGTCCCATCAATGTGGTC
>DASZCA010000286.1:0-8169 GCA_035943555.1 Verrucomicrobiia bacterium
ACAGGCCCGTGCTTTGATAGCCATCAGCGATGATGAAGGTGTTGGTGCCCAATTTTTCGCGTTCGTCCTCGGCCGCCAGCGCGGTTTCACGCCAGCCATAAGTGCGATGCGCGATGTCCACGTCTCCCGGCAGGCGAGCCACCAGCAATTTGGTGAGGCTTGTGCTGTGTAACAGGGCGACAATGGGGATGCCGACGATGAGGCCGGCGATGAACAGATTTCTCGCGAGGCGCGGATGTTCATGCCAGTACAGCGCCATCAGGCAGAACATCGGGGGCACGGCGGCGACCGGCCAATTTGGTTGCACGCGGGAGTGGAAAGAGAACAGCCAGTAACCATAAAACAACGGCGTGCTCATGCAGGCCAGGAACAGCCAGACGGGCTTTTCGACGCGATGTTTCCAAAACGCGATTCCGGCCCAGAGGGCGGCAAAGAAAAAGACCGGGTTAAGCAGGCCCGCCTGAGCGCCGATGAATTCCCAGAAATATTTTAACGTCGGCTCCCATTTCCGGTCCATCTGGGCATTGCCAGCGACGTGGGTAAGGGTGACCCAACCATGTTGCGAGTTCCAAATGATCACCGGCAACGTGCACAGCGCGAAGATGCCAAGGGCCAGCCACGGGCCGGGTTTGCGGAGTTGCGCGCGGGCGGGCGCATGGAGCGCAAAGAAAATTCCGAGGCAGACGATCTCCAACGCGGCGGTATATTTGCTCAGGAAACCCAGTCCGATCGCCAAACCGACGACGAGCCAGTCGCTCGTTTTGCTATCGGGCTGCACAGCGCGCCAGCCGGCGATGGCAGCCCACATCCAGCACAGTACGAGCGGCGGGTCGATGGTCATCAAGATTGAGCCGACGCAGAGCAGGGGAGTGGCCAGCGTGGCCAGCAACATGAAAAACGCGGTGCGCGGGCTGGTTTCGCGCGCGATGAAGCGCAGGACGAACACGCTCATGATGGCCGCGAACAACGGCGAACAAAAGCGCACGCCGAATTCAGTATCGCCGCCGATATGCGTGCCCAACCATTGGATCAGCGCGATGCCGAACGGCTTGCTGTAATACGAGAGCGCGAGGTGCTTCGACCAGATCCATTGGTACGCCTCATCGCCGCTCAGGTTGATGATGCCGCTGCCGATGTAAATCCAACGGGCGATCAGGGTGAAAATGATTACGATGTAGCCGAGATTGAGCCATTCTTTGCCGGAGGTCGGGGGTGATAAGTTGGAAGCTGCCGGTTTTGGATTCACCAAATTCGGCAGTCGCGCGTGCCATGCAGGAAAAAGTTTTTGGCCGAGGAAATTCCAGAGAGTTTGGGTGGCAATAACAATGGCGATGGCATAACCCGCCCCGAGGATCGCTCCCACCGTGATATCGATGGGAAAATGGACGCCGCAATAAACCCGGGAAAACGCCACCGCCGCCGCCAGCGGAAACATAAACCACGCGCTCCGCCGGTAAAACAGGAACGCGACCATCGCCACGGCGAACATGTTCGCGGCATGAGCGGACGGGAAGCTATGATAACCGCCGCAGGAGAGCCGGACGATGTCGTCCGGAATGGAAACGCACGGCCGTCCGCGCTCCGCCATTCGTTTGATGGTCTCAATGATCAGCGAATCACCGATCGCCACGACCAATACCATGAAGGCGGCGCAGAGACGAAGGCGATTCGAACCGAAATAAAGCATGACCGGCACGCCGATGATCACCACCGGCAACCACGGCACCCCATGACCGCTCAGGATGGGCATGAGCCAGTCAAAGAGCGGATTGCTGAGCGTGCTGTTGATAAAATGAAACAGCGCGTGGTCAATGGACAACAACCAATGCATTGTTATGAGTGTAGCGGGAAAAACGGGGCGGGGGAAATCTCAATTAGCGGGCAGGTGGCGGACCGATCCTCCTCGCCCTCGTTCTCGTCCCTCGTCCTCGAAAATGTCATCCTGCAACCCATGGCAGGTGGAGTCTGTCGCGCTGCGACCGACTTTGCCTGCGCAGCAGGTACCTTGTGGCTTTGGCACGCCGCGATTCCACGAATGCCGGCCAGCGTTATGGCCCTGGCTGCTGTCGTCATGGACTGAGGTGTCCCGCGACTGTGGGAGATAGCGCCGACACCGCTTTCGACCGCGCGAAGCCCGATCTTCGCCCGGTCGCTTGTCGCCCGCATCACACCATAAATTTTTTCACCATCTTTGTTTCTTTCTCGCGTTGGATAAAAAATGCCATCTTGATCATCCTTAATCTGGCCTGATTGACTCCAATTTACATTTGCCACCGCCGAACTGGTAGTGAGCTTCTTGCTAACGGTGGTACAGGTAGGGCGCGTAACTCCGTGCGCGCCGTCGTGGTGAACCAGAACCCTTCCATCGGTAACAGCAACGGGTGAAGAACTGCCCGTCTTTTTGGCGGGTAAAGGGGAGCAATTGACTGACTTGGCCTGGGCCTCTTCTTTTTTAAATGTACCACCTTGATCATCCTTGATTGGCTTCAATTCAGCCTCTTTCCCCTCTGTTTCCTTCCGTTCCTTAAATAACCGGAACGCCGTCGCCAACGCTTCCTGCACCTCCGGCCATCGCCGTGCCGTCACCAAGAACCCCACCATCGCCTTCCGCGTATTCGATTGCTTCGTGTCCTCAAACCGTTCCTTCGCGAACTGCATCCGCTCCCAGTCCAGTTCCACCCGTTTCTCCGCCTGACCCTGCCGTTGCAACTTCAGAACATCCTGGACAATCACCCGCATCTGCCGCCACCGCCGCTCCACCGGCATCGGCGATTCCATCCACTCTCGGACCACCAGCAAATGGCGGATCGCCACCCCCGTTGCCAGTTGTTCCAGCGTCATCACCGGCGGAACCGCACCATTTGCCGGTGCCGGGACGAACGCCTGTGCCTGCCGCTCCATGCGCCAATCCCGATACCCTCCCTGCTTCCAGTTCGTCAGATTCTGTTCATTGATGGCCGCGCCGCCAAACTCGCTCGCCAGCAGCGCCTGTACCGACGGCAATCCATTGAGCCAGCCCACGAGCCGTTTGCCCGGCGTGCCCTCATCCATTTGCCGGTTCAACTGCTCGCGGATCTCCCGCGGCAACCGGCTGATTTTTCCAGTAGCCATGCCCACACTGTGGCACACCCGGTTGGACATAGGCTGTCCAACCGAAAGAGCCTTCGGGAGTAGGTAGATAGCGCAAATTGGAAGGGTTTTCAAAAAAAGGTTGTCATTGAAAACGGGTGATCGGATTAGTGGCAAAGTCGACCACAAGGGTCAGTCGTTAAAACCAGCTACCGCTTTTGGCCTGATTTGCGTTAAGTACATACTCCCGAGAGCCTTTTTAAATAAAACGTTGTGCCAACCGTCTTTCTCCACCCCAACGGGGTGAGAATCATCCAGCCTAGCGGTTGCGAGGTCGGACCGAGCTGCCCTAGGTAAACAAGATTGAATTTCACCAACCCTGAAAGGGTTGTATCAATCCCACACATACCGTTCATCAAGCGCAACCTCATACCGTTTTAGAAGCTCCCTGAATTCATTCTGAAATGAAACTTTGCGGCGGTGTTCTTCCTGTCCGGCGCCGTTCCCGCCAGCCTGGAGGGCTGCCAGAAATTAGCCGGGGGTCGCAGCCTCAGCGCAGACCCTCGGTGCGTGGATAAAACCGGCCCGACCCTGAAAGGCTCGCAGCTTCCGCCCGGGAATCTGGGTTTAAATCTGACACCATTCAGAATAATCGCGCACGATAGAAAATCGCATTTTTAAGAAGGTCTTCTTTCCTTTTTGTTTGGCACCATATTCCTTCACGGAAACTGGCGCACAAATCACTCGGAATCGGCAGCCTCCTGCTTCTTAAGATCGTCAAACTTCCTCGCCATCGTCGTGTTGCCCCTCGTCAACTTTTTGACGGTCAGTTCGTCCGCCTTGTTATTGGCCAGACGGAGATTGTTCTCCGAACTCAACAACGCATCCTTAGTTTTCTGAAGATGTTTTATGGTTTCGTCGATTTCCTTGATAGCGGTGCTAAATCTATCGGATGCCAGTTGATAGTTCCGGGCAAAACCTGTTTTAAACTCTTCCAGATTTTTCTCGAAATTCGTGATATCCAGGTTCTGCGCCTTCACCAGCGCGAGCTCCTGTTTATACTTCAGCGAATTCTGGGCGGCGTTGCGGAGCAGGGTGATGATCGGGATGAAAAATTGCGGCCGGACCACGTACATTTTTGGATGCCGGTGGGAGACGTCGATAATGTCGGAGTTATACAGTTCGCTCTCCGGTTCCAGCAGGGAAACCAACACCGCGTATTCGCAGTTTTTTTCCGTCCGGTCTTTGTCCAGTTCCTTGAGAAAATCTTCGTTCTTCTTTTTGGTGGCGGTCGCATCGCTCTCGTTCTTCATCTCGAACATGATGGAGACGATTTCCGTGCCGGCGTCATCCCGGTCGCGAAAAATGTAATCGCCTTTGCTGCCGCCTCGCGCATCGTTGTCCTTGTCGAAGTCTGCCTTTGAAAAGGCCGTCGCCCGGATGCGGTTGAATTCAGTTTCGCAATGTTGTTCTAGCGTTTCTCCCAACATTTTTGTCGATAGACGGGCTTTCATGTCTCGCAGGCGTTCGATTTCGTTTTCACGATCCTTGATTTGCGTCTCGTACTTGTCTTTAAGCGATTTTTCGGCGAGCTGCTTCTCCAACTGGGACCGCTCCAGCCCGCTCTTTAATTCGTCGCGTTGCTTCTCAACTGCATTAACCGCCTCGGTGATCGCCAATTTCTGTGCAACCTCGCTGTTATTTAACCGGGCCTTTAGCCCTTGAATTTCAGCATCTTTCGTGGTGGCAGTTTTCAGCAGTTCATTCACTAGTTTCGCCTCGGCAAGCTGGGAGGCGGTCTGCTTGTCTTGCTTTGCTTGCTTGAGTTCGTTCGCGAGCGCATCGCGCTCCTTCCCCAACGTGCTGGTGACTTTGGTCGTCGCCAGTTCAACGGCGTTCTGCTTTTCCCGCTCGGCTAACTCGAGTCGTTCGTGGAGCTGCTGATCAAACTCTTTGTTGCGAACCTCTTTGAGAATGTCCGCGTACCCGGCCTCGTCAATCTTGAATGCTTTCTTGCAGTGCGGACAGGTGATTTCATGCATGACTGTTAATCTTTCGTGTTTGAGGGAAGCGCGTCTAGCGAAAAAATATCAAGCCTCTTCCACCTCACTCAAAAACTGCTGATAAATTCGCGACCTGCGTCATGCCAGCAACCCGGAGGGCTGCCAGAAATTAGCCGGGGGTCGCAGCGTTAGCGCAGACCCCCGGTACACCTACAAAATCGAAACGACCCTGAAAAGGTCGCAGCTCCGCATGGAGGGTGATATGCGCAAGCTTTTTTCCGGCACCCCCATTTGTCAATGTTGGCTGATGGCTGGACATCATGGTAGTTCATGCAAAAATTTGTAATCTCCAATGCCAAGCGAGCATCTTGGCGGTTCGCCAACTTGACCAATCGTGTAAGTACCTCCGTCACGACAAGTCGGAATGCTGTTCGATAACCGGCCTGGAAAATATGGCCGGATGTCATCCCATGTCGGAGTGTCTTGTGAAGTCTTTTTATGTTCAAGAGCCCACTGGTTTTTGGCAGCGTCAATTTGGCGGAGATTATTCACGCAGGCGTTAGCGGCTGATGTAGAGCGAGCCTTGATAAACGCCGGGAGGAGACCGATGCAAATAACGAGCAGAGATCCAAAACCAGCAATGACCCATTGTTTTTTTTGTTTTGTCATGTGCAAGATGCCTGACGAAAGGCTGTATTCGTGAAGTTGATCGCGATGGCGGGAAAGCAATGGCTGATAGGTATTTAGGTATTGTTTCCAGCAACTTCTGGTTAGGCGGCATGCGTCTTCCTGACCAATTCCACCAAATCTTGCTCAATCCAGACGAAGTGTAATCGCTTCGGCTGAAGCTCGATGTTGCCATAATCATCAAATCCTCTGACAGTGTAGCGACGCCCAACCAAACTCTTGAAAAGATCTTCTGTACTCATGTCATCTACAATGCCTGACGCATACTTGCCGGGTCTATAACCAATGACCCGAATCTTGTCACCGATTTTGAGCTTTCGCTTTGTCATGACGTTTGTTGTTGCCTGGCAAATAATAAATAACGGAGTTTGCCCCCCATCTATTTCCCTGAGCAATCTATCCTGTTCTATTCAAAAGTAGTATTCTAGGCAAAACTGGTTGTCTACCTGAAATAAATTTGCAGATGGCACCGCCAGCCATCTCAGCCCATTCGTCATTCGGAATTCGTCCCCTGTCACTTCCCCTCCGCCGGAAAATTAATCCGCTCCGCCACGCTAAACCTAAACATCCGCTTCTGCATCCACCGCACCGCGAAAAGATCATACAACGCCGCAAACGCCCGGTTCCACACCCCGTAGTGGCTGACGCCGGCGGCGCGCGCATGATGGCGCACGGGGATTTCCGTGATGGTGTAGCCCTCGATCTTGAACAGCGTGGGCATGAAGCGGTGCATGCCCTTGAAAAATTTCAGGTTGTCCGCGCATTCGCGGCGGAACATCCGGTAGCCACAGGCAGAATCCGTCACGGTCTCCTGCGTCATCCAGTTGCGGATGCCGTTGGCGATTTTCGAGGAAAGCTGGCGGACGATGGAATCGCCCTTGGCACGGTTGGCTTTGCGGTTGCCGCAGACGCAGTCGAAATTTTTGATGGCTTCGAGAAACTGCGGCAGGTCGGCGGGATCGTTTTGAAGATCGGCGTCGAGAGTGGCAATGTAGCGGCCCTGCGCGGCCTTGATCGCGGCCCAGATGGCGGCGGATTGGCCGGAATTTTTCGCGAGCCGCACGGCGCGGATGCGTGCGTCTTTGGCGCCCAACGTCTGCAAGATTTCCCAAGATTTATCTGTGCTGCGGTCGTCGGTGAGGACGATCTCGTAAGAAACCTTCAACGGTTCCAGCGCCGTCCGGATGGCGGTGACGAAGGGAATCAGATTCTCCGCCTCGTTATGACAAGGGGCGACGACGCTTAAGGTGACTGGCTCAGGCATGCGCTTTCAATACCCTCAATACGTGACCAGCGAACGGATGGGGAAACCGGACAGTTTTTTACGACCATCCAGAAATTTTAATTCGATGAGGAACACGGTCTCCACAATTTTGCCGCCCAGCTTTTGCACGAGGGCGGCGGCGGCGGCGGCGGTACCGCCGGTGGCAAGGAGGTCATCGACGAGCAACACGCGGGAGCCGGGTTTCAGCGCATCCGTATGCATCGCCACGGTGGCATGGCCGTATTCGAGCGCGTAATCCTGTTCAATGGTGGTGAAAGGAAGCTTGCCTTTTTTGCGGACGGGAACGAAACCGGCGTTCAGCTTTTTGGCGGCGGCGGCGGCGAAAATGAATCCGCGTGCGTCAATGCCCACAACGGCATCAATGCTGCCGGGCGTGACGTTTTGCGTCATGAGGTCGATGACGCCGGAAAAAAGGCGGGCATCGGCCAGCACAGGCGTGATGTCCTTGAACTGGATTCCGGCCTTCGGAAAATCCGGGACGTTGCGGATGGCCTTTTCGATTTCAGCGACGGTGACGGGACTGGACATGGTTCAAATTTCCTTTTGCTTCGTTTTTTCGAGACGTTCGATCATCTTGCGCAGTTTGCGCAGGGCAAGGTTCTGGATCTGCCGGACACGTTCGCGGGTGACGCCGAATTTGACGCCAACTTCCTCCAACGTTTTTTCCGAGCCGCCATCCAGGCCGAAACGGAAGCGCAAGATGGTCGCTTCCCGTTCGTCCAGATGCTTGACCATCTCCGCCAGCATGCTGACGACCGTCTTGTCCTCCAGCTCGTCGTAAGGATTCACGGCGCGCTCGTCCTCGACCATCTCGGAGAAATTATTGGAATCGTCATCGCCGATCGGCGCATCGAGCGACGCGGGGCGGATGGACGCGGTACGCATCTGGGACACGCGGGAGGCGGTGGTGCCGAGTTCGGCGGCGAGTTCCTCGTCCGTTGGTTCACGGCCAAATTCTTCCTGCAATTTCATCGCCATGCGGCGCATCTTGGAAATTTTATCAACCAGGTGGACGGGCAGGCGGATGGTTTTGGACTGGTTGGCGAGCGCGCGTTTGATGGACTGCTTGATCCACCAGGAACCGTAGGTGGAAAGTTTGCCGCCCTTTTTGGGATCAAAACGTTC
>DASZCA010000287.1:0-1755 GCA_035943555.1 Verrucomicrobiia bacterium
GTGGTGGCCTTGAACCAGATCAGCGGTTCCTTGGGCAATTCCCGGTTCATCTCACGCGCGTGGTCGAGATAATTGATGCCCACGGCGATGATCTTTGTCGGCACCACCGGCACGAGCGTCTTCACGCCTTTGCGCGGCATGGGTTTGCGGTCAAAGGATGGAGAGCCAAAAACATCGCCCCGCAGACGGAACAATTCGCCGTCCACGACCTTGGCGTGAAAAATGTCGTCGTCCTTTTGAAAACGTCCGATGGCAGCCATAAACGTGGCCAGCCTAGAACCGCCATCCAGCCACCGCAAGACTAAAGCCGTAGCTGTATAATCTTGGATTGGTAGGGAAATCGCGCTGCGATGTCCCCGTCGCCGAGCGCAGCGTCAGGCGACGGAATCGAACGATCGAAGCGCATGTCAGCCACATTCGTTCCCTCTTCAGCTTCGCTTCTTCGGCGAGGGTGCCGCAGTGCGGCCTCCCTATCACTAAAGCACGCCCCGCCCCTTGCCGAATATTAAATATACCGGTACATTACCGCCGTGAATCACCTGACCTCGCAGGAACGCCTTGTGATTTGCATCATTGTCGGTTTATTGGTGACCGGCTGGTGCGTGAAAGCGTATCGCGCTTCCCACCCCGCCATCATCATCGCAACTCAGACGGCCACGCCCTGATATGCAAGAAGTCAATTTTGAAGAAGTTCTGGATAAAATCCTCGCGCGCCAGCCGGCGTATGCGCGGGACTCCTACCATTTCATCCGCGAGGCCCTCGACTTCACGCAGAAGCTCATCAGCAAGGAAAACAAGGGCAAGGTCCGCCACGTCACCCCCGGCGAACTGCTCGATGGCATCCGGCAGCACGCGCTCCAGCAATTTGGCCCCATGACCCTGACCGTCTTTGATGAATGGGGCATCCACGAGTGCAAAGATTTCGGCGAGATGGTCTTCATCATGATCGAAAGCGGCCTGCTCGCCAAAACCGAGAAAGACTCGCGTGAAGATTTCCAAGACGGCTACGATTTCACCGAAGCCTTCGCCAAACCCTTCTGGCCGGAGAGCAAGTTAAAGGCAGAAGCCAAAAAAGCCGCCAAAGCAGCCGGCGCACCTTGAGGTTCGGAGGTTAGGAGTTCCGCCTTTAGGCGGTTCGCAGCCACCGCGAAGCGGTGCCAGAAATTAGCCGGGGATTGAGCGTAGCGACATCCCCGGAACACTGGATATTGAAATGCACCCCGGCAGGGGTGCCAGAAATATCGCCCATGTGTATCCAAACGATTGAAGGGGGAGCAATTCTTTAACCGGGCTTGCCCAATAAATTAAGTTTCCACCAATAGGCCGTTAAACCAGTCTTAATACACTTTCCGCAGATTTGAAGGCAAAATCCCCAATTCATCGCGATACTTCGCCACCGTGCGCCGGGCAATCGTGATACCTTTGTCCGTCAGCATCTTCACGACTTCCTGGTCGGACAGCGGCTTGGATGTGTTCTCGTTCTTGAAGATCTCCGCAATCATGTCCTTCACGCTGGTGTTGGACACGTCCTGGCCGCTGGTGCTTTGCAGGCCGGCGGTGAAGAAAAATTTCATCTCATAGACACCTTGCGGCGTCTCGATGTATTTGGCGGACACCGCGCGGCTGACGGTTGTTTCGTGGACACCCACGACTTCCGCGACCTGTGCCATCGTCATCGGCTTGAGGAACGCTACGCCCTTGTCCATGAACTCGCGCTGGCGCTTGACGATTTCGCGCTCGATGTTGCAGATGGTT
>DASZCA010000288.1:0-10767 GCA_035943555.1 Verrucomicrobiia bacterium
CATCTACGAAGTGGGCCACAAGTTCAAGGTCGTGACCAACATCCGCCAGGCCACCGTCACCGACGAGATCGGCATCGTCTGCCTGGAACTCGATGGCACGCACAGCGAAGTTGGCCGCGCCATCACTTGGCTCGTGAAGCAAGGTGTGAACGTGGAACCCGTCGAGATCGGGGTTATCGCCGGTTGAACGGATTTGTGGGGACAAATCAGGCGGCGTGGTGATTTTCACCGCGCCGTTTTTTATTTTCGGGAAACACCCGTCGGCTCGCGGAAAACACGTGTCCAAAAATCGCGCAATACTTCTGCAGTTCTCCTCCTCGACAGCCGATAAAAAGATGCGACACACCGCAGCCATGTTGTACCGGCAGCGGTCGGACCTCAGATCCACGGCGCAAATCAGAATGAAACGGATACTTTTTGTTGAAGATAACGACGTGATGCGCCAGCTCTACGCGGCGATGCTTCCTCGCGAGTCAGGCCAGTGGGAAACCACCACGGCGCCGGATGGCGAAACAGCGCTAAGGCTGGTTCAACAGTCGCCCTTCGATGTGGTTGCTTCTGACATGCAGATGCCCGGCATGAGCGGCATCGAACTGCTCACTGAAGTTCGCAAGCTGCATCCGCGCACCACGCGTATCATCCTCTCCGGCATCAGCGACCAGGCCGAGGCCGCCAATTCGCTGAATTGCACCCACCTGTTCATCCCCAAGCCTTTCGAGTTGAAAACGCTCATGGCAGCCTTGGATCGCATCTACACCTTGGATGCGTATCTAAAGGACGAAAAGCTCTGTGAACTCGCCGGCAAGATGCGCGTGTTACCTAGCTTCCCGACGGTCTATTTGGAGATCGTCAAGGAGATGGAATCCCCGCATTCCGACACCCACGAAATCGCCAAGATTGTCGCCAAGGATCCCGGCATCACCGCCAAGATTCTCCGCGTGGCCAATTCCGCCAGCTTTGGACTCTCGGAAGCCACCTCGGATCCGGTCGAAGCCGTTCAACAGCTTGGCATGTCCACCGTGCGGTCCCTGACCCTGTCCGCCCAGGTCTACTCCGGCTTGAATTGCCGCCCCTTGAAAAACTTTTCCGCCGATGCACTGTGGGGCCATCTTAGCCGGTGCGCCGACCTTGCCACCCGCATCATCAGTTGTGAGCGCGCTGACATGGCGGATTACGAAGACGCTTTCACCGCCGGCATGTTGCATGACATGGGCCAGCTCATGCTCGCCAGCAGCCTGCCCGATGAATTCGGCAAAGCCCTCGCCCTGGCCGCGCAGGAAAAAATCCCGCTGCCCCGGGCGGAAATGGAAATCTTTGGCGCGACCCATACCGGGCTCGCCGCGTACCTGTTTGCCTTGTGGGGTTTGCCCGCGCCCATCGTTGAAGCGGTTGCCTTTCATCACACCCCGGAAAAGAGCGACTTGAAAAAATTTGGCCCGCTCACCGCCATCCATGTGGCCAACGCGCTGTGCGACGAATCCGATGCGGACAGTTTAAACCTGGCCTATCTCGAAGAACTCGGCCTCACCGCCCGGCTGGATGTCTGGCGGGAAGCCGCCGCCGAGTTGCACGCTGAACTCACCACGCAACCGGATTAAATAGTTTGGGTCCAGCGTGAACTCTGGCCACGTCATTTTTTGGCGATGACCTCACGCAAGATTCGCTCCAGTTTTTCGCCCGAGGTATTCCAGTTCAACCGCTCCTCGAATTCCGTCCGTGATGAGCGGGCCAGCCGACGGTAAGCCTCCATATCGCCAAATATTCCTGCGATCCACGTCGCAATTTGTGCCGGCGAATCGCCCGGTTCGAAGAGCTTGCCATTGCGGCCATCACTCACGGCCGAAGCCACGCCACCGACTTTGCGGGCGATGCTCGGCACTCCGAACGCGCTGGCTTCGCAATAAACAATGCCAAAGCATTCTGCCAACGAAGGCACTATCAGAAAATGACTGCGCAAAAGTTCTGCTTGAATTTTCACCAGTCCGGCTTCGTTCTTTTCGATGAATCCCAATGGCTCGACAAACTTCCGGTCGGCTTCTTCCAATCGTGGACCGCATCCGATCAGGGTGAGCGTCGCCTGAAACCCGGTCCGGTTTAACTCACGGACCACGGCCAGCGCGGCGGGACCGCCTTTACGATCCCAATCCATGCCGATAAATAACAATCGTATCTTCTGGCGGTCACGCGCATCAATGGCCTGCTCCACCGCCAGCCTCGTTGGAAAACTCTCCAAGTTTGCCCCGAACGGCACCACATGCACCTTCGCCGGATCGACTCCATACTCGGTGCGAACACTGTTCGCCGCCCATTCAGAAGCATAGACCAGTGCCGCCGCCCGGCTCTGCGCGGCGCGTTCGATTCTGTCAGCGTGACGCAGATTCAGTGGCGATAGGTTCGAATAAACCTCATAGGTCCGGTAAAGCGAGCGCAGGGTGGCATCGGAATAAATCACCAACGGTACCTTGCCGGGCAAAAACGCGGCGGGTAAAATCGTCGCGCTGACGATTGCATCTACCGGCGGGAGCGATTCCAATTTCCGGCCCGCGGCCAACGAACGCAAACAGACATTTGTCAGATCGGCATCGGAATAATAATAACGGCCTTGCAGATGGTGATAGAACCGCCACTTGCACATGCTCCACTTCCGGTACACGGCAGGCAGGGGCAGCGGGCCGATCAGCTCAACTTCAATCCCCCGCGCCGCCAGACATTTCCAAATGAAATAACCCAAGCCCGACCAGTTGTTATTATCGCGCGGATCGTATCCGGTGACATAGGCTATTCTCATTATTAAATTTGCTCAGGAATAAGGTTTAAGCCCCCCATTCCAACCTTCACTTTACCACATTAAAAGTTGCCATCCCAAAAAACTCTGCTCTTCCCATCTGAAAATAATAAACGCCGCCATACCCCGTGGCCGTGGCGGCGTAATCCCTCGTGGTTTATCTTACCACTTCAATTCTTGCAACCGGCGCGCCACTTCTTCGGCATTCACCCGGCTGTTGAAAGCGCTGATGCGGAAAAAGCCCTCGCCTTTCGAACCAAAGCCGGAACCGGGCGTGATGACCACGTTCGCCTCGCCCAGGATTTTGTCGAACGCCTGCCAGCTGGTGATGCCTTTCGGTGTACGCACCCAGATGTATGGTGCGTTCACACCGCCAAAAACTTTCAGCCCGGCTTTCTTCGCGCCTTTGCGCAACACTTCGGCGTTGCCGAGATAATGTTTGATCAGTGCATCCACCTGCGCTTTGCCTTCGGGCGAATAGAGCGCTTCGGCCGCGCGCTGGACCACATAGCTGACGCCGTTGAATTTCGTCGTCGAGCGGCGGTTCCACAGCGGATGCAGCGGCTTCGCTTCGCCGGTCTTCGTGTAAGCATTCAGTGATTTCGGAACCACCGTGAAAGCGCAACGCGTTCCCGTGAATCCGCCGTTCTTGGAAAAACTGCGGAACTCGATCGCGCATTCCCGCGCGCCCGGGATTTCATAGATCGAATGCGGAATGCCCGGCTCAGTGATATAGGCCTCATACGCCGCGTCAAACAAGATCACCGACTTGTGCTCCAGCGCATACTTCACCCACGCTTCCAACTGCTCACGCGTCGCCGCCGCGCCGGTCGGATTGTTTGGCGAGCAAAGATAGATCACGTCCACATGCTTCTTCGGCGGTTCCGGAATAAACCCGTTGGCCGGTTTGCACGGCAGATAAACCAGTTTGGCGTAAGCGCCGGCTTCGTTCGCATCGCCGGTATGGCCCACCATCACGTTGGTATCCACATACACCGGATAAACCGGATCGCTGATGGCGATTTTATTTTTGCTGCCGAGAATGTCGAGGATCGCGCCGCAATCGCACTTCGAACCGTCGCTGACAAAGATTTCGTCATCCGCCACGTCTAGCCCCTTGTCGCGGAAATCATTTTGCGCGATGGCATGGCGCAGCCAGTCATACCCCTGCTCCGGGCCGTAACCTTTGAACGTCCCGCGCTCGGCCATTTCATCCACCGCCTTGTGCATCGCGGCGACCACCGCCGCCGGCAGCGGCTCGGTCACGTCCCCGATGCCGCAGCGGATGAGGCGCTTCGCCGCCTCGGGATTCGCGTCGCAGAACGCCTTTACCCTCCGGCCGATTTCCGGAAAAAGATACCCTGCTTTGAGTTTGAGATAGTTGTCGTTAAGAAATGCCATAAATTGAAGCGCGGAGAATAATTCAACTCGCCCTCCGAAGCAAGAAAGCCGTTGCAAACCAGCGGTGGTGGAGTTTGTCGCGCTGCGACAAACTATGCCTGCGCCGCAGGCACTTTGAGGTAAGGTAACGCTTCGATGAGCAAATAACTCTCTGCTCAGAACCTTTCCGAGGGATTCGCCGCCAGCCATTCACAAAACTTCGGCAACGGCCGCGAAAGTATCCTCTGCACCTTGGAAACATCCAACGTCGTATCCAATGCCCTCGGCGGCCCTGGAAAATCCTTGGCCGAACCCGCCTTGATCTCCGTCGTAATTTCCGGCCACCGTCGTATTAACAACTTTCCGATCTGCAATCGTGACAACTTTTCCGCCCCTGCCACATGATAAAGCCCGGTGCAATTTTCCCCGACCAGTTCCCAAACCACCCGCGCCGTCTCCACCGCCGGAATCGGACAGCGAAACTCGTCTGTGAACAATGTCATCCCCTGCCCGGCTTGCTGCATTGAGCGTCGCAACTGTTCATTGAATGAACGATTGCCCGTTAAAGATGCTCCGCCGTTAAGTGAAGTCCGCACGACCAGATGACGCGGATTTTTGAGCACGATGTTTTCCGCCGCCACCTTCGTCTGACCATAGACATGCAGAGGATTGGTTGCGTCGGACTCGTTATAATTCCCTTTGCGTCCGTCAAACACAAGATCAGTCGAGAAAAACACAAGCGGAATCTCCGCCGCCAGCCCGGCCAAAAATTCAGTCACGCCCACATTCACCCGCCGGGCCAGATCGGGATTTTTTTGCGCCTCCGCCACCACCGTCATGGCCGCACAATGAATGATCATCTGCGGCTTGTCCTTGGTGAATTCACGTTCGACAGCAACAAAGTCAAGCAGGTCAAGATCCCCGCGCGCCAAAGCGCGCACTCGCCAGTCCGTTACAGATTTCGGTGCTGTCTGGACGAGATGGCTTCCAATCAATCCGTTCGCGCCAGTGATCCAGACAAGTTTTGGAGGTGGTTTCACAAACGTTCGCGCCAATAACCCGGGCGTCGCGCACCATGTGCGACCGCCACAATTTCAATCTGTTCCGGCCGGTCACGGTAAACAATGGCATGTGGAAAACGCGGCAACCGTATCTGGCGTGTGCCATCACGGCGAAGCGGGCGGCGTAAAGGACTGGATTGAATCTGACGCCCCGCCAATTTCACCACCGCAAAGAAATCGTCCCCCAGTCCGGAAAGCCGTCCATTGTCGAAATCAACACTCTCGGCCAGTTCATATTCCGCCTGCGGATGAAATTTAACGGGCTTCATCTAGCCGGGCTTGAATCTTGGCAAACACCTCTTCGGCGGAAATCAACTTCACTTTTCCAGAATCAATCTCTTCCAAACGTTGGGAAATTTCCCGGTCCCACTCGGCTTCGATTTCCCCCGGGGAAAGATTTTCTGCCGGCTCAAGCCCCCGGATCAGGCGAGCAAGCAATTCTTTGCGGTCTTGCAAGGAAAGCTCACTGATGTCTTCCGCCACTTGTTCAAGCGTCGCTTTCATATTGATTTGAAAATAGAAGCGTTCACCCCCTGCGTCAAGCGGCTCAATCCGACAGCCGCTTCGTCAGATCCCCATACGCATCAATCCGCCGGTCACGCAAGAAAGGCCAGTGCGTGCGCGTGGTGTCCACGTTCGCCAGATCCACCGGCACGATCAAAATCTCTTCCTTGTGCGAACCCGCCTTGGCGATGATTTCGCCGGACGTCCCGGCGACAAAGCTCTGGCCCCAGAATTCAATGCCGTCGCCACCAACGCGGTCGAGCACTTCATGGCCGATGCGGTTCACCGAGGCGACATAGCAACCATTTGCCACGGCATGACTTCGCTGGATGGTTTCCCAGGCGCTGTGTTGCTTGATGCCATACTTCGCCTTTTCCGACGGATGCCAGCCGATGGCCGTCGGGTAGAACAAAATCTCCGCGCCTTGCATCGCCGTCAGACGCGCCGCTTCCGGATACCACTGATCCCAGCAGATCAGCACGCCGATCTTGCCATAGCGCGTCTGCCACGCCTTGAAACCCAGGTCGCCGGGCGTGAAATAAAATTTCTCGTAAAACAACGGATCATCCGGGATGTGCATCTTGCGGTAGATGCCCAGCAATGAACCATCCGCATCGATGATCGCGGCCGTATTATGATAAAGGCCCGAAGCGCGCCGCTCGAACAGCGAAGCGATGATGACCACCTTGTGTTTCTTCGCCAGTTTTTGAAAAGCATCCGTGCTGGGCCCGGGAATCTTTTCCGCGAGCTTGAAATATTCGTGGTCTTCGCTCTGGCAAAAGTATTGCGAGCGGAACAGCTCCTGCGTGCAGATGATCTGCGCGCCGGTCTTGGCGGCGCGCTCGACAAGGGCGATGGTTTTTTTGAGGTTCGCGTCGGGATTGGCCGACACGTCCGTCTGGATGAGGCCGAGTTTGACCTCGGACGAAGCGGAGCGTTTCATGAAAAATCAGGACTGTAGAAATTACGGCTTCTTGTCTTTGAGGCGCGCCGTCTCCTCGAGCACGATGGTCTTGAACTGCGGATCATCGGGCACTTCCTTTGGGGCTTCCTGCCCGAAAAGTTCGCGGATAAATTTGCCAAGCGTCTCATTGGTCGGGCCATAGCCCGCACCATATATATAGTACTCCAGGTCAAACATCAACTTGTCGGACGTCTCGTAGCGGCGGTTCGGATCACGGGAGAGGCAATGATGGATGATGTCGTTGAGCCGGTCATCAATGCGCGGATCAAGCGCACGGAAGTCAGGCACCGGCTGGTTGAGAATGCGGTTGCGCGATTCCTCGGCGGTTGCACCCTTGAAAATATTGCGTCCTAGCAACAGGTGGGCGAGCACCACGCCGGCGGAAAAAATATCCGACCGCTTGTCCGTGATCTGGAAATCCGCCTGCTCCGGGCTCATGTAATCCGGCTTGCCGGCGACAACTTCACCCTCTTGGTCCGTAAGAAAACCCTTGGCCTTGGCGATGCCAAAATCCGTCAGCTTTACATCCCCTTCGAAGGCGATGAGAATGTTCTTGAAACTCACGTCGCGATGGACGATGCCCATCGACTTGCCATTCTTGTCCGTCTTGGAATGCGCGTAAGCCAGGCCGCGGGCGACGCGGCTCGTGATGAACACTGCAAGTTCCTTCGGCAAAGTCCGGCGCTTGTCCGCCAGTTGGTGGGTAAATTGTTCCAGGTTGACGCCCCGGATAAGTTCCATGGCGATGAACGCGACCCCGTTGGCCTCACCGAGCTGGTAGGTCTGCACGATGTTCGTATGAATCAAATCGGCGACGAGTTTGGCCTCGCCGACGAAGTTCTCGATGAACATCTTTTGGCTCGCGAAATTCGGCCGGATGATCTTGATGGCGACGCGCTTTACGAACTCGCGCGAGCCGTGCTGCTCGGCTTCGTAAACGATGCCCATGCCGCCCTCAAAAATCTTCCGGACAATCTCGTAGCGGAATTCGTTCTGGATGGTGAACAGCGCCACGAACGCATGTTCGGAAATTGCCGTCCGATGTCAAGCCCCGCCCGAACCGTCCCCGCAAAATACCTGATAATTTTTTGTTTTTTCGCTTGCTTGAATCCCGCATTGGATTTTAATTCGTCCCAAGTCTGTAGGTTTTTCGGACTGAACAAACAACATCAACAACACAACTAAGAGAACAAATTATATGGCCAAAGCACTCTCCAAAGCTCAGATCGCCGCCCTCATCGCCGAGAAGAACGGTCTGTCCAAGAAACAAGCCGTCGAGATCCTCGATACGGTCGCCGCGCTCGCTTACAAGCACGCGAAAGACACCTTCACCCTCCCTGGCATCGGCAAGCTCGTCCTCAAGAACCGCGCCGCCCGCATCGGCCGCAATCCGAAGACTGGCGAACAGATCCAGATCAAGGCCAAGCGCGTCGTGAAGTTCCGCGTCGCCAAGGCCGCCAAGGACGCGATCCTCGGCACCAA
Organism: Verrucomicrobiia bacterium; assembly: GCA_035943555.1. GTDB lineage: Bacteria > Verrucomicrobiota > Verrucomicrobiia > Limisphaerales > UBA11358 > UBA11358. Next base: position 8,177 of record DASZCA010000288.1, read on the forward strand.
GTAATTTTTGCCGTCATGAAAGGCGCTTCGATTCTTCGAAGCGCCTTTTTTATTTCCTTGAATTGCACGCCCCGGCTTGCGAATTAACCACGTTCGCATTTCACCATGGTTAAATTTTTGCTCCATCGCCCCAAGTGGATCGTCGTCATCTTCGGCATTCTCATCTTTTGGCTGACGCATACCGGCTGGCTCGTCCAGTCGCATCTCTGGCAAAAGGCGGATGGCGCTCTGATTGACCGGCGCTATCTCCTGCGCGCCGAAAATCTTCCCGATCCGGACATAAAGCTGATTGGCCTTGGCACCACTTCGTTTCAGTTGGATTCGCTGGCACCGGAAGAAATTGCCGCTTCACCAACCCTTCAAAAAATGCAGCAGCCTTGGCCATGGGACCGCTCCGTTTACGCCGCCATTCTGCAAAAACTCATGGATGCCGGCGCCAAAGTCGTCATGTTTGACTTTGTATTCGCCAGTGAAACCGAAGGCGATGATGTTTTTGCCAAAACACTGCAAAAATACAAGGACCGGGTCGTGATCGGGGAAATGGTTGCGGACGATGAAGGGCCGACCGGCAAAACCAAAAAACTTACCCTTCCCAACCAGCGGCTTCTCTTGCCTGATACGGATTCGGTGCTCGGTCTGGTCAACATTTGGACTGAAGCTGATGACACTGTGCGTAGGATCCGTTACCAAACCTCGGTTGAACGCGAGCGTTTGGAAATACCGGCCACGGCTGAGAAATCGGACTTGGATCCGCGAATCATAACCATGCTGAACAAGGAAATTCGCGAAGGCAAAATCCCGGATAACCTGGCACACGTCAGCGTCCGGGTTGCCGAAAAATTCAGGGGTAAAATTGTCACGCCGCCATCCGGCACCAAGACGTATATTAATTTTCAAAATCCGCCAAACAGTTATCGGGCATGGCCGGTCGAAAACATGTTTGTCGATTCGTTATGGCAAAAACCGCCCTTCAAAGGGGGGCTTTCAGTCTCAAATAAAATCGTGATTGTCGGCCCGATGGCCGAAATTTTTCATGATTCTCATGCCACGCCGTTTGGGGAAACTCCGGGGCCTGAAGTTCACGCCCAAATACTCGCAGCCTTGTTGCAAAATGAATGGCTGACAGGCACATCGGAGCGTATAAATTTCTGGCTGGCGACCAGCGCGGTGATCTTGGCGCTGCTCATTTGCTTTGGCATTCCGCAGGCGCTCTTGAAGGGTTTGCTTCTTATTGCCACGACTGTGGCGTTTCTCGTGGGCTGCCAGGCAGCCTTCACGTACAATGACATTGTTGTCTCCATGATGCCGCCACTTGTCTGCCTCATCGGAACCGGCTCCTTCGGCATCATCTTCGAATATTCCATGGAGCAATTGGAGCGGCGCCGTTACCGGCACATTTTTAACCGTTATGTCTCCAAGAACGTCGCCAAGGTGATCTTGGAAGACACCCGCTCGGTGGAGGATTCCCTGCGCGGCATCAAAAAGCCGGTCACGATTTTGTTCAGCGACATTCGCGGCTTCACCACGATGACCGAAAAGACGGACGCCGATAAGCTGGTCGCCCAGCTCAACGAATATTTCGGTGAAATGGTCGACATCATCCAGGAGACGAACAGCGGCACCCTGCAAAAATTCATCGGTGACGCCATCATGGCCGCCTGGGGCGATACGCACACGCTCGGCAGCGCTGAAGACGCCCGCCGCGCCGTTTCCGCCGCCCTGGCCATGCGCGCCGGGTTGACCAAGTTAAATGCCATGTGGAAGGACAATCCCGACCGCCAGCAACTCGCCACCGGCATCGGCGTCAATCACGGTGAAGTTGTTTACGGCAATATCGGTTCCAAGAACCGCACCGAGCTGACCGTGTTGGGCGATGGCGTCAATCTCGCCGCCCGGCTGGAAAGTTCCACCAAACAATTTCACACTGACATTCTTATCGGTGAAGAAACCGAGAAATTGACACGCGAACATTTTATTTTTAGAAAAGTCGGGGCCATCGCCTTCAAAGGAAAAACCAAACCGGTCGAAACCTACGCCTTGATCAGTGATAAGAACGTGCCGCCGCCCGCCTGGCTGAAAACGTATCACGATGCCGTCGCCCTGTACCGCGATCAAAAGTTTAAAGAGGCCGTCGCCCTTTTTGACGTGGTGCAAAAACAGATCGGCGTACAAGATTATCTGTGCGAAATGTACGCCCAGCGTTGCTCTGTATTAAGCGAATCGCCTCCCTCCGAGCATTGGGACAGTTCTTTTACTCTGGCTGAAAAATAAAGCTTGAGTCAGCCAGCCCCAATAAGATGCCAATTTTTTGGACACGGCAAATCGGCAATGGCCATTTGCCTTCCCGTGGCATGTGTGTTATTTTTAGACAGAATAAGTTTGACCCGGTAGCTCCGTTAATTTAGAAAATAACGTGTTGGTGAGGTGTTGTGCTAACCCATGGAAATGCTATGAAAAAACTGACCCGCTTGCCCTTTTGTCTCGGTTGCGTTCTCGCCGTTTCAACCAGCCATGCCATTGACCTGAAGCAGTCCAAAGTGACGCAGGTTGTCAATGATGTGCAGATCATCTCTGCCACCGACCAGCAGCAG
>DASZCA010000289.1:0-5000 GCA_035943555.1 Verrucomicrobiia bacterium
CCGGCGAGCCGAAAACGCCGCCGCTGCTATCGCCCACTTCAAACGAGCCAGTGTTGGCGACGCGCAGACAGGCGATGACATTGGTGCGGGCAAGATAGACGCAGCCGCTGACATTGGTCTGGTTTGCACCAGAACCGCCCTGGGCGACGTAGAATTTGCCGACCGTGGCGATGAAGGTGCCGAGGCCGGACATGTCGAGCGTGACCAAATTAGGAATGAAAGCGTTGGTGGCATCCTGGCGGATCTGGAAATTTAACTGGTCCGCATTGGGGCTGCCCAACGGGTTGCCCGATACCAGCAACGTGCCGTTGCCGCCCGTGATGGTATTGGTGACTTTCAAATTGAATGCGTTATCACTGTTCAACGCGCTGCCGCCGACTTGAACGATCGGTACGATGCTCGTCGAGCCGTTGGTCACCGTCAACGTGACGCCATCAGCGATCAACGTGGTGTGATAGCCGAGGCTGTTGGTCAAATAGGCGAGGCCTTGGATGGTCACGCTGGAAGAAACGATGTTGTTGGTGATCCGGTTGGTCGTGGCGCCGAGGGTGGCGAACGACGCATTGAAGCCGGGGCCGGGCACGCCGCCGATCCAGTTGCCGCCGGTGGCCCAATTCATGTCCGGAAAGGCACCGCCGGACCAGACACCGTTGCCCGCTTGCGGAGCGGTGATGAAAGTCCAGGTATTGGTCTGCAAGACCCCGCCGCTGTCCGTGATGATGGCGGTGATGGTATTATTGGTGTTCACCAACAGGTTGGTGGGGCTCACGAAAACCGTGCTGCCAACGAGATTGTTTGTCAGCAATACGGCGGAACTGTAGTTGGTGCCGTTCAAATACACCTGCACGCCGGTGACCGTCGTCTGACGGTTGGCGACGGTGAAAGCGATCTTGCCGGTGGTCGACACGGCGGTGGCGTTCGGGGCCGGGGAGCCGGCAGCGATATAAGGCCGGAGCGTGCCCACGGCGTTCGTGTTAGCCACAACGAGGAGGTATTCGAGATTGTAACCCTGGTTGGAGATGGCCGTGCAACGGATCGTATTGGTGCCCGATAATGGAACCAGCACGGTGTTGCCGAACATGTCGGTCAGCGGCGTCAACTGGCCGGAATGGACTTTGCTGCCACCCGTCGCCGGGACATTGACGCGGCCGAGGGCGGCCAGCGGCTGGCTGGTGGTGGTGGCGATGGCGTTGGTAAGCCGTTCGATCTCAAACTGGCCGCCATTGGCACTCGCGGCGCGCGCGTAGATGTTATAGTTCGTGGTGACCGCAGGCAGCACACGGGTGTAATTTTCCCATTCCGTGGCGGCGGTGAAACCGAGGCTGTAGATAGTGAAAGCACCACCAGCATGTGGCACCGGATCCCCGGTGGCGTCCGTGTTCAGGGAGAGGATCTGCGGCAAATCGCCCGGACGGTAGACGTTGTTGGTGCCGGACAGATCGGTTTCCAAGTAATCAATGTTGTTATTGCCAAGCAGGTTGGCGTAAGCGTTGGCCGGTGTCGGGCTGTTGACGAACAATCCGCTGGTGTAGTTATAATCGCCGCAATCAATGTAGAGGTCGCCGGGGAGAAAGGTGTTGAAGGTGGAGACATTGGTCGACGAATCACCGTTCGCATCTTGGGCGACGATCACCATGGTATAGAACGTGTCCGGCGCAATCACGGGGGTGGCGCTGGCCGTTAAATCGGTGGTCGGAGAACCGGAACTGAAGCTGATGGATGTCAACGGCGCGCCGTTGAGCGTGGCCGAAACGCCGGTGCTGGACACGGTGGACAGCAGCGATTTCACTTCAAACGAGATGCTGGTGGAACCGGCATTCAAATAAAGCGATCCGTTCGCGGGCACGACATTCACAATCGACGGCGCGACGTGCGGGACGGCGATCTGCATGCGGTTATAGACCTGATCGCCGGTGGTTTCCTTGTTAAATAATGCCGCACTATCAATCGTGCCGCTGCCCATCAAGGTGCTGTCCGTGGTGTAAAGCACGCGGTTTTGGACGCAATCTTTCAGGACCAAGTGGTACGAATTGCCATCGGCGCCGACCGTGACTTCCGTCTCGATGGCGTTGGTGATGTTGCCGCGGCCGAGATCGCTGAAGGAGGTTCCGGGCACGGAAGTGGGGAAACCGCCGTTCGCACCGTCCCAGACATAAATGGTAGAGGGATTGGCCCCATCTTGAAAATAGACATACAGGCGGGCACCGCTTTGAAAATCATCAGGAGTGTTGGTGGTATTGCCGTTGCGCAAGGTGAACCCGCACCAGCCATGCTGCGTGCCGCTGTTCAAGGTCGCGGTCGATCCCGCGCCGCGCGAACCCCATTGGAGTTTAAAAGTATTGGTGCCCAGCGAATTGTTGAAACCGCGAAAGGCGGTGGTTTCATTGATGTCATTCGTTCCATTCGCAAAGAGGCCCCAGACATCCGTGTAATTGGTGCCCAACACATTGGTGACGGACGCGATGCTGAAAACCGGGTTGTTGGCCGTGGTGATGTAGGTGCCATGAAAATCCGGGCCATTGGTGAGGATCACCCACGGTGCGTAACCGAAGCCCAGGTTTGCGCCATTTGTCCAGTTGGCGTTGACGAGATAATTGCCGGCATCGTCATACGCGACCAACTGGGCTTTTGCCGGCCCGGCAAGAAACAGGGAAATGGCCGCGAGGCACAGGGATGACAGCAGGGTTTTGAGGGATTTCATCATGAGTTGGGATGGTTGGGGGATTAAAATATCAGCCGCCGCAAACGATGCGGGCGTTCAATTTAAAATGGTGGAATTGCGTTAATGTGACTATAAACGGGGTGGCCGGAGTGACCAGCCCCCAAAAACTGGGGTATTTGATTTTTTCATGGCGGCTAAACCATTGCTTGTTTCATACTCGCCCCGATGCAACCCACCGCGAAACGATTCTTCGGACGGTGGCTGCTGTGCGCTTGTCTGCTGTCGCGGATGGTTGCGCTGGCCGATGAAGGCGATTCCGCCGGCCAGGATTACGTCGTCAAGGTATGGGGAGCGGATGACGGTTTGACGGAAGGTTCCGTCACCGATGTCGCCCAGACCCCGGAAGGTTATCTGTGGGTCGGCACACTGTTTGGCAGTGTGCTGCGGTTCGATGGCATCCGTTTCGTCAGTTATAATTCCGCCAACACTCCCGAGTTTTCGTTGAAGTGGGGCGTGCCCCGGTTGCGGGTGGCCCAAGATGGGATGCTGTGGATCACCATGTTCGACGGCGGCATGACCACTTGGGACAAACACGGATTCCGTTCCGTGTTCACCAGCGCGAGCCAGCCGGATCATATGTTATGGTCCGCCCAAGGCCGGACGATTTTTGTCTATGGCGACGGACGGTTGCTCTCCGGCCAAAAACATGGCGAGCGCTGGGACTGGCAAACCGTGTCGCTCCCCGAAAGCCTGCCGCAGGGCCAGCAATGTGCCGATGCCGACGGGCGTGTGTGGTATCTGCGCGGCGACAATGAGATCGGCATCTGGGACGGCAAGGACACGCAAAAGATCACCTTGGCGGCGGGCTGGGAGGGGCAACGGATAAAAGTGATGACCGCCGATGAGCAAGGCCGCATCTGGATCGGCACGGACCGGACGCTGGCCGTCTGGCAGGCCGGTCATTTTGAAGCGGTAACGCCCACCAATGGCGAGCCGTCGTTGAATGTGCGACGGATCATTCCTTCCGGCGGCAGCAATGTCTGGGTGGAGGCCAACGGGCGGATGCGCCGTTGCTCGGGCCAGCAATGGATGGCCGAGTCCGAGGGCTGGAGCCGCGAGATCATGGCCAAAAAAGTTTCCGTCCGTTTTGTCCATGGTGACCGGGAAGGCGGATTATGGTCGGGTGCCGGTGACCTTGGTTTGATCCGTGTCGCGGCGGACGGAGCGTTCAGCCGGTTGACCACGCGTGACGGTTTGCCAAGCAACGCGATCCATTTTGCCTATGAAGACCGCGATGGCGACATCTGGACGGGGTATGAACGCGGCGGCCTGGTGCAGGTGCGCCGCCGCCTGTTTCGTTCCATCAGCAAGGAGCAAGGATTGGGCGACACCCTTATCAACACGGTTTGCGAAGACACCAACGGAGCCGTCTGGATCGGCACCCACAGCGGCGTGGTCGGGCGGTACGAAAACGGTGTCTGCACCAATATTACGCTGCCGGGCCCGGCGCGGTTAGTGCAGGATAGTTGCGTTGCTGCTGACGTAAACGGGCGGGTCTGGATCGGTGCGCAAGGCAGCGGGCTATCGCTATGGGAAGGCGGCGAAATCCGGCCGATCGCCACCCAAAATCAGTTCCAAGGCTGGTGGCCGCGGCTGTTATTGCCAGCCAAAGACGGGCGGCTCTGGGTTGGAACTTTGTTTTCGATCATCAGCGTGACGAACGATCAACTTACTTTTGAATATACGTCGAAAACCCCGGGTGACCATCCCACGGCACTGGCAGAGGCGGCGGATGGAACCATTTGGGCGGGCACGCTGGATGGCGTGTTATTGCGCTGGGATGGAAAACAATTCGTCCGGTTGGAACCGCCGGACCGGAGTTCGCTCGGACGCATCTGGGCCTTGTGGCCGACCGCAGATGGCGGGTTGTGGGCGGGAACCGAGCAGGGCGGGCTGTTGCATTGGAACACGAAACAATTTTTCCGGTACACGACCAAAAACGGACTGCCCTCGGAAAGCATTTCCCAAGTATTGATCGATGTGCAGGGCAATCTCTGGTTGGGATCGCGCGCGGGCATCGTGCGTATTTTGGGCGGTGCCTTGGACCGGTTCGAGCGGGGTGAAGCGGATGTATTGCCGGTCAGTGTTTATGGCCAGCCGGACGGCCTGCTGACGATCGGCAGCGCCATCATCGACCAGCCCAACTGCTGGCGCGGTCATGACGGCACTTTGTTTTTTGCCATGGCCAACGGCGTGGCGGCGGTGGATCCCGGCCAGGTGCATATCAATCCATTGCCCCCGGCGGTGGCGTTGGAGGAAGTCCTTGCGGATGACAAGC
>DASZCA010000290.1:0-7802 GCA_035943555.1 Verrucomicrobiia bacterium
GTCAGCAAAAAATTTCCACCATTGCGCTCGCGCATCATGCAGATGACCAGGTGGAACTGTTTTTTTTGCGGTTGCTGCGCGGTGCGGGCGGCGCGGGGTTGGCCGGGATGAAAGCCTGTTCGCCTTCACCGGCGGATAAAAAAGTTCTCCTCGTGCGTCCATTGCTGGATTTATCGAAGGTTGAAATTCTCGCCCATGCGCAACAAAACAAAATTCGTTTCCGCGATGACGCGAGCAATTTCTCAAATGATTTTCTCCGCAACCGTCTGCGCAATGAACTGCTGCCGCTGCTCCGGAAAAAGTATCAGCCCGGTTTGACCGGCACGGTATGGCGGCTGATGACCATCGCCGGTGCGGAAGCGGAACTGGCGGGTGATCTTGCGCAACGCTGGCTGGCGCGGCCGGATGCGCCGTTTGAAAAGTTGCCCGTGGCGGTTCAGAGAAAGGTCATGCTGGAACAATTGGTGAATTCAGGTGTCGTCGCTGATTTTTATCTGGTCGAGCAACTTCGCCAAGCGCAGGGGAAATTTGTAAGCGTGGGCGCCGGTTTTTCGGTGGCGCGGACCGCTGCCGGCAAACTGGAATTAAAGCAGTCGGTATCGGCGGAATTCAACGCGACGGAACAAGTAATAAAAGTGTCCGGGCGGGCAGGGCGGGTGAAGTTTGGCGGGGTCAAATTTCAATGGGTATTAAAAAAACAGGGCGGCATGCCAAAGCGGTTGGCATCCGCGCCGGGAACGGAGCGATTTGATGCGGAAAAGGTTGGGAATAAAATTGTTATGCGGCATTGGCGCGCGGGCGACCGATTCCAACCCAGCGGCCTGAAAACGGCGGTGAAATTGCAAGATTTGTTCGTAAATGCCAAGATTTCGGCCGTCCGGCGGCGGGAACTGGTTGTGGCCACGACGGCTGCCGGGGAGCTTTTTTGGGTGGAAGGCCTGCGGATCGGCGAAAATTTCAAGCTGACCCTGGCCACCAAGCACCAGCTGGTCTGGCATTGGTCCCGTTGATCCGGATGGGCCGGAATGACCCATCCCATCCGAAATTGCCGGTTAAATTCGCTTTACAGGACGGCGGTTAATTATTATTTTCTCGCACTCATTTAATTATGGAAGCGAAGACAAAAACGATTGAATCATTTAAGCTGCACGCCAAGGACACCGGTTCCGCCGACGTGCAAGTGGCCCTCCTCACCGAGCGCATCAACCATTTGACCGAACATTTGCAGACCAACAAGAAGGACCACAGCTCGCGCCGTGGTTTGCTGTTGATGGTCGGCCAGCGCCGCCGTCTGCTCGACTACCTCGCGGACACGGACGTGGCCCGTTACCAGACGGTCACCAAGAAGCTCAAGCTGCGCAAATAATTTTTACGGAAGGCGCGGCTTTTTTAATTTTCACCCGGCCCGCCTTTCGTTCCTGGAGCTGAACCGCCCGCGCGAGCGGCCAGCTCCTCCAACCAAACAACCGTCGCGCAAAAAATTCCGCCGCTTTCGGGAAATTTCATTCAGCTCCGAAAAGTTTTCGGGGTTCACTGAAGTTCCTCTGGGGGTGGCGGGCAAAAAGTTATGTCACATAAAATTACCGCCGCCATCGGCGACAAATCCCTTACCATTGAATCCGGCAAGCTCGCCAAACAGGCCGACGGTTCCGTGACGGTCCAGATGGGCGAGACCATCGTCCTCGTCGCCGCCGTCGCCGCGACCAAGGCCAAAGACGGCCAGGACTTCTTCCCGCTCACCGTTGACTACCGTGAAAAAGCCGCTGCGTGCGGCAAGTTCCCCGGCGGCTACTTCAAGCGCGAAGGCCGTCCGACCGAAAAAGAAATTCTCACCTGCCGCCTCACCGACCGCCCGATCCGTCCGCTGTTCCCCAAGGGCTGGTACAATGAAGTCCAGGTCCAGACCGTGCTGCTGAGCGCGGATGGCGAAAACGATCCCGATATTTTGAGCATCATCGGCGCGAGCGCCGCGTTGATAGTTTCTGACATTCCGTGGGCCGGCCCGCTGGGCGCCGCACGCATCGGCCGCATCGGCGGCAAATTCGTCGCGAACCCCACGCACGCCGAACAGGCCGAGAGCGATCTCGACCTCGTCTACGTCGGCAACGAAACAGACATCGTCATGTATGAAGGCGCGGCCAAGGAGATCACCGAAGCCGATTTCAACGCCGCGTTGAAATACGCGCAGGAAGTCATCCAGCCCCAGATCGCCGCGCAGAAAGAACTCGCCGCCAAGGTGGGCAAGAAGAAGCGCGAAATCACCCTCAAGATCGTTCCTGACGAAATCCTCGCCCAAGCCAAGAAACTGGCTGGCGACCGTTTCGTTCCGGCCTTGCTCACGCCCGGCAAACTCAATCGCGAAGGTGCCTGCAACGCCATCAAGAACGAAGTCGGCGAAAAGCTCGTCGCCCAGTTCGGTGCCGAGAAGGTCACGCCCTTCGTCATCAATGACGCATTCTATTACATCCAAAAGGAAGCGGTTCGCAGCCTGATCTTGGACAGCGGCAAGCGCCTCGATGGCCGTAATTTTGAACAGGTCCGCGCGATCAGCAGCGAAGTGGGCATCCTCCCGCGTTCGCACGGTTCGGCGATCTTCGCCCGCGGCGAAACGCAGGCCGTCACGCTCGTCACGCTCGGTACCGGTGATGACACGCAGGAATTCGATTCCTACACCGGCGGCGCCACGGAGAAGAAATTCATTCTCCACTACAACTTCCCGAATTTCTCCGTCGGTGAAACCGGCCGCATCAGCGGTCCCGGACGCCGCGAAATCGGCCACGGCGCGCTCGCCGAGCGTTCCATCGAGCCGATGATCCCGACCGAAAATTATCCGTACACGCTCCGTGTCGTCAGCGAAATCATGGAATCTAACGGTTCCACCTCGATGGCCTCCGTTTGCGGTGGCACCCTCGCGTTGTTGGATGCGGGTGTCCCGATGATCCGTCCGGTCGCCGGCATCAGCGTCGGCATCTGCACCGAAGGCGAAGGCAGCAGCATCTCCAAATACAAGCTCCTCACCGACATCATCGGCTGGGAAGACGCGTATTGCGACATGGACTGCAAGATCGCCGGCACAGAGAAGGGCATCACCGGTTTCCAACTCGACTTGAAGCTGAAGGGCCTCCCGCACACCATCATGGCGGAAGCCGTGGAAAAGGCGCGCATCGCCCGCCTGCACATTCTCGCCGAGATGGCCAAGACCATTTCCACCCCGCGCAAGGAACTCAGCAAGTATGCCCCGCGCATCACGACGCTGAAGATCAACCCCGAGAAGATCGGCGCGTTGATCGGACCTGGCGGCAAGAACATCAAGCGCCTCGTCGAAGAATCCGGTTGCGAAATCGACATCGAAGACGATGGCACGGTCAACATCTTCTCTGTCTCGGCAGACGGCATGAAGATCGCCGTGGACGCCATCACCGGCATGAGCGCGGAAGCGGAGATCGGCAAGATCTATCGCGGCCGCGTCGTCACGGTGAAAGAATTCGGCGCGTTCGTCGAATTCCTCCCGGGCAAGGACGGTCTCGTCCACATCAGCGAACTCGCCAACTTCCGCGTGAAGCGCACCGAAGACATCGTCAAAGAAGGCGACGAGATCGCGGTGAAGTGCCTCGGCGTGGATGAAAAAGGCCGCGTCCGCCTCTCGCGCAAAGCCGCGATGGAAGACCGCGATAAGGAAGAAGCCGCCGCCGCTGGTGGCGCCCCGGCCGCTCCGGCCCAAGCCTGAACCTGAATCAATTCAAAAGCGCGGATGGCGAAAGCCGTCCGCGCTTTTTTTTGGTTTTGAGACTGAAAAAAACTTTAGGTCTGTTTGTGTCCGGGCAGATTTTACATCACGGTCAAAGCGCCAGGGGACTGGCGCACTCCAGGACGCTGGCGCGTACTAGGAAGCAACCGGTATGCAGGAGGCGTCGTGGAGCGCGATTTTCCCCTTTGCCGCACTTCATCATAATGAGCGTTTGCAACTGGCATATGGCTCTGTTAGCGTCCGGCCATCCCAATCATGGCAACGGAAACTCCTTCCAAGAATCACGGCTGGCTGGTCGCTTTTTCCGGCCTGGGCATCAACCTCGCGCTGGGCGTGCTCTATACATGGAGCATGTTCAAGGATGCTATCGCCAAAGATTTTGGCTGGCAGGGCAGCCAGCTAAACGACCCATATGCGCTGTGCTGCTTGGTGTTTGCATTCACCATGATTCTGGCGGGGCGGTGTCAGGATAAATTTGGACCGCGTTTGACGGCGTCGCTGGGCGGACTGCTGGTCGGGGCGGGTATGCTTTTGATTTCCACGACAAATACGTACGGAACGTGGTTGTTGGGCTTTGGTGTGTTAGTGGGGTTGGGGCTGGGGTTTGGATATTCATCCACAACACCGCCGGCTTTGAAATGGTTTCCGCCAGCGAAAACGGGATTGATCGCCGGGTTGGTGGTGGCGGGTTTCGGGCTGGCACCCATTTATCTGGCGCCGGCGTCGAAGGTTTTATTGGGAGATTTTGGGCTGCAAAAATCAATGCTTATCTTGGGTGGCGCGTTTGTGATCATCGTCTGCGGATTGGCGCAGATGCTGAGAAATCCACCGGCCGGGTTTGTCGCCGCGCCGCAACATTCTTCTGCGACCAAAGCCGCGGTGACCAGTGCCACGCCGATGCAGATGCTGCGTAGCCCGATGTTCGCGTTGTTATGGGTGATTTATTTCATTGGTGCGGGCGCGGGCTTGATGGTCATCAGCAGCGTGAGCGGCATGGCCAAGAAGAGCATGGGGACCTCGGCTTTTATCGCCGTGGCGGTGATGGCGATCGGCAATGCGGGCGGACGCGTGATCGCCGGTTTGCTATCCGACAAGATCGGGCGGCGTTGGACCTTGATGTTGGTGCTGGCGGTGCAGGCGATGCTGATGTTCATCGCCATTCCTGTCACCGCGAACAAGGAAACGACACCGACGCTGATCGTCTTGCTCGCGACGTTCATCGGGTTCAACTACGGGGCGAATCTTTCGCTTTTCCCCTCGCTCACGAAGGATTTCTGGGGGTTGAAAAGCTTTGGCGTGAATTACGGGATCCTATTTACGGCATGGGGCGTCGGCGGGTTTGTGTTGAGCCGGTTGCAGCAGATGCTGACGGTCGCCGAGGGGGGAAGTTTCCATAATTCCTTCCTCGTGGCTGGAACGTTTCTGCTGGTCGGAGCGGCGTTGACGTTTTTTATCCGCCCACCGGCAAAAAAGGTCTGAAACCAGCGGCTAATTGACTTCGTCCTATCCCATGTTCATTTTTAAACCATGAAATCAAACACGCTTCTTTGCGCCGCCATAGTGGCGGTCGCGATCCAATTCCAATCCAATGCGCAGACCAACACTGCTTCCGGGATGGAACCGCATAAAAACCTCGCCATCGTTCCCGTGCCGCGCACGGGCAGCATCACCAACCGGCAAAGCCTGGTGTTGCAACGTGCCAAGGACGCGCCGGGGGATTATGATATCGAATTCATCGGCGATTCCATCACGCAGGGGTGGGAAAGCAGGGGCACAAACGTCTGGAAAGAATATTACGGCAATCGCAAGGTCATCAATTTTGGCGTGAGCGGGGATCGCACGGAACACGTTCTCTGGCGTTTTGAGCAGGGACAGTTGGACGGCGTCAAGGCGAAGGTCGCCGTGGTCATGATCGGCACGAATAACTCGGGAAAAAATAAAGACGGCACCGATGCCTACTCTGACTCCGACATTTTGGACGGTGTCACCGCCATCGTGCAACAGATCCGTGCCCGCCAGCCGGACACGAAAATTCTGCTGCTCGGGATTTTTCCGCGCGGGGCGACCTTCATGCCGCAGCGCGGCCGGTTGTTGGAAGTGAACCAGGCGCTGTCCCGGTTGGATGACGGCCAGCACATCTTCTATCTCGATTTTGGTGCGCAATTCATTGGAAATGATGGGTCCATCTCCAAGAGCATCATGCCTGATTCGTTACATCCGAACGAAGCGGGCTACAAAATCTGGGCCAGTGCGATGGAGCCGAAGTTGAAAGAATTGCTGGCGGGGAAATAACGGGAAAATTTTAAATTTCAAACTCCAAGCATCACGCCGATCGCGGCGGTGCTTGGATTTTTTATTTTTTATGGGCGAATTTTATTGCTGCGTGGAGAGCGGAGATCATCTGGTGTATCTGGATTGCGCTCGTGCAGTAGGGCGGCATCAGCACGATGACGTTGCCGACCGGGCGGGTTAGCACGCCGCGTTTGGCCATGGCTTCACAAACACGGATGCCGGCACGTTCGCGCAACGCAAAGGGCTGGCGCGTGCGCCAGTCCTTGACGAGTTCAATGCCGGCGACCAGGCCGACCTGCCGGATGTCGCCGACGTTGGGCAAGGTCCAAAGGGATTGGAGTTCCTGATGCATCTGTTTTTGCAATAGTGCGCGGGCGTGAACGGAGGCGGTGCTTTGCAAAATCTCAAGGCTGGCCAAGGAGGCGGCGGCACCGAGCTGGTTGCCGGTGAAGCTGTGGCCGTGAAAGAAGGTTTTGAATTCTTCGTATTCGCCCAGGAAGGCGTCAAAAATTTTCTGGTTGGTCAACGTCGCGGCCATCGGCAGGTAGCCGCCGGTCAGGCCTTTGGCGACGCAGAGGAAATCGGGCGTGATGCCGACGCGGGTGGTGGCGAATAATTTTGCCGCCGCCGGTTGTTTCACCGCTTGGGCGATGGTTTTGTCATCCACATGACAGGTCACGCCGGTGCGCCCGAAGCCGGTCATCACTTCATCCGCGATGAGCAGGGCGCCGTGGCCGCGGGCGATTTCGGTCACCTGTCCCAGCCAACCGCTGGGTTGAGGAATCATGCCGGCGGCGCCTTGCATCAACGGTTCGAAAACGAAGGCGGCGTAGGGATTGCCTCTTTTTTTCTGGGTGGAAAATTTCTGTTCCACTTTGCCGACGCATTCCCAATGGCACTTGCGATATTTCCGGGCGTCGTTGCGTTCCGGCTTGGCGCGGTTGAACGGGCAGCGGTAGCAATACGGCGACATGACCTTGTCCGTTTTGAACAGCATGCCGCCGTAAGCCTGATGAAACAAATCAATGTGTCCGAGAGAAACGGCGCCGATAGTGTCACCGTGATACGCGCCATCCAGCGAGAGGATTTTTGGCCGGGTCTTTTTGCCACGGGTACGGATGGTGTATTGATGCGCGAGTTTGAGGGCAACTTCGAGGGCGGTTGAGCCGTCGTCGGAAAAGAACACTTTGCCGAGCTTGGTAGTGGCGTTTGGAGATTTTTGATCGGCGGCAGACACCAGTTTTTCTGCGAGCAAGCTGGCCGGTTCATTGGCAAACCCCAAGGCGGAACTATGTGAAATTTTCTTCAACTGACGCGTAATGGCGGCGTTGATCTTTGGATGCCGGTGACCGTGCAGATTGGTCCAAATGGAGGAATTGGCGTCAAGAAACTCGCGGCCTTTGACGTCGCGCAGCACTGCGCCTTTGCCGCTGGTGATGACGATGGGCTCGCGTCGCAGCCAGTCGCGCATTTGCGTGAAGGGATGCCAGACGTGGGCGTGATCGAGTTGGGCGAGCTTGTTCATGTGTTCCTGGCGGGAAGGGCGGAGCAAAGGGTTGTCACGTCGCTGGCGGTGTGCGTCGCAGTGAGGGTGATGCGCAGGCGCGCCGCGTTGCGGGCCACCGTCGGGTAGCGGATGGCAGGCACGAAGATATGTTGCTCGCGCAATTTTGCGGCAGCGGCGAGGGCGGCGGTTTCATCGCCGAGAATGAATGGGACGATGGCGGCGGTGAGTTTCGAGTTTTTAATTTTTAATTTTGAG
>DASZCA010000291.1:0-20240 GCA_035943555.1 Verrucomicrobiia bacterium
CTGACGAATGCGCTGGATTTCAACGGGAACACATTGGACGCGCTGGACAATGGGCAGACCGCCTTGAACGGCACCGGTGCGAACTACACATTTTGGGATTTCATCAGCCCGTCTGCCCGGATGAACGAACTGTTCGCAGACGTGGCGCAGCAGGCGTTGTCGCCGGTGAATCTCGCGGACATGGTGCCGGTGGACGCTAGCAACCGGTTGGATCTGTTGAACGTGCCCGTGGGCTTGAACGGTACGGTGTTGTTTGCCACGAACGTGACCCAGCCTATTTGGCTGACGAACTCGGCCTTCAACAGCCTGACGGTGACACAAGGAGTATTTGCTACGCCGACGAATTCGCAGCGGTTTTATCGTGTGAAGTTTCCGTATGCATGGACGTGGCCGTGAGCGGAAAGTGACAAATGGAATGAGATCCATTCGCCTTGTGCGGAAATACGCAGGCGGGCCGCCTGCGCTCATTCATCAAGCCGTGACAGCTTTGCCGGGGATGGCTTTTTCCAACGTCTCGTAGCCCCAGCGGAGCATCCGTTCGGTGGTTTCCCAGCCGATGCAGGAATCCGTGATGCTGACACCGTAGCGGAGGTCGGACAACTGTTTCGGAATGGGCTGGTTGCCTTCGCTGAGATGGCTTTCCACCATGATTCCCGTGAGCGATTTCGTGCCGCCGATGCGTTGTTCGATCACGCTGTGCCAGACATCTTCCTGCTTGGCAAATTTCTTTTCCGAGTTGGCGTGGCTGCAATCCACCATGAGGGTGGGCGGCAGTTTTTCGGAGATGAGCTTGGCTTCCGCCGCCGCGATGCTCGCGGCATCGTAATTGGTCATGGCGCGACCGCCGCGCAGGACAACATGCGCATTCGGGTTGCCGTTGGTGCGGACGATGCTCGTCACGCCATCTTCGTTGATGCCCAGAAAACTGTGCGAATGACGCGTCGCGCCCATGGCATCAATGGCGACTTGCAGACTGCCGTCCGTGGAGTTTTTTAAACCGACCGGCATGGAGAGGCCGCTGGCCATCTCGCGATGCGTCTGGGATTCCGTCGTGCGCGCGCCGATGGCCGCCCACGTGATGAGATCGGCGATGTATTGCGGTACGATCGGATCGAGAAATTCCGTCGCCGCCGGCAGGCCGAGGCCGGTGATCTCGAGCAGCAACTTGCGAGCGCGCTTCAATCCGGTTTCGATGTCTTGCGAACCGTCAAGGTGAGGGTCGTTGATCAGACCCTTCCAGCCGATGGTGGTGCGGGGTTTCTCAAAATAGACGCGCATGACGATCTCCATGCGATCGGCGAATTCCTTGCGCAGGGCATTCAGCTTGTTGGCGTATTCGAGGGCGGACTTTTCGTCATGGATGGAGCAGGGGCCGATGACCACCAGCAACCGGGGGTCTTCCTGCCGCAAAATGCGGATGATGCGCTCGCGGCTGCGGGCGACGGTGGCGTTGATCGCCTCGCTGACCGGCGTCACGGCCTTGATGGCGCGCGGCGAGAGCAGCGGGACGATTTCTTTGACGTGTAAATCCTGCGTCCGATACATGGGGGGACAGTATAGCACAGGTCCGGCGCAGCAAAAGGCTAATGTCTGAGGTGTGTGAAGGCGGTTTAGCCGGCAACCTTCGCCTGCCGTACGGCGTCGGCGAGCTGTTTGGCGCTGGGCAGCCGGCCTTTGAACTGGGCGGGCAGTTTGGATTGAAGCTGATATTCGGCGACGCCGATGGGGTTGGTTTTGGATTTCAGGGCGAACTCGACCTCAATGTCGTCCTTTTCGGCACAGAGGATGATCCCGATGGAGGGCTGGTCATCCGGGGCGCGTTCTTTTTCGTTTAACAGGTTCAGGTAGAAATCCATTTTGCCCGCGTATTCCGGCTTGAAAGCATCGACTTTAAGATCAAAAGCGACCAAGGTTTTCAGGAAGCGATGGTAAAAAAGCAGGTCCACGAAATATTCCTTCCGGCCCAGCGCGAGGCGGTATTGGCGGCCCACAAAGCAAAAGCCGTAACCGAGTTCCAAAATGAACTGTTGCAGGCGCGAAATCAGGCGATCTTCCAATTCGCGTTCTTTCATGGCTTGAGCGAGGCCGAGAAATTCCAGATTGTAGCTGCTTTTGAGCATTTCACCGGCCTGTTCGGCGAAATGTTCGGGCAGGGCGATTGCGAAATTGTGAGTTTTCTTCTCCTTTACGGCGCGTTCGTAAGTGCCAGCCTTGATCTGGTTCAGCAGAACGCTGCGGCTCCAACCGAGCTGGGCCGTGGCGCGGAGGTAGTAGATGCGGGCGGCGGGTTCGGTAACCTTATCAAGTATGAAGCGATGATGTCCCCATGGAATTTCTGCCACAAGCTGTGGTAGAAATGCAGCAGTCTGATTGCCCGACGATTTGGCCACAGCTTGTGGCCATTTTGGTTCTACGTTTATTTCTGCAACAGGCTGCTTCAGAAATGGAGAGATTTGCCCGTCCGGCAATTTGGCCACAGCTTGTGGCCAAATTGAGCTTTTTGATTCCTTCGTCCCTGATAATGATTTGGCGGCTGCTTGTCGCCAAATTGTTTCGTCCGAATAAGCCAGATAGAATCGCTTCATATCACGCAAGTTACGTGGCGAAAAGCCGCTTGATTTCGGAAATGCCGTCAGCAAATCGGAGGAAACCTGGTCAATCACCGATTCGCCCCAACCCAGCAGGCGCTGTTTTTCCACGATGCCACGCCCAATGTCCCAATAGAGCAGAATCAGTTCATGGTTTACCACGCGGGCCGCCGTCGTGCGGGCATGCAGGATGCGCGTCTTCAATGCGGTCAGAAAAGCCGGATAATCGGGGTGCAAAAGACTGGTGCTCATGGTTGTTTACGGCGGTGATGTGAATGGAATTCCCGCACGAAGTCTTATGAGATTGAAGCAGGTGCGCAAGCGGGAAGTAAGGCGAAGCAGTTTAACGTCTGAAATCATGAAGCCCGGGCCAATTCCAAAGCAAAATTGACGGAGACGGTTTTTCTGATACGATATCAGGCCTTTTATGAATCGTAATCCGCATGTCGCAATTGTCGGTGCCACGGGAGCCGTGGGCATCGAGATGATCAAGACCCTCGAGAAGAGAAACTTCCCGGTGGGCAAACTGACTTTGCTTGCCTCTGCCCGTTCGGTCGGTAAAAAACTGAAGTTCAAGGGCCATGACATCACCGTGACGGAATTGACGAAAGATTGCTTTGCAGGCATCGACATCGCCTTGTTCAGCGCCGGCGGCAGCATTTCGAAGGAGTTTGCTCCGATCGCCGCGAAGGCCGGTTGTGTGGTGGTGGATAATTCCAGCGCGTTCCGCCAAGACCCCGACGTGCCGTTGGTGGTGCCGGAAATCAATGCAGCGGACGTCAAGAAGCACAAGGGCATCCTCGCTAACCCGAACTGCACCACGGCGATCACGCTCATGGCGTTGTATCCGTTGCATCAGGCGTTCGGCGTGAAGCGTATTTTTGCCTCGAGCTACCAGGCCGTTTCCGGCACCGGCGCGAAGGCGTTGGAAGAGTTGGAACGTCAGGTGGAGCAGATCGTCAACAAGCAGCCGGTCACAAAGGAAGTGTATCCGCATCAAATCGCCTTCAACGTGCTGCCGCATGTCGATTCCTTCCTGCCCACGGGCTATACGAAGGAAGAGATGAAGATGGAGAACGAAGGCCGTAAAATCATGCATCACGACAAATTCCGCGCGAGCGTGACCTGTGTGCGCGTGCCGGTATATCGTTCCCATTCGGTGGCGGTGACCGCTGAATTTGAGCGGCCGGTGACGCTGGAAGCGGCGCGGGCGGCCTTGAAAAAGGCGCCGGGTCTGGATGTCGTGGATGATCCGGAGAACAAGCAGTATCCCATGCCGCTGTTCACTTCGGAACAGTACAACTGCCAGGTGGGCCGGTTGCGGCTGGATTGCGCCCTTGATAACGGCCTGTGCTTCTGGGTCAGCGGCGACCAGTTGCTCAAAGGTGCGGCCCTGAACGCGGTGCAGATCGCGGAAGAGCTGATGAAATAAGCGGTTGGAAGCCAATAAGTAACCGGCCGGAAGCTAAATAAGTAACCAGCCGGTTACAAACCGGTTGAATTGGCGCAAACCTCTGCTATATTCTGCCCGCCTTTCACGGGCATACATGACGCACCATTTGTTTTACCGGCCGGTGGCGGGGATGCCGCCGGCTTTTTCCTGATGAAAAAGCCGCGCAACCAGGAATCGGCGCAGGCGACGAATGTCTTCCAGTTCTCGCTGGCAGGCCTGATCATCTTCAGCCTCGCTTTGATCGGGGTCTCCTCGTTTGTGGGGTATAAGCTCACGTCCAAAACGCAGCCGAAGCTGGCGGATACATTTCAGACGAACCCCAAAGACAAGAGCCAGTCAACGCATACGGGGGCGTGGGGGACGCTGATCACCCGGGACATCAACTTGGAACGGCCGGTGGAATATCTGACCGAAGAGGTGGCCAGCCCGAAACCGGAAGTATGGGTATTTAACGGGATGAAGCCGGATGCGGTGAAGGCGTTGTTCACCCAGAACGGATTGTCCGCCGCCCAGGTGGCGGCGGCGTTCGCGCCGGGCGCAGTCACGGAAACGGCGAATGGCATGGAATTGCAGCCCCCGGCGGCCTTTTTATTCTCGATGGACGGCGCGGCACGCGGAAAATTGTACATCGCGCTGGCCGGCTTGGGGATCAATCTATATCTGGATTATCCCTATATCTTCCCGGGCGAAGTCATTGATTCCATCTATCACGACAGCCGGTTGAATCCGGAGGATGTGGCGACGTTCAAGCGGCTGATCTACCTCAATGGTGATGTTCATCAACTGAGCGACTACCTGTTCTTGTTGAACCAGATCCCGACGGTGGAACGGCGCGTGGCGCTGGCGCGTTCGATGTCGCGTCAGTCGGCGGTGCTGGCCGGCCTCGTGATCAAGCCGGATACGGACATCGACAAGATCGCCAGTTACTGGGGTGGCATACCGAACGTGCGCTTCACTGATATCCGGCCGATGATGGAGGCGCTGAAGCAACTGCCCGATGGCGGCAATCTGAGCCTGTTTTATCTAATGCCCAAGTTTGCACGTGACCGGCTCTACACCTTTCCGCTGCCACCAGTGGCGGGCGATCCCACGATGGATTGCCATTGGTCCACGTTCAACTTCAGCAACGAGACGCCGGACAACCGTTTCAACGATCCTAACTTTGCGGTGGATTACATCCGGAAGAATTATTATCAGATCTCCGCACCTTCGATCTATGGTGATGTCCTGTTGTTGATGAACGAAAAACAGGAGGTCAAGCATTCTGCGGTCTTCTTGGCGGATGACATCGTGTTTACGAAGAACGGCAATAATTACCGCCAGCCGTGGATGCTGATGCGGATACCGGATTTGCTCGCGACTTATCCCGCAACTCCGCCGATGAAGGCGATCTACATGCGGCGCAAGACGGACTAGTTACTTGCCCGCTTCTTTGGTGTAGGCGCTCAAGACGCGGATGTTGGCCGCCTTGCCGATATCCATCACCTGCACCACGCGTTCCCAATGCGCGTTCTTGTCCGCCCGGACGGCAAGCATCGGTTCCTGGCCGCTGGCCCGGATTTTTTCCGCCTCAACGATCAGCCGGCTGCGCAACTGGTCCGGCGTGACGACTTCAGCATTGGGGCCGAAACGCAGCAGGTTTTTATCGTCGATGTAGACAACTTGCGGCGGGTTTTCATTCGCCCCGGATTTCAACGCGGAGGTGGAGGTGGGCAGCGCGAGTTTCAGCGCGGGCTGTTGCTTGAAAGTCGTGGTCACCAGCAGAAAGATCACCAGCACGATGAGGACGTCAATCAACGCGACGATGATGACAGCGGGCGCGGTGCGGCGTTTGTGGATGAGGAAGCGCATGGGGCGTTACTTTTTACCTGCGTATTGCTTGCGGACAAACCCGGCGCAAATCGTTTCCATCTCGACGGCAAGCACTTCGACTTTTTTTGAAAAATAGCTCCAGGCCACAAGCGACGGGATGGAAATGAGCAAGCCGATCAGGGTGGTGCGCAAAATCAGGCTGATGCCGGAGGCCAGCTTGGACGCGTCGTTCATGTTGTTCAAGCCCGTCTGGCCGATGTCCCCGAACACGTTCATCATGCCTAAGATAGTACCCACGAGGCCAAGCAGCGGTGCAATGCCGACGATGATTTCCAAGACGACCAGGCCGCTCTCAAGTTTCACGATCTCATGGCGTGCCGCGGTCTCTACCGCGGCCTCGTTATCCGCCTTGGACCAGTTGCGGTGACTGATGGCGAGCAACAACAGCCGGCCGAGCGGCGAGGTTTCGGCCTCGCAGGTATGGCGGAGATTTTCCACATCATTTCCATCCTCGCATTCCGTGGCGGCGGTGGCGAGGTTGGCCGGCACGATATTCTCCCAGCGCAGCACCCACGTGCGCCAGATGACAACGCCAAGGCCGATCACGGAGGTCAGGCCGAGCAACGCATAAACAAGTGTATCCATAATAAATTTACAAAAACGAACGGTTCAATAGTAATAAAACGTGAACGAGATATCCCGAAAATTCGCACCGATCTCCCGGCGCATGTCGCTCGGCCATTTGGCAAAGGGCGCGGATTCCTGCACCGATTCTTCGCAGACATAGCCGAGCAATTCGCCCACCGTGTTTTCTTGGATCTCCAATTCATCCACGGTGCCGTCGAACTTCAGCTTGAAATGGACAATGACTTTGCCGGTCCGATCCATGGCAAAACGGCGGCTGTCGAGCAGGTCGTACCAGCGCGAAGTGACGGCATCAATGATGGACCGGTCGTAATCGCCAAAAGCCGTTGCCTTGGTATCAAGCGATGACCAGAGGCGTTGCCGCCGCACGCCGCCATCCTGCTGCAATTTTTGCCCGGGCAACTGCTGTTGCTGCTGGGCTTGTGCCTGTTTTAAAGTGCGTGCCCGCGCCGGCGGCTCGGCAGTTTTTTGTGCCTCGATTTTCTGTTCGGGCGGCTTGCTCAATTTCAAATCCCCAAGGCTCATCATGTCGTTCGGATGGGTTTCCTCCGGCTTGGTCGTGGGCTTGGTTTCTGGCGCCGGCTGTTGGGCTGGGGCGGTCGGCTGTAATTTCGGCAACGTAGGAATATCCTCCGTCTTGGGCACATTCTTCTGCCGGCCGTCGATCTTCGGTTGGCTGGTGTCCTTGGTGGCGTCCGGGTTGGCGGCCTGGGAATTTTTACTGGAATAATACTGGGTTTTTTTGGGCGGTTCAGGATCCGCATGCGAGACATCCACGTATACTATCGGCGGTTCATCGTTCTTCTTGGCGAGCTGTGGGGGCGGGGTGGTTTTCTTCTCGAGCTTGCGCACCCATGACGGCGCATGCAAATGCTGCCACCAGCCCAGTTTCTTGCCCAGCTCATAGCCGCCCCAACTGCCCAGATGCAAGAGCAACGAAACCAAAAGCGCGACCAACAGCCGGCTCCTCTCGAGACGGCTGGGGCGCAGGGACCGGATTTCGGTGCGAACCATGAAAGGTAATTTTGCCGCACCTTCAGCCCTCCGGCAACTGATAGATTTGGCAGATTTGTTTCCCGTCTTGCAGTTTTGCGGCATTTTGCTTTCATCGCCCCATGCCGAAAGCGCCGTTGTCAGCCATTGTTGCGTATTGCGACCAGACCCTTCGTACCGCCGAAACCGGCGATTATGACGGCGCGGTCAACGGTCTGCAGGTGGAAAATTCCGGCAGTGTCACGCGCATCGCCGCCACGGTGGATGCCAGCCTGGCCACGGTGAAACTGGCCATCGCCGCCAAGGCGGACCTGCTTATCGTCCATCACGGCTTGTTTTGGTCCAAGCCGCAGCCGTGGACCGGCAAACGCCATGAATTGCTGCGGTTGCTCGTGGAAAACAATCTCGCGATCTACAGTTCGCACCTGCCGTTGGATGCGCATCCCCAACTCGGCAATAACGCGCAACTGGCCGCAGCGTTGGGCTTGAAAAACCTGAAGCCGTTTTTCTTCAGCCATGGGCAAAACATCGGCTTGCAGACACGGCAGAAAATTTCCCGGGTCACACTCGCTGAGAAACTGGAACGGGCAACCGGCGCCGCGCCGAAGCTGCTGCCGGGCGGCAAAGAAACCTGCGAACGCATCGGCATCGTCACCGGCGGCGCGGGTGGTGACCTGAAAACGGCCGCCGCCGCCGGCGTGGACACCTTCATCACCGGCGAAGGGCCGCACTGGACCTACGCGTTGGCGGAAGAACTGGGCGTGAACGTTTTTTACGGCGGTCACTACGCGACGGAGACGTTCGGAGTGAAGGCGCTGGCGGCGGTGCTTTCAAAAAAGTTTAAGCTTCCATGGGTGTTTCTTGACCATCCGACCGGGCTATGAGGCAGCGGTGCCAAAGTTTTGGCTTTAAAACCCTTTGGTTATGAATTAGCGTCGGAGTTCTCAAATTTTGAATTCCAATCAAATGACTGGCAAAGAAATCGCAGACATGGCGCGCGGCATCGACGGTTGGCTTTTCGAAGCCGAAACGGTGCTGCTGTACGAACTGGCGAAGCAAGCCGACCCTAAGGGTGTCATCGTCGAGATCGGCTCTTGGAAGGGCAAATCGACAGTATGCATGGCCAAAGGCGCGGAAGCCGGGACAGGCGCGAAAATTTACGCGATCGACCCGCACATCGGCTCGGAAGAACATCATGTGGGTGGGAAGACGGTTTGGACCTTTGACCAGTTCAAGGCGAATATCAAGCGCATGGGCGTGGAAGACCGCATCACGCCCATCGTCAAGACTTCAGTGGAGGCGGCGAAAGATTTCGACAAGCCGGTGAGCCTCATCTTCATCGATGGCGCGCACGATTTTGATTCCGTGAAGGAAGATTTTCTGACGTGGTATCCGAAGGTGATTGAGGGCGGCGTGATCGCGTTCCACGATTGCAGTTGGTGCGTGGGTCCGCGCCGCTACGTCCGCGAGGCGCTGTTCCGCAATGCCAATATCAAGGGCGCGAAGTTCGTGCGCTCCATCGCATATGGTACAAAGACTAGCAAGCAGACTGCAGGTCAATCGGCCGGCAATCACGCCCGCCTGCTCGTGAAGTATCTCCACGATCCGACATTGACATTGATGACTTCGCAACCGGTGAAGCGTGTGTTGTTCCCGCTGCTCGGCAAGCCGGTCAACAAGGCGTCCTGAAGCCTTTCGTCTGGCGGTAAATTCAAAGATCCGGTTTGATCTTCGGATCGCGCGGATTCTTTTTTTGGGCGGCGATGCCGTCCCGCACCCCGCGCAAATCTTCGCTGAACACGCGTGCCAGGTCCTTTTTTCCGGTGAGCTTGTATTGCGCGATCTTGATGTAAAGCTGTGTCAGCCGGCCCATCTTCATGCAGAACATCAGCAAGTTTCCGGAATTCTCGTGCATCAGCGCCGCGCCGCCAAAGCTGTACGCATAGCGTGTTTTGAAAACATCTTCATTCGTCATGCGGTGATGGTTATGCCGGACGACTGCACGCGGTTCGTACACGATGCAATGGCCGGAACGCAGCACGCGGTAGTTGATGTCGATATCCTCGCCGCTGCGCAATGACGCACCGGCGCCCAGGCGGTTGTCGAAGCCGCCAAGCTGATCAAGCGCGAGTTTGCGGAAGGACATGCCGCTGCCATGGCCGACACACCAAGGCGCCAGGCCCTTACCCTTCATATGCTTTGCGAAAACTTTGCCGACGTTTTGCAGGATCAGGCCAACGCTGAAACGGACTTCCTCCGGCTTGAAGACGCGACGGTTCTCACCGAGATCCTGGCCGGCGACTTCTTCGAAAAGATCCGCCGCGCTTTCTTTGCGGTGGGGAACGATGCGCGCGGAACAGCCCCAGATTTCCGGGCCGGTGTAATTGCTGATGAGCAACGAGAGCCAGTTTTTTTCCGGCAGACAATCGTCATCGGTGAAGGCGATGATCTCGCCGGTGCAATGCGGCAGGCCGGAGTTGCGCGCGAGCGACTGGCCGAGGCGCGGCTCGGGCACATACTTTGCACCAAACTGCCGGGCGATCTTTTCCGACTTTTCTTTTTCCTCGCCGTTGCTGCTGTCCACCACCACGACTTCAAAATCCGGATGATCCTGTTTGGACAACGCCGCCAGCGCCTCCACGAGGTAGCCGGAATGGTTGCGGGTGATGACGATGACCGACGCGCGCATAAGCATCAGCTGACCACCAAAGATTTCTTGCGGGTGGCGACCACCAGCCACACTGTCAGCAGCAGGCCGGTAACTATCGCCGCCAGTGTGACGAACAGCAACCCGTGAGGCAGGCTGAAATCAAACTGGACGGTGTGCTTGCCGGGCTGGAGATAAACGCCACGCATGATGTAGTTGCAGCGGAGCAACGGAGCCGGTTTGCCATCCACCGTCACCACCCAATGTGAATCATAATGGTCGTTGAGCAACAGGACGGACGGCGTCACGGCGTCGGCGGCAAAGGTGATGTGCTTGCTGGAATAGTGAGTGAAATCCACCGTGCCGGAATTTTGATTAGTGGAAACGGTGGGCAGGCCGGCCTGCGGTGTAGAAACCAGCACAGTCTGGGCCGGGTCAAAATTTGCATCGGTCAGCATTTTGAGGTTGGCCTGGTCATTGGTGCTGACCAGCCAGTTCGAATACAGTTTCGCCCGGGGCAGGGCGCCGGTGAAATCGATCAAGGCGTAATCGCCATTGTCGTTCGGATACGCCGTCAGTTCTTCCAAGTTTTGATGGAACTCGGTCACGCCGGGTTTCAACCCGATGGCGAAACGCTGGATGATATGGAACCGGTTGCGGCCGGGATCAAACTGGGCGTTGAAAGAATCCACGAACTGCGCCGGCCCGAGCAGATAACGGGTGTTGGAAAGCTCCCACCGCCGCGGCAGCTTGTAGAATGTGCTTTCATCCAGCCCCCATTGGCCGTCCGGACGTTGTTTGAAACCCATCCGCAAAGCGTCTTCATACGCCGCGAGGTCTCCCGCCAAACGTGGCTGCTGGATCACGTCCAAGGACTGGATGCCGTAATACAGAAAATGGTGCTGCGTCCATTCGATCCCATACAACTGGTCAAAGGCTTCAAACTGCGCCGGCGTGCTGAGGGGCGGGGGCAGCAGTTTCGCCACGCGGTGCTCATACGGTTTGTCGGCGAGATATTTTTCGACCGGATTGAGCATGCCGACTTCGTATTTCTGGAGGTAATTCCAATGGATCACAAAGGGCAGGCTGGCGCGGCCCAGGTCAAAAATCATGAAGGCCAGCAGCAGAACGGCACCGGTCATCGCGCGTGGTCCGGAGAAAAATCCTTTCACCGTAAGCGTCAGGAGGACGACCGCGCCAGCGAAGATGAAAACGAACCATCCTGCTTGGCCGATGCTGAAAGTCGCGATCATCGTTGCAAAAGTATCGTCGCCGTAACCGACTTTCTTGATGTAATGCACGAGCGCTTCTTTGTGCGCGGAGTAACAGCACCAGCCGATCACGCTGGCAACGAGCAGGCCGACGAAGGCGAAGATCAGGTTCCGGTCAAAGCCGTCCCATTTCCTAGTGCCTTCTTTGGCCGTCGCATCCAGATAACGGCGGCTTAAAGCATCCATGCCGTAGGCGAACAGCACCGCCATGGCCCAAGAACTGAAGATGATGAACTTGGCCGGGTTACGGATCGCGGAAAAATGTGGCAGCTTGTACAGCAGCCCATAAAAGAACGGGGCGAACCGGCCCCACGCCACCAGCAATGAGGCGATCATGACGAACGCCCAGAACCAGATCAAAATCTTTTGTGTCCGGGAATATACCGGATTCTGCCGCCGGAAACTTTGGACCAGTGCCCAGATCGCACCCAGCACCGTCAAGATGCCTGCGTAATAGCCCGCGTAACCGAACCGCATCAGTCCGCCGGGCGGATTCTCCCCGCCGGCATCAAAGAAACGGTCGATCTCCGGGCTCCGGCCGATGCCGCCCCAGTAAACGCCGCCGTTGTAGCTTTGTTCCAAGCCCGGCTCCATGTGTTTTGGCGTGTCCATCCGGTAGCCGAAGAGTCCCGGTACGAAAATGCCCAGCGTTTCCATCTTGGGGAGGCTCCACTGCGTGGCCCAATCCCAATGCGCTTCGGGCGTTTCTTTGTTTGTCTCATCCGCATTGCTGACGAGGCCGGGCGTGCCCAGCAGCGCGATGACCGTGCTGACTGCGATAAACGCGGCAAAAAGAGAGACGACCGCCACCCGGCCGACCCCGCGTGCCGCCTTGATCACAAAATTGCCTTCGGCTTCCAAGAGGGATTTGAAGAACATGAAGCCGGCCACGAGTACGCTGCATAGCACGCCGATATCCGCCGCTTCCATGACGTTCACACCCACGCACAAACCTGCCAGCGCCAGTCGTACCATGCGCAGGATGGCGGATTTTTCCCCGTCATTCCCCATGAACAGACCCAGCGCCAGAAAATCAAAGCCGATCGCGATCTCCGCCGAGGCGACACCCCAGCACGCGCCCGCAAAAAAGCAGGTGTTCAAGATCACGGCGAACGTCCCCATGATGGACGCCAGCCAGTTCAGTCTGAGACTCCGCAAGAAAGTGAACACCCCGAAGCCGAGGATGAAGAGTGCGAACGGGGCGAGAAATTTGGCATACGCCACCGGCCCGAAAAACATGTTGAGCAGGGTGCCCGAGCTCAAAGACCAGACCGCGCCGGCGCCAATGTCATTCATATCACCCCACATGCCGGTAAAAGCTTCCGGCACATGCGCGGCGGTGAAAACTTGCATTCCCAGCGGGCCATCATTCGAAAAATGAACGTAGCCCGGAAGAAAGCTGCGCCAAAAGAGCAGGGACAGGATCACGGCCACCAGTGCCAGCGCCTTCCAGCCATCCAAGGGGTTTTTCCCGCCATTGCCACCATTACCGCCGGCTTTGATCTTTTTCATAGTTCAGATTGTGAGGTTTGACAGCCGGACCGGTGGCCTGATCAAACAAGGAAACAGTTTTTGAGCAGTTATTTCTTAAGTTGGAACAAGGCGTTGAAATATTCCAACTTGCCGTTTTCACGCCCATGATGCATGTCATAGATCCCGTGGAGCTCGAGGGAATACGGCCGCAGATAATCGATCAGCGCAAACAGGCTGGTATGTTGCTCGTCCCCTTTGGCTATGCTGGCCTCGGTCAGGAAGTTATGAATGCAACCGGCCCGCAGCATCCGTTCCGCCCCGCGCAAGACATCGATGTCAAAACCTTCGGTATCCGACTTCAACACATGGATATGGCTGATCTTCTGTTCCTCGCAAAAGGAGTCGAGGGAACGGATGCGAATGGTTTCCGTCGGACCCTGCGGCTGGGTGGCGGCGACGATCTGGCCGCATTGATAGTAGGCATCTTGGACCGGCGCCACCTGCAATTCACTATTGGCCTTGCCGATGGCAAATTGATGGAGGTGCACGTGTGACCGGCCGGCCACGGTTTCTTCCAGACGTTTGTAGATGATGGAAAACGGTTCAAACGCGTGGATCGTCGCTTGGGGGAAAACTTCAGAGAACCAGACGGAACTTTGGCCGATATTGGCGCCGACATCGAAAATGACCGCATCATCGCCAGGCGGAACATCACAAAAATTGCACGCGTCGTAGGAGAATTTGGCGTGTTTTGCCATCTCCAGATGGATGCCGCGACGTTGCCACCACCGTTGCACCCGGTACTTGCGGAGTTCGTAACCCGGCTGGGTGACCAACGATAAAAGTGCTGATTTCAGACTCATTTAAGGCGATGCAATCAAGGTTGATTTTCGTGTCCGGC
This sequence comes from Verrucomicrobiia bacterium, assembly GCA_035943555.1. GTDB lineage: Bacteria > Verrucomicrobiota > Verrucomicrobiia > Limisphaerales > UBA11358 > UBA11358. Next base: position 13,784 of record DASZCA010000291.1, read on the forward strand.
GGAGTATATAGACGATTTATGGCAATGAAACCGCTAATTTAACCGTTGCCGGGGCCTTCGTAAGGCTTTTCCCCCAATACGCGATAGGAAATAAATGCCCCCATTCCCGGGATTTTGCGGAAAACCCGGTAATAGAACCAGTCCACCGCCTTGTTTTGTTTCACGAAGGTGATGCCCCGTACCAGCATCTCTTCCTTGAACCAGAACAGCCGGATGCGGCACCGACGGAACCATCTGAAGGATACTTTGGGCATTGTCGTGGCCGGTTTATCTTTGAAATATTCTTCGACCTGGCTCATGAATTCCCGTGCATGAGCGGTGGCTGTTCCGTAGGACAGCAGCCATTCTCGCTGTTTTTGCAGGATGCGCCGATATTCCTCCGTCGGCTTGCCGTCCACGACCAAACGGTTCGCCTTTTCCATGAAATCCTGTTTGGTCGTGTAGTTGATGAAATGCGGGCATCGGGGCGCACAGGAATCTGGTTTTTCATCCAGATTTTTGAACATCACAACCGTGCCCGCTGCCAAGATTTCATAGTGGCGCATGCAATCCCAGCCGCCCTTGCGCATGGTGATCCCGAAGAACGACCGGGCGAGGTCGTCGTAGTATTCTTTTTCCTCGGTGAATTTGTAGCCGGTTTCGCTCGTGAATTCCGTGTCCTGCACATGGGTCTGGTGCAGTTGTGTTTTACCTTCAACATTCAATGGGCGTACCATCCGGTCGGGGATGCAAAGTCCGCTGGGAAAAACTCCCGGCTCGGGCGCCTTCAATTCCCGTTTGAAATAAGGGCGGGGATCCGGGTATACAAACGTGTCATCGTAGCCATCTACATAGGCCACCCGGGGGGCTTTGTCGCGATTGGGCACCAGCGCCCGCCAGTCGATCGGCATCTGACGCCGGTAACAGCCATAAATCACCAGGTCAAAATCGTCTTTCAACTTCCTCGCCGCCGCCGGTAAATCTGCAATCGGCTCCGACCAGACCGTAAATCCCCGGCCATATACCGATGGGAAATCTCCATACATCATGGGTTTGCGCGGCCAATCCACACAATCCGCGCCGTAAACGGCCCGCAACCCCGCCAACAGGGGATCGCCCATGTAGTCGTATAACGGCGCGGTTATGAACAAAATTTTCATCTGAGCTTTCAGGCGGGTTTTCACCAAAGCCGCGCCGGTTTGGCGGGGATTTCGAGAAGGATGACCTGCGGGCCGTTCAAAGAAAACTGCACTTTAAACATCAACCACCCGCCTGTCCGTCATATTTTAGGGCCGGATACCCCTCTGTCAACCACCCTGTCAGCCCGCACCCAGCCAAGCTTTTCAAAGAAATCACTTGCCCCGGATACCTGCTCGCGCCGAACCTATGGGTTCCGCGCCTATGGCCGTCGGTTCCATGGCGCGGATTTTTTTAACCATGAGCAAGCCCAAGTCATCGCGGTCGATGAACCTCCTGCAGAGCGGCATTATTTTGTCGCTGGTCGGGTTCTTGACGCAGGGCATCCATTACGGCTTTCAGATGATCGTGCGGCCGCAGTTGGGCGGCAAAGAGGGCGAATTCGGGCTGGTGACGACCACCGTCGTTTTCATCGGATTTCTGGGACTGCCGCTGACGATCGCCACACAGGCGGTGACGCACTATGTGGCGCGGTTTCATTTTAGCGGGGATGATGCGCGGTTGCATGCGTTGTTGGCGGGCTGCCGGAAGTTTCTGCTGCATATCACGATCGCCGGGTCGGTGGGGGCGATCATTTTGGTAAAACCGCTCGGACATTATTTTAACATTCCGCGGACGAGCCTGACCTTGATCGCGCTGTTCTGCGTGCTGGGCGGGTTGTGGAGTTCATATGTGGTCGCTATTTGCCAGGGATTGGGCTGGTTCAAGCGGTTGGCATTGATCGGGCTGTTGGCGGCGATCTTACGGGTGTTGTTCGGCCTGCCGGTCACGCATTACTGGCCGGTGGCGGAGGCTGCCGTGCTCGCCTCGGCGGTGATGTTGCTGCCAAACCTGATCCTGATTTTTTGGAAAAAAGAATTTCCCAAGCCGGTGGCATCGACGGAATCACCGTGGAACCGTGAATTCGTGCAGTTTGTGATCGTGAGCGCGGCTTGCGTGATCGGCTCTTACTGTTTTGGCCAGGCGGACCAGTTGGTGGCCAATAAATTTTTTGCGGATAATTACAAGACGTCGCTGGATGCATACAGTTCAGCGGGGTTGTTGGCGCGGGCGTTGCCGACGACGGCGGGGCCGTTATTGGTGGTGCTCTTTACTCATCGTTCGGGCCGGAACCATAAGGAAGGGCTGGGCGAGCAGTTGAAATTGTTCGGCCTGTATGCGCTGGCTTTGCTCATAGGCGCCTGTCTGCTGTACCTGCTGCGGGGATTTTGCCTGAAACTGCTGAGCAGCAACACGGCGGAAGCCATGGGCATGGTGGGGCATCTGGCGATTACGATGGTGCTCGCGGGGCTGATCCAGGCATTGGGTACCTGGGCGCTGGCGAGCCGTTGGCTGAAGGTGTCGCTGCTCTATGGCGTGCTCGGTGTGGCGTATTGGCTGACGTTGCTGTTGGTGGGGAGCACGCCGCCCGATCTGCTGCACATCATGCCGCTGGCGCTCGGGGCGGCATTGGTGATCATGCTGGTCATCTGGCTGAACACCATGCGCCGACATCATCCGCCTACACCTGATCTGTGATTTAGATCTTTGCTGATGTAAGAATGTCAGCGGTGACAACTGCAAGAGTTGCCATTTTTATTTTTCCGCCAACAAAGCGCTGAGGCGCTCGGACTGAAACGCCTCGAATTCACCATTCCATTTGTCACGAAAACGGTTGATGGCATCGTAGTAGGCAGGGGCGTTCGCCTTCAGGTCGAGGACGGCTTGCTCGATTTGTTCCAACTTCGGCTCCACCACGCGGCCGATGCCAAGGGTTTCAATCTGCTGCGTGAAATGCGAAGTCTGCGTGGTGACGACCGGCGTATTATTGGCAAACCAGTTGATGGCCTTGGAAGGGAAGCCATAGTAACTGTAATTTTCCGGGCCGATGTTGCGATAAATCGCATAGCCGCAAAAACAACGCGCGAGCACGGCGTTGATCTTGGTGAGATCACTGGTGATGCCATGAAAGACCGCATCTGGCGGCGCCAGGTGCTTGATGGATTGCAGGTAGGGCGAATCGCCGATGACATTCAAGCGGAGCTTCTGCCGCTTGCACACTTCGAACAACAATTCCAACGCATGATCCGGCGAAGGAAAACCGATGTACCCGATTTCCGTGCGCACACCCGGCGGAACATGGTAATTTTCCACGGGAAACTGCATCACATAAGTGCGTGGATTGGTATCCCCCGTAGGGATGCGCGGGGAGATGGTCCAAACTTCATCGGAATGCTTCGCCGCCCAGCGCGAGAGCCAACTGGTGATCCGGCGATGCATCCGCACATGAGAACTGCCGACTGGCGGCATGTAATCCACGATGGTGCAGACGATTTTGCGAACCCTTCCCAGCCGGCGCAAAACGAGGGCAATCAGGACACCCGAATAGGCGGGCGTCAACATCACATCGACCTTTTGTGGGGTGAAATATTTCCAATAACGGCGGATCAGGAAAACGTTTTGTATCCAAAAGGTCATTTCGGCGAGCGTGCGGTTGACCTTAACGGGAACCGTCGGGCCATCATCGATCAGCTTGCCATCTTCCCAAATCTCGACATGTTCCACAAACGTGCGCTGGATGAGCACAACATGGCCGAAGCGGGAAACATAGCGCGCCCAGCCGCGTTCGTTCAGCCCCGTGCCTTGGAGCAATACGATGTGAGTGGTGATATGATTGGGCATTCTCACTTAGGATGCACTGGCCATTGCAAAACTTAATGTTGCAAGATAAACGTGGGGCATATGCTGGCCGGATTTTCATTTTTCCGCGTTGGGAAATTACGCTGGTTTCAAGGCTTTAATAAAAGGCCCTGTCCCGTTGGCAGGGTTAATATTGTGTTGCCAAAATTTGCGGCGACTGAATCCGCCAATTGTTTTTGCAAGTCATGCCCCCGATGTCCATAATCATCAAAAACCACCACTCCTCCTGAAACCAGTTTGGGGTAAAAAAATTCCAAAGCTGCTTTTTCTGGCATAGCACAATTCATATCGATCGAAAGAAAGGCAACCTTGTCAGTTTTTATTGAAGATAAGATTCCAGGAACGGAGCCTTTGATGATGTGTATGTTTTTAACCTCCGCAAAAGTTTCCCGCACCCGGCTAATGGTATCTGTGGGATATTTTCCGGCGAATCGTTCGGCCAGACCTTCTTCTTTTTCAACATTTGTGACGAGGCTTTCATCCAGCCCTTCAAATGTATCGACAAGAAAAAATTTCCGGCGAACAGCCTGTGTTTTGTTCCAGTTGACATATTCCGTGATTCCCTTGCTTAAAAATCCGTAGCTCACACCACATTCAACGAAATCTCCCTCCGGCAGCTGGCATGCATGTTGTGCGGCCCACAAGCCCGTGTAAAACCGAAATCGCCAGCCATAATCGCGCCCGGCGGCATTGATTCCTGATTCGTAGGCGCGCTGATAATTTGGATCATTAAGAAAGGCGCAAGATTTGAATGTTATCAGCCCATCTTCGGCATAAATAAATTTATCCGGACCAAACCAAGTGTCCCGTGGTAGATACCGGAAAATATAATACGGAATCATAGCGCCGATTCTTAAAAATTTCTTTAAGACGCTTTTTTTCGGTAAGGTTGAGTATTGCATGAGTATGTACAAACGGTGCGAGCTGTTATTCTGCAGCTAAGAGCAATATATCATGGAGACGTTGCCGCAAAGCAAGGGAAAACAAACCCCATCTTTTTTGTTTGGCTGGCTCTTAACGCGAACAGTTACGCGTGTCACGGCAGGGTAAATCGCAAACGATAAAATTGATTGGTGCCGTTTAATTGGATGAATTGCAGATATTGGTCGCCGATTTGAATTGGGGGTGCTGAAACGGGAGCCCATTGGGCTGGGTTCAAGCCATACGAATTGTCAAGTGCAAAGCCAGCCGGTGTCATCGGCCAAAAAATGAACAGATTATTGCCAGATTTAGCCATTCCTAATGACGGCGGAATTGTTATAAAAATTGAATTGGCCAGCCCGATATGACCTGCTCCATCATTTGCGCGTAAAACAAGATTCGTAATCATTTGGGTGACGGTAATGGAGCCTGCCCACGCGCCTTGGGTGAAACTCCCTGAAATTCCTGGTATAAGGGGGATGCCATTGGTAGTGGTAAGAAACACCGCGCCTGTAAAGTTGGTGAATTGTTGGTTGATCGAATCCATGGCCCGAATAGTTGTGACAAACGGGGCACTCGCAAATCGAGGTGATGGCACCGAACCCCAAGCGAAATGATCTAACACATCAATCACGTTTAATACAGCATTTGAACTGGCATTCGAACCAAAAATATTGGTCACTGTCACGGCGTAAACACCGGCATTGGCAAGTTGAACGTTCGAAATCGTAAGACTGTTATTGGTGGCACCGATGATTGGATGGTTGCTGCCGTTCAAGCTCCATTGATAGCTTAACGCGGGTGATCCTATGGCTGCGGCGCTGAAGGCGGCAGTATTGCCGACAAGTGTGGTTAGGTTGGTGGGTTGGGTATTAATTGTTGGCGCGGCTTGCACTGTCAACACACCGTTTGAACTGATTGCTGAACCAAAAAGATTCGTCACACGAAGGGAATAGTTGCCTCCATTTGTGAATTGAACATTCGATAACTCCAGCACAATATTGGTTGCGCCAGTGATGTTAGTCCCATTGAGCCGCCATTGGAAATTTAAAGTCGGCGATCCGTTAGCCGTTATGCTGAATGCTGTATTGCTGCCGGCAACTGTAGTTTGGTTGGTTGGCTGCGCGCTGATCATGGGTGGGGCTTGCACCGTCAGAGTGGCATTAACGCTGTTAGTCACACCGTAAAGATTGGTGATCATGACTGTGTAATTCCCTGCGTTCGTCAACTGTACGTTCACCAAGTTCAGCGCCGCGTTGGTGGCTTTGGCAATGTTTGTGCCGTTAAACTGCCATTGATAAAAAAGCTGTTGAGTCCCGCTGACCGTCACGCTGAAAGCCGTCGTGCTTCCTGCCAAAGCCGTCTGGTTAGTAGGTTGGGCGGTGATGGTGGGAGGTGCTGGCGTAAAACATTTGCCCCCGGCGTCGGCCATATAAATGGCTGAGATTTCGTTGGATGACAGAGCCCGGTTATAGATGGCAGCCTCGTCAAGGATGCCGTTGAAATAGTAAGGGGAGCAACTGTTGTCCGCTCCACCCCCAATTCGAACGGGTTCAGTAGTGACGATGATTGGGCCGCTGGCTGCGCTCTGGGCATCCAACGCGCCGTTCACATATAACTTAAAAATGGATCCATCATAAGTCATAGCAACGTGATACCATCGGTTGGTCTGAAGCACCGT
>DASZCA010000292.1:0-8777 GCA_035943555.1 Verrucomicrobiia bacterium
CCGTCGGTCACATTGAAATTCCCCGTGATCTGTTTGCCGGCGATGACCGTCACATCACCCGGACCATAAGCGCCCGAAGCGGCCGGCGCCTGCTTGGAAGGCACGGTCGGCGTGCTGTCGATGTTGTTACCCGCGATCAAGGTCACGTTGCCGCCCGCCGCCGTGCTGATGCCGCCGAGGAAGGTGTTGGGAGCCGTGCCGTCATCCGAGAAGGTAAAATTACTGGTCTGGGAGAAACCATTGTCGCTGCCGTTGGCCGTGCCGGCGTTGATATCCCCCTTGGCGGCATAGGCAAAAATATTGCCGCCCGCCGCGGTGAAGAGCGAACCGGAACCGACGAGGATGCTCTGGCTGGCAAAAAGGTTCAGATCACCCGATCCCAGCTGGATCGAGCCAAGTTGCGACAGACCGGGGCCGCCGTTGATATAAATATTTCCGTTGCCGCCATTGACGGAATGACCCGTGAAATCGTAGCCGGCAAAGAGCGACACGCTCCAGTTATTGGCATCAATGATCTTTGAGTTGCCCCAGAAAGTGATGTCGCCGCCCGCCTGCAACGTCAGTTGGCCGTCGGACATGCCGGTCGTGTTGCTCAAATTCCAGTTGATGGACGGGCTGGCGTTAGCTGTGACCACTCCGTTGTCATCCACCGAGCCATTGCCGATGTAAATGCTGCCGCTGGCCTGCAGCAAGATGTCGGAAAAATATTTGTTCTTGAACGCCGTGTTGACGTTCAAGCTCAGGGTGCCGTTCACCGCCCCATTACCGTTGTCCGTCGAAAGCACGGTGCCGCCGGCCGGAACACTGCCGCTGCCGCCAGTCCCCAGGATGATGTTCACGGGATCGAGCAAAAAAATGCCGCCCAAAGAACCGGCCCGAGCGGTGGCATCCATCGCGGAATTGAGCGACTGGATGTTCGGCGCGCTCACCTCGATGTTGCCGCCGTTCCCACCGTGCGCCCCACCGGCGGTCACGATCGAACTTCCAATGTCATCGTTGAAAGTGTTCCCTGATTTCAGAACCACATCACCACCGGCGCTGCCGCCGGATGAAGTGTCACCAGCCGCGGAAATTTCCGAAACCGCACCGAGATTGAGCGAATCAGAAGCGACCAGTTCGATGACGCCATTTTTTTCCGCGATGGAATCAGCCTGCAAGATTCCGTTTTGATTCACCACCCTGGCTTGCAACGCGATCGTGCCGGCGTCAGCGGTGATGCGGCCAAAGTTATCCACCGAACCGGTGGGCATCTGCAACGACGCGCTCAGGCCGCGGCCATCGGGACGTTCGCTGACCAGCACGTTGTCACCGGCGAGCAGTTCCGCGTCGCCTTCGGGGGCGGAAAGGCTGCCGTGGTTCTCGATCTTTTCCGCGATGAGATACAATGATTTGCCGGTGCCGACCTCGATCTGCCCGTAATTGACGATGCTCGCCAGCGGCGGCGTGCCGGCGAACTGCCACGTGGCCCCGGAACCGAAATCCGGCGGCAACGGCGCGGTGGTGGCGATGAAACTGCCGCCGACCTTGATCATCGAATTCGGTCCGAAATAAAATCCGTTCGCATTGGCGAGGATCACCGTGCCGTTGGCATGCAGGCTCCCAAAGATCTGTGACGGATTTGCGCCGCCGATGACATTGAAAACAACAGAACTGGAAGACGGTTGCAAAAATGCCGTTGTCTCGCCTTTTTGAATGTTAAAGCTTTGCCAGTTCAGGATCGCCATCTGGCTGACCGTCACGTTGAGTTGCGAACCGGCCTGGAACGCGCTGGCGCTGCCGGCGGAAACCGAGAGTCCTGTCGGATTGGCGAATGCCGTCGCCGCGCGGCCCACCACAAAGACAAGGACGGCAATGAACAGCGACCGGGGGTTTTGTAAAAATGTTTTCATATCGCTTCAGAATTGTCCGCCGACGCTAAAATACGCGCGGGCCGAACCCAGTTGTTCCCCCTCCAGCGCCCAGGCCAGCGTCAAACGCGCATCCACGTGCTCACCGATGGTCACCAGAAAAGCGAGGCCGGTCCCCCACTCATCCAGTTCGTGGCTGGGGTAGGTCGGGCGGCTCAACAGAAAAATCTGGCCGTAATCCATGAAAAGGGAGCAGCGCAACTCGGCCGGGATATCGCCATCCGGCGTGGCGAAATAACCTATGTTGACCGAAGGGGCGTGCAGATCGAAAAGCGCCCGCCAGCCGGTGTCGCCGTAAGCCGCGCCTTCTTCATAGCCGCGCACACCAGAAGTGCCGCCAAGACCGATCTGTTCGTTGCTGATGAGCGGCGCGCTGGCCCATTGGCCGTTCACGTTGAGCGTGGCCATCCAATCATGATAAATGCGTTGCGAGCGGATGATGGCGGCGTTGATGGTGGTGTAGTTGCCGCCCGCCTTGGTATCGCCGGCGACATTTTGAAAATCGCTCCGCGCGGAGGCGAGCGACTGGAGAAAGATGCTCTGGTTCCACGAAGCCGTGAAGCCGCCAAACGGATCCGGCCGCGAGCCGGTCCAGCCGTAGGACAGCGGAAAATAAAAAAGCGTCTGTTCGCTGTTGGCCGCGAGCGGGATGACCTGGTTGGTCACGAGCACGCGGTTGCCAAACGGATCGAGCGCATACAGATTGAAGATCGTCTGGTTGGTGCTCCAGTTGTGGGCCTTGTAGCCTTTGAAATCCAGGCCCAGCGAAAGCGAAGAAGTGATGTCCCAAAATTCGCGCACGGGCACGGATAATTTCACGCCGATGTTATTGTTGATCGTGGGCGAGTGCTGGACAAATTGGGAGCCGATCTCCGCCAGCTTGTTGGTGAAGATCGTGGTGAACGGCCCGCGTAGCAAAGGTGTGTCCGAGGCCGAGCGGGAGGCATAAAATGTCAGGTCAGGATGGCCGCTCGGCGGCGGCAGATTGAATTTGTGGCTGACTTCATCATAACCGAAGGTCGCGGGCTGCTGCTCGGTTTCTTCGCGATAGCCTTCCCCGGTGCCCAGCGGCAGGCGGTAAAATGTGCTGTAGCTGGCAACCATCGGCGAATCCAAGGGAACCTCCGCATCGCGTCCGTCTTTGAACGCTTGTGGGGAAAAATTGTAATCCAGCCCGAACTGGTGTTCGCGCTGCCAAAGATTGCCGTATTGCACGGCCGTATCGAGCCGGAGGGCCGGCGTATTGGGCGTGGCCTTGTTATTCACTTCCACGCGGCCATGCAAGGGCAGCCGGTCTTTGACCTTCAATTCCAGCACCGTGGTGCCGGGTTCAAAGCCGGGGCTGATGACCGGGTAGATCTGGCGGTCGCGGCTTGCATTGGCGGCATCCAGCTCCGGCTGAAACCAGCGCGTGTTCAGCAAAATATTGGTCGTGAGACCGGGCACCGCACGCAACACGTTTGGCGTGCTGAAATATTTATTGCCGGTGATGTTGACCTGGGACAACCGCCCCTCCACCACCTTCACGCGGATGACGCCGTTCGTGGGTTTTTGCGGCGGCAAGGTGACGCTGATCGTCGGAAAACCGAGCGTGCGATAACGAAGCTGCAGCAGGCCAAGGCCCTCGCGCAGCCGGGGAAAACTGATGTTCGTGCCGGTATAATTGGAGAGGACGCCGAAATTATCCGGCGTCAGGACGCTGTTGCCCTCGATACGATATGCCGAGATGTTGAGGCCGGGCGCATTTTTTTTTGCGACCGGCGAATTCGTTGTCTGTGCCGCGATGGCAGAGCATTTTACGAATACGACCAGGATCAAGATGTGCCGCCAATAATTCATTTGTTGTGGTTGTCCTCTCGACAAATAGAACCAAAAGGCAGGCCCGGTTTTCCGGGCCTGCCACGATGAGTTTTCTTCAGACCGTCACTGGGCTGATACTTGGTAGAATTCCACACCGCCGGCATTGGTGTGGCTGATGGAATTCAAACCGCCGTTGCCGATGATGGTAGTGACATCCACCGGCCATGTTTTCGCCGCTCCGCTCAATTTATTTGTAAAGGAGAGCGCATATGTATTCCCAACCGTGGTGCTGAACGTGACTTTGCTGATGGTGCCGCTCCGCGCAACAGTGGTGATGGTCGGCGCGCGGGGGCCGGCGGTGAACGTCAGCACACCGGTGCCGCTGATGGTGAAGGTGCCCAGCAGCGTGTTCGGCGGCGGGTTGGGATACACGGTCGTCGGCAGGATCTGCCAGAAGTCCAGGAAGCCCGGTGCCGTTTGCTCGACGGTGAACTGCGCGTTGCCACCCAGTTTGGGGATGCCGTTGAACTGGCCGCCCGAAATCACGTAATCGTATGAGCGGCTCTTCAAGGTTCCGCCGATATCAATGACGTAGCCGTTTGCACTGTTCGTCGGGACTGCGATCGGAAACGGATTCAGCGGACTGGTGCCCACAGCGTTGATCACGCCATACTGGCTGTCAAAGTCAGACTGGCCGAGATTGTAGGCCGAGGTGTTCGGTTCCGCACTGCTCAACCAGTTGGTCGAGCCGGTTGAAGCAATCAGGACCACTTTGTTGCCAGCTAGCGAGCCGAAGGTATTGGTCACCAGGTTGAGGCTCCAATTGGTCACCGTGGTGGTGTAACCGTTGGTCTTGCCCAGGAAGCTGGAGATGCTGCCGATGTCGAACTCGACGTCTTTTGAGCCGTTACGAAATATCAGCAGGACGTCGCCGTCGCTGTAAGACCAGGCTCGCGCCTGGGGCAGCGCCGCCAGAAAGGCGAGCACGGCCAGGGTTTGTAAAATTATTTTTTTCATACTCAGGTATGTAAATGATTGATGACCGGTTCAGAAGTTCGCCAAGGGCTTGATCTGGCCGCCGTCGGTATCGCGTTTCACCTTCATGGCCGAGATCGGGATGAAGTTGTTGGTGAAGACCGGCGTGTTGATGTTCTGGAACGCGGCGTTTGTCACGCTCTGATAAAAGGCATCGATCACCGCCTGTTGCGCGGTGGAGGGGGCACCCGTGTTCGGCGCGGTGATGTAGTAATAATGCTCGTAACCCCAGAGCGGATAGCTGCCGGTGATGACGTTGGTGACGGAATAATTCACACCTTCGTAAGCCAGCGGCACCAGCGTGCTCTTGAGGTTTTGCACGGCGATCGTGCCGATGGAGTTCGTCAAAGCCAGCACCGTGGTGGCCACCGCGCCACCGGAAGTCAGCCCCGGGTCGGAAGCGTTTTTGTCTTCCACCGGCTGGCCGGCGGTGTTGTTGGTAAAGGTCTTGATCTTGGCGGCGTTATAGATGTTCAAATCAATTTCCGTGCGCACGGCGGCCTGTTTGTTTCGGCCCACAAAATAAACATAGTTGGAACTGCTGCCGCCGTAATAGGTCGTCTTGTTGGTGGAAGTTTCCAACGTCACCGCCTGGCGCTGGGTCAGGTTGGTGATGCCGGCGAGGTCAGGGTTGGCGGTGCTCTTGACGTACAGCAACGGCACCACATAGGTCGGCAGCTCGGTCAGGTTGGCGGCGACAGAATCGATACCCACCGCTTCCGGCGTCGTGGCCGAGTCTACAAACGTCGGGATCACCTGCGCACCGGTCACGTTCGTGTCGTTCACGTCGGCGAACTGGTTCACCAAGGCCACCAGGCCGTTGATGGCGCCGTTGGCAATGTTGATGTCGAGCGTGATCGGGTTAATGCTCGTCAAATTCGGGTTCAGGCTGGTGCCTTGGAAACGGCGCACCGTCGAGGACTGATTGCCCGTGGAAGTGAAAGAGCCGCCCGCAAAAAGGTTGGTCGCCCGGTCATAGAGCAGGTTTTGGCTGGCGCTGCCACCTTCGATGAAGACGGTGACTTGCGCGTGAAGGTTGGGGATGATGCCCAGCGCGGCAACGGCCGCGGCCAGGGCGATGGATTTTTTCAGACTAAATGTTTTCATGTTTGTTTTTATAGGTTCTGGTTTGTTGGTTTGAAGAACCTCCGGTCATCCGGTCAGCCTTCCATTTTTTAAAAAGTTACGCCTCGCCCGGTCGGCGTCGGCAGGCCGGTTCAATCCGTGCCCAGCAGGCCGCCAAGGTCATCGGATTCGGTGCCGATGTCCGCAAAGAGCCACGTCGAGAGATAGCGTTCGCTCGAGGACGGAATGATGACCACAATGGTTTTGCCCTTGTTTTCCGGGCGCTTGGCCACTTGCAATGCCGCCCACACCGCCGCGCCGGCGGAGATGCCGATGGGGATGCCGTCCTGCGCGCTGACTTCTTTTGAGATCGGCGCCGAATCGTCCTCGTTCACCTGGATGACTTCATCCAGGACTTTCACATTCAAATTTGCGGGAATGAAACCGCCGCCGATGCCCTGCAACTTATGCGGTCCCGGCTGCCCACCGGAGAGCACCGGCGACTTGGACGGCTCAACGGCGACGACCTTGAAATCCGGCTTCAATTTTTTGATGACTTCACCCACACCCGTAATCGTGCCGCCGGTACCAACGCCGGCGACGAGGAAGTCCACTTTGCCGCCCGTGTCGCGCCAGATTTCCTCGGCGGTGGTCCGGCGGTGAATCGCAGGGTTGGACGGATTGGAAAACTGCTGCAACACCACGCTGTTCGGGATTTTTGCGTGCAACTCTTCCGCCTTGGCGATGGCTGCTTTCATACCCTTCGCACCGTCGGTCAATACCAGCTTGGCGCCGAGAATTTTAAGCAGTTTGCGCCTTTCGACGCTCATCGTGTCTGGCATCGTCAAAATCAGCTTCAAACCCTTGGCCGCCGCGACGAACGCGAGCGCGATGCCCGTATTGCCGCTCGTCGGCTCGATCAGCACGGTGTCCTGGCCGATGGCGCCAGATTTCAGCGCGTCATCGATCATGGCCACGCCGATACGGTCCTTGACGCTGGAAAGCGGGTTGAAAAACTCCAGCTTCAGCAAGACGTCGGCGACCGCACCGTGCTTCTTGGCCGTGCGGTTCAGGCGCACGAGCGGGGTGTTGCCGATGGTTTCCGTGATGTCGTTAAAGATGCGGGACATAACTTTATTTGTTGGCTTGGTAGATTTGGTCGAAAATGCCGCCGTCAGCAAAATGCACCTGCTGCGCCTTTGCCCAGCCGCCGGCGATGTCACTTACCGTGAACAATTCGAGCGGCTTGAAGCGGTCGGCGTATTTGTTCAGCACCGTCTGGTTCTTGGGACGGAAGTAATATTTGGCCGCGAGTTCCTGGCCGTCATCGCTGTAGAGAAATTCAAGGTATGCCCGGGAGACGGCTTCGGTGTGATGCCGCTCCACGTTACGATCCACCCAGGCGACCGGATTTTCAGCCAGGATGCTGGCGGACGGAACCACCACCTCAAAGGCGTCATCCGGAAAATTTTTACGGATCTGCGCCGCTTCATTTTCGAAGGTGAGCAGCACATCGCCGATGCCGCTGTTGGCAAAGGTAAGGGTGGCCCCGCGTCCGCCCGTGTCCAGCACCGGCACATTGCCAAACAGTTTGCCGACAAATTCGCGCGCGGTCTTTTCATCGCCGCCGGGCTGCTTCACGGCATAACCCCACGCCGCCAGATAACTATAGCGGCCGTTGCCGGACGTTTTCGGATTGGGGATGACGACGGAAATCTTCGGGCGGACGAGGTCGCTCCAGTCCTTGATGTTCTTGGGGTTGCCTTTGCGCACGACGAACACAATCGTCGAGTTGTACGGCACACTATGGTTGGGGAGGCGGGAGGCCCAGTTTTTGGGGATCAGACGCGCCGCTGAAAAGAGCAGATCCACATCCGGCGGCTGGTTCATGGTGACCACGTCCGCTTCGAGGCCGTTGACGACCGACTGCGCCTGCTTGCTGGAACCGCCGTGGGACTGGTCGACCGTTACGGTATCGCCAGCGTTGTTTTTCCAAAAGGTGGCGAAGGCCTGGTTGAAGTCCTGATAAAATTCACGCGTGACGTCGTAGGAGACGTTGAGAATCTTTACATCGGCCGCCGGCGAAGGGGTCGCCGTGGCGAGCAAGCCGGCTGCGAGCAAAGCGCAGGCCGCGATGGATGTCCAGTTCCGCATGGATGATATGGTTTTTGTTTTTCATGGGAACTTCCGGTGGACCGGTCAGCCGCCTGCAAAAAATGTTGGGGTTGGTCAGTCGCGATGCGAGCGTGCCTCCGTGGCCGGTTTATCCAGCCGCAACCGTTCGGTCTTCTCGATTTGCGTCACGCGCGAATCGTGTACCACGATCTCCACCACGCCGAAGCGCAGCGACCCAACTTGTTGGCGGACAATTTCCAACCAACTCGCTTCGGTAAGGTCTTTATTTACCGTTTTTGTAGATGTTTCACTCATTTTAATAGCGACTAATTGTGTCGTCTTTGTGTGCAAATAAAAATTTGTTCGGTTTTTACAGAGATTTGATTCGTACAGAAATCATTTCCCGCGTCGTTCATATAAACATATAAACGACTAATCATGTCGTCATTATGTGCTGACGGCGGAGATTGTCAAATAAATATTTAGCGAATAACGGCGAGGGTCTGGACAGGCTGCAAACGGGAGAAATCAGTGACTCAGGAGAAAATGGAGCGGGCGAAGGGAATCGAACCCTCGTGTGCAGTTTGGAAGACTGCCGTTCTACCATTGAACTACGCCCGCCTTCGCGCTTTGCGCTATGGCGCGGCAGGCCCGCCATCGGATTGCGTGACCTGCATTGGATGAAGGATATCGTCCGCGTCGAGGTTGTCAACCCAAGGGCGTTGGACGCGGCGTGGCCGGAAAAAAACTATAACCTGCCGCCCTCCCTGCACGTCTCTGTTTGGGTAATGTTTTCAAGGAACAATGTCATCCGTCGGCGCGCGTTCACTTTGATTGAATTGCTCGTGGTCATCG
>DASZCA010000293.1:0-2438 GCA_035943555.1 Verrucomicrobiia bacterium
CTCGGGGATCATGGGGATGATCGGGTGATCGGGGCTTTGGGCGTAGGTAGCGACGCGGCGGAGGACGTTGCGGGTGTCGTAGGCGGCGGAGAGCAGGGAGTCCTGGAACAATTCGGTGCTGACGTGGTGCGAGCAGCAGAAGGTGGCGAGCGTGCCGCCAGTCTTCAGCAACTTCAGGGCGCGCAGATGGATTTCCTTGTAGCCGCGCAAGGCGTCGTTCACGGAGGCGCGATTGCGGGTGAAGGACGGCGGGTCGAGGATGATGAGATCGAAGCGCGGGATGACGCGTTCGTGCGGCTTCACGGCGGTGGCGGTCTTCAACCAGTCGAACACGTTGATGGTCTCGAAGGTGCAAGTCTTGTCCACCTTGTTGGTCTTGGCATTGCGTTCAGAGGCGGCGATGGCATCCGCGCTTTGATCGAGCAAATGGACGTGGCCGGCACCGGCGCGGGCAGCGTGCAAGCCGAAGCCGCCGAGGAAGCTGAAACAGTCGAGGACATTGCCGCCCTTGGCAAACGCGGATACGGCTTGATAGTTGGCCTGTTGATCGAGATACATGCCTGTCTTGTGGCCACCGATGAGGTCGGTCTCAAATTTCAGGCCGTTGAGGTTGACGGAGACTTTGCCATCGGATTCACCGGCGAGAAGGCCGTTGGATTCGGTGAGGCCCTCGAATTTGCGCGAGGCGATATCGCTGCGTTCCATGATGGCGCGCGGCGAAAAGATGTTTTGCAGGGCGGCGACGATGTTGTCCTTGCGCAGGTCCATGCCGAGCGAGGAAATCTGGACGACGAGGACGTCTTCGTATTTATCCACGATGAGGCCGCTGAGGAAATCACTCTCGGCGTTGACGACGCGGAAGGAGGTGGCGCCGGGCAGATGGCGTTCGCGGACGGCGAGGGCGGCGCGGATGCGTTCCTCGAAAAATTCCACGTTGGGGCGGATGCGGTCGAGCGCGAGAAGGCGGACGCCGATCTTGGATTTGGAATTGTAAAAACCGGTGCCGAGCAGGCGCTGGCGGTGGTCCTTGACCTGCACGAGATCGCCATCGGCGGCGGGCTGGGTGAGGCGGAGGATTTCGTTGGTGTAGACCCACGGATGGCCGGCGACGATGCGGTCGGCTTCACCGGGCCGAAGGAGGACAGTCGGTATCGTATCAGTGCTTGTAGACATATCAGGATAGCATTGCAGGCGCGGGCAGGGCGGGCGAGCAAATAACGTGGGGACGGTTGATAGCTGAGAGTTGAGAGAAAGGCGGGAAAACGGGGGTAAACGCGGAGGCGCGGAGAACGTGGAGGGGCGCGGATCAAATAAAGAGCGCGAAGGTGGAGGATGGATGAGGGGGCACGTCACCGAGGTTGACGGGAGGCGGCCGGATTGATAAACGAACAACCAGTTAAATGTTGAACCCATATCAGAACGCGCTCGGCGAACTCAAAACCTTGCTTTTGGCCGGCGATCCCAATTTTTGGAGCGTCCTAGGGCGGGCCACGGGAGAGGCGCGCGATTTTGAGGAGTTGTTTCTGCTTTCCTCGCTGCGCAAGAAGGCCCATGCGCGAAAGCTTGCCCCACCAAATTCTTCCGCAGAAAAAATCCGGCTGGCGATCGTGGGCGGGTACAGCCTGTATCCCTTGCATGAACTGATCGAGCATCTGTGCGAGCTGGCGGGGATGCCGGTCGAGCTTTGGAAAGGTGACTACGATAATTATATCTCCGAAATCATGGATGATGCCAGCGGGCTGTACGCCTTTGCGCCACAGGTTGTTTTCATCCTGCCGGCGCAGCGGCGCTGTGTGTATGGCGGCAGATTGACCGATGCGCGGGAGATGCAGCAGGCGGACGCACAAGGGGTGGTGGAGGGTCTGCTGCACTTGGCGCAGCGGGTGAATGAGAAGGCCGGAGCCGAGGTCATCATGACCAATTTTATGTTGCCGGCGCGGCACGATCTGGGTGCATTCCGTTCACGCACGCTGGGATCGGACTGGAGTTTTCGAAAATGGGTGAACTTGGAATTGGGGTTGGCGGCGCCGGCGTATCTGCATATCTGCGACTGGGAATTTTTGGCCGGGCGCATTGGTGGTCTGACGGCGCGGGATGAGCGGGGATGGTTTGAAAGCAAGCAGCCCGGTTCACCCACGTTGCTGGTGGAACTGGCGCGCGAGGCGGCGCACCTCATCGGCGCCTTCAAACGCGCGCCCAAAAAAGTGCTGGTGCTGGATTTGGACAACACCTTGTGGGGTGGCGTGGTGGCGGATGACGCTTTGGAAGGCATTGAACTGGGTGACACGTCGCCGCGCGGCGAGGCTTTCAAGGCTTTTCAAAAATATATCCTTACCCTCAAGCAACGAGGCGTGTTGCTGGCGGTGTGCAGCAAAAATGATTTGGCGAAAGCGGCCGAACCGTTCGAGAAGCATCCGGACATGGTGCTACGGATGGAG
>DASZCA010000294.1:0-8253 GCA_035943555.1 Verrucomicrobiia bacterium
CCGGGGCCTTTGCGGATCCGGACTTCAATGATGTGCTGACGTATGGTCTGGCGGGCACGGTGCCGGTGTGGTTGAACTTTGATCCGGTGGCAGGAAATTTCTCCGGCACGCCGACGGCGCCCGGTTATTACCCGATCAGCCTGACGGCGACCGACAACTACGGCACGATCACGACGAACTTGTTCACGCTCACGGTGACGGGAACGAGCCAGGTGAACTTCAATACGCTGACCGGTGCGGTGGTGCCGAACGCGGCCAACAAAATCCTGGCCCTGCAATTCTCCGGGGTGTCAGGCTACGCCTACCGTCTGCAACAGACCACAAACCTGGTGAACCCGGTCTGGTCGGACGTGACGACGCAGGTGACGGATGTGAACGGCATGTTGCAGATCAATGTGACGAATCCGCCGGCGACGTCGTTCTATCGCACGGTATATCCGTGATGATCCGAGCGGCGCGTTGAGAGTTGAGAGCGGGGCGTGGATTTTAAAATCCGCGCCCCGCTATTTTTTTGGTCAGTAAAATGTGGGGGTGTTGGTGGAAGCGAGGATGGAGGCGGAGGGGGCGATCAGGTTGGTAGTGGTGTCATTGCCGGCGTTTATGCCGGCGGGCGAAGTCTGGCCGGCTGAGGAATCGGACAAGATTTTCTCTTCATGCCGTTTATTTTGAAACTGGACATACAAAAAAAGGCCGACGATGAAGGCCAACAAGATGGCGCCCAGAACCACTATGCGGGCAAAGAGCTGGATTTCGGGTTCGGATACGGATTGCTTTTTCAATTGATATAAGTGTTCTCAGGGTTATGGGACCGGTTCTATTTTTGACTGGTGGAAGCACGCTTCTGAGGTCGTGTTTCCAACGGGAAAATGTATAAGCGAAAGGGCTGGCGGGCGCAGCTTTAAAAATTCGAGCACAAACATCCATTCGGGTGCAAAACAGTTTGGATGCAGCCCTTGGTCGCCCACAGGCGGAACTCCAAACAGCGTCAAAAATGTTCCTTCAAATGTGCTTAAGTGGCCGGGGAATTTTGCCGATGGTGAGGAGGCTTTTTCCGGGGCAGGTCCAAGCGGGGCAGGGTGTTAAAACGCGGGCGGGACTGGCATGTGGGTTGCTAAATCCACTTGGATGTTCGCCAGAGTCATGACTTTGCGCACGGGTTTCAGTCTGCTCTGGCTAGCCATAGTCGGGGCGGGTTTCGCCCTGCTTTTGAATTACCAATCTGCGAGCGGGCACACGGGGCCGGCGCCGCAAGATTGGCCCCCACCGCGCAAATCACTCCAGATATCAAAAGGGACACGCTCGTCATGTTTGTTCATCCGCAATGCCCCTGTACGCGCGCCAGCATGGAGGAATTGAACCATTTGCTGGCCCGCCACCACGGACAGGTGTCGGTGCGGGTGATGTTCATCCAGCCGGGGGCGTTGACGGCCAAGCAGATGCAAGGCGACCTGTGGCAGATCGCCATGGCGATGCCGGATGTGTCAGCGCAGGTGGATATCAACGGTGTCCAGGCAACGCTTTTTGGGGCAGAAACTTCCGGGTATGTCCTGCTTTATGACGCGCACGGACGGTTGCTTTTCCGGGGCGGAATCACCGGCGGACGCGGTCATGCGGGGGACAACGCCGGGGAAGACGATATTGACGCCTTTCTTGGCGGCGGAACGCCACAAAGCCGGCAGACGCCGGTGTACGGGTGTTCGTTACTGGGCGAGCCGACCTTGGCGGGAGGAAATGGAAAATGACGCCGGCACCGGTCAAAATCACGGTGATGGCCACGGCTGCGCGGGTGAATGAACTGTTCCGGGAGCAACAGCAAAATATTTTCCGCCACGCCGACCGGATGTTTTTGTGGCTGATGGTCTGCCAATGGTTCTTTGCCGTGGAACTGGCGTTTTGGATCTCGCCGCAGACGTGGTCGGGCGCGCAGAGCCAGATCAATCCGCATGTCTGGCTGGCAATTTTTCTGGGGGGCGTCATCACAAGCGCGCCGGTGTTGCTGGCGTGGTTCAGTCCGGGCAAAACGCTGACGCGGCACGTGATCGCGGTGGGGCAGATGTTGATGTCCGCGTTATTGATCCATGTGACGGGCGGACGGTTGGAGACGCATTTTCATATCTTCGGTTCGCTGGCGATCCTGGCATTTTATCGCGATTGGCGGGTGCTGATCTCGGCCTCGACCGTGGTGGTGCTGGATCATGTGCTGCGGGGGCTGTTCTGGCCGGAATCCGTTTATGGTGTGGCGTACGCCTCATTCTGGCGGTCGCTGGAGCATGCGGGCTGGGTCATTTTTGAAGACACATTTTTGATCCTCTCCATCCGGATGAGCCTCGGCGAAATGATTTCGGTGGCGGAACGGCAGGCGAAACTGGAAGCCTTGAAGGACAGCATCGAGCAGACCGTCGCGGAACGCACGGCGGAATTGACGCAGGAAAACATCGAGCGCCGGCACGTCGAGCGGCAACTGCGCCGGAGCCAGTCGCAACTGGCGCAGGCGCAGCAGATCGCGCAGATCGGGAGCTGGGAGTGGGACATCGTGAACGACGAAGTGCTGTTTTCCGAGGAGACACAAGGACTTTACGGATATGCGCCGGGCGAAGCGTTTGACATGCAGAAGTGCCTCGAGCGGGTGCATCCGGAAGATGTGAACCGCGTACAGGCGGCGCTGGCGGAATCCATCAAAAATCAAAAGCCCTATGCGTGCGAGCATCGGGCCCTGCTGCCGGATGGGAAGATCAACATCATCTTGGGCCGGGGCGAGCTCCTCACGGACAAGGAAGGCCGTGTGATCAAGATGTTCGGCATTGTGCAGAACGTCACGGAGGCGAAGCAGTCGGAAGCGGCATTGCGGCGCAGCGAGGAACAGTTGCGGCAGTCGCAGAAGATGGAGGCGGTGGGCCGGCTGGCCGGCGGCGTGGCGCATGATTTTAATAATCTGCTGACCGTGATCAACGGTTACTGTTCGATGGCGCTGATGAAGAAGGAAGAGGTGCAGCCGATCCGCAAAAACATCGAGGAAATTTTGAAGGCGTCGGATCGCGCGGCGTCGTTGACGAACCAGTTGCTGGCGTTCAGCCGGAAACAGGTGTTGCAGCCGCGCGTGTTGCAACTGAATGACGTCATGCGCGGCATGGACAAGATGTTGCGGCGGCTGATCGGGGAAGATGTGGAACTGGTCACGACGTTCGATCCCAAGGCGGGCAACGTGAAGGCGGACCCCGGCCAGCTGGAGCAGGTGATCATGAACCTGTGTGTGAATGCGCGCGACGCGATGCCGCGCGGCGGCAAGCTGAGCATCAGCACCGCGAACGTAAGCATCGACCAGGAATCCCGGCATCGCAACCGGACGCTGGAGGTGGGCAACTATGTGATGCTCTCGGTAAGCGACAACGGCATGGGGATGACGGCGGACACGCTGGCACACCTGTTTGAACCGTTCTTCACGACCAAGGGTGTGGGCAAGGGGACCGGCCTGGGGCTGGCGACATGCTACGGCATCGTGAGCCAGAGCGGCGGCGACATCCGCGTGTACAGCGAATTGAATTCGGGCACGACGTTCAAGATTTACCTGCCGCGCACGGATGCGCGGACGGAGCCGGTGGCGGCGTTGAACATGGAGACGGCGCCATCGGGCTCGGAATCGGTCCTCGTGGTGGAGGACGATCCCTCGGTGCGGGAACTGGCGTGTGTCATCTTGCGGAACTGCGGTTATCAGGTGCAGGAATCGAGCAATGCGTTCGAGGCGTTGCGGGTGATCAAGCGGAACCCGATTTTCGACCTGGTGCTGACGGATGTGGTGATGCCGCAGATGAGCGGCAAGGCATTGCATGACGCGATCAAGGACCAACTGCCGAACACGAAGGTGCTGTTGATGTCCGGCTACACGGATGACGCGCTGGCGCATCACGGGGTGCTGGATGAAGGGCTGATGTTTTTGGAGAAGCCGTTTTCGCCGGCCAAACTGGCGCGGAAGGTGAGGGAAGTGCTTGATACGACGAAGGTGGCGGTGGATGCGTGATGTGGGCGGGAAAAATTCCAAGCGCCAACATCCAAGCGTCCAGAGAAACTTTAAACTTCAATTTTCAGACATCAGCGTTAGCCGCACTGTGGCAGCAAAGGTAGTGAGGCTTCGAAGGTCAGATTTTAGAAAAAAGCGCCACCTCTCCCCAGCCCTCTCCCCCGCTGCGCGGCGGAGAGGGCTGGGGAGAGGTGGTGCTTTCCTTCTAAAACCATTCGCCATGTTCTTTTCAGAACATAAAAACGGCCACACTTCAAAAGCCCGTTGCCTTGTTAAAAAAAAGGTTTCTACAGAGCACATTCAACATTCAACATGTGGCGGCTGGGGATTGGTACAATCTGCGCTCCGGCGGAAAAATCTCGACAGGGCGGGGGAATGGGCGTAGAAAAGTTGCATCGGGAAATTTGGGCTTCAAAGTGCCATGTGTTTTGGGCTGTTTCTTTTGAGGTGGTTCACATCAGGTCCGCAAAAATTGAAATAACAAAGCCATGAGTGATAAAAAATCTGACGAGATCATTGCGCCAGTGGTGCCGGCCAGTCCGGCCGGGAGCCCGTCCAATACGACCGCAGTAGCGGCAGCAAATCCCGAAGCCCAAAAATGGGCGAAAATAGAAGACCCGGAATATCGAGGACGAGATCTGGAACTCAAGAGGCAGGCGCTGCGCATACAAAAGTGCACTTTTTGGATTGGCTTCGCGGCATTGCTGGTATCTGTTTCGGGTTTCATGGCGGTGGTGCTTACCGTACGGATTAATACGGAACAGGAGAAGATCGCCAGCATAAACATGATAAACGGCCTGCAACAATCCATGGCAAAGATAACCGTTGATCTTGACCGGGTCTTTGTGGACAGGCCGGAATTGATGCCCTATTTCTACGGGAGAAAAGATATCAGCGAATCTGACACAAACTATCTGCAGGTTGAGGCGACCGCCGTGACCGTTTTGGATGTGTTTGACATTGCTTCAAGCCAACCTGACAGGTACAAGGATCAATGGAAACATCCTGAGGCTTGGGATGAATGGATTATCGACACCTTCTCTGAAAGCCCAGTATTGCGGCAAGTTCTACGAAAACGGGCAGATTGGTATCCCGGTTTGACCAATTATCTCTCAAAGCCAGAAGTGGAGGCGGCCGAACAGGAAAGCAAAACGACTCCGGCGGGAAACAATTGAACATTTAACATGCTCTGTAGAAACCATAATGGCCAGCAAGCTGGGAAGGGAAATTGCCCGCCTTCACCTGTTTCCTCTCCCCCAGGAGAGGACATAGATAGCGGCGTTCTCTACGTCCGAAAGGCAACGGTGCTTGCGACCACCTCAAAAGTAAAAGGTTTCTACAGAGCACATTTAACAACCAACATTCAACATGCAGAAAAGCCAGTTGCATTGGGAAATCTGGGCTTCAAAGTGCCATGTGTTTCGGGCTGTTGTTTTTGATCCATGGGTTCTCGGTGTTGTCAGGGCGTTCCAAATCAAAACAAACAAACGAACCATATCATGCTGGCCAACATCACATTTCTAAAGGCCCTGGTTTCACCGGGGATCATTCCGCTGATATTGAGCGGTGTCGTCGCGGCGATTGATTATCACTACCAGACGCGGCCGGACAACCGGAAAAACCAACGTTCGCGGGCGCGGTGGATGTTCCTACTTACTGCCCGGGCATCGATGGCAACCTCAGCTTCAATCGGCATTGAAACGAATTCGCAAGGCAATTGTTTGCATTGGACCTAAAAGTACTGGGCCTTGGCAGGATATAGAGATGGACGTTTTATTGAAAAATGCAGTAAAGCGGAAAGATTGTGTCATTCCAGTAGCATTGCCTGGCGCGCCAGAAAAACTGAAAATCGATGCGTTTTGGGAACAATTGCAATCTGTGGACCTTCGAAACTGGGAGACTGGCAATTATGGTCTGAATACTTTGATCGGGGCTATCTTTGGAGAATCTCCGGGAAAGATGCGAAATATTCAAGTCGACGCACCTTGGATCGCACAACGGCGAATAGATTTGCGCATGCCGCGAGCCGAATCATCTAAAACTTCCAAGGTTTTTTTAACTTTGCATACTGAGCTTGGCGCCGAAAAGACAGAAGCATTAGAGGCAGTACGAGCACAAATTGCGGAACGCTTAAATATTCCTTCCGACACAGTGCGTATCGTCGAAGAACGTAAAGGGAGCATCAAAATAACTCTTGAATTTGATGATGCTGGTGATGCGTCGCGTTTACTATCTCAAGTGCAAGCTGGTAATGAGAACATTCTATCGCTCTTTCATCGTTGGTCTGCGCAACGTGAAGAGTTTATCGCGGAAAATAAAAGCATTCATTTTCATGGCGCGGCGGAAATTCATGGATCAGTTGCGGTCGGGGACAAAGTCTCGCAGAAAGTCGTCATCAACAGGGGGGGCCGCAGCTTTGGCACTATCTAAAATTGAGGAATTGCTGCAACAATACGTGCCTCCTTCACAAGACCTTACAGATGCCCGAAAACAACTTGGAGGTGCGCAATCTGAGTTGGATGAAGATGAACCGGATCATGAAAAAATTGCAAAGCGGACTGGGCGCGTTATTGGAATTCTTAAAAAAACTGGCGAAGGCGCTGATTGGTTTAACAACGTAGTCGAGTGCGGTAAAACCTTGGCTGAGTTTTGTGGTAACTATGGGGCTTTGATTCTTGCGGCAATTCAAGGTGTGGGAGGTTCATAAAATCTACGAAAAGAATCATTTGCGGTTGTTGGTGGCTTTTTTCAGGGTAAATGCAGAGGGCGGAATGAAGAAACGAGGATCGCATGTGGCGCGGGGATGCGTGATGGCGGCGGAGATTTCAAGCGTTGAAAAGCGCTCGCAGGGTGATTTTCATTCGGGTGCTTGTGATCCGCCCAAAGCGGCGCGGCGCTGCGCTTCCCGCCGCACTCCAAAATCGCGACGGGTTGATGGACGGTTTTTGAATTGGTGGTTGAGAAGCAAAACAATTTCAAATTGGAGATTTCAGATTTCAGAAAAGGGAATTTAACCGCGAAATATACGAAATACGCGAAAAAGGGGGCGAGAAGCGAGATGTCATTCGGACGGATTGGGAGATGTCGCTCCTGACGGAGCTGGATTTTTTGTTGGGTCGGATACTACAAAGATGTCGCGCCTACGGCGCTGGGCGAGGGTGGCGTGACCATTCGGCACTGGCGGGACTCCAAATTGCAAGGGAGAAGCCAGAACGTCGCTGCGCTTGTTCTGGCTGAAGTTAGGGCAAAGCGGCAGCTCTGCCCCACCAAGTTTTGATTTTTTTGGGGTGTCGGGCCGAATCATCTTTCCACTCTTTTTTTTGAAAATAAATGGCATCCACCTATGCCAAAAGCGCTTCGGTGGACAGGTGGATCTGCAGTTATCCCGCAGTGGCGGGACGGGCTTGCTGGCTCGTAAAAGGCCGTTTTTATTTTTTGGGTTGGACAGCCTATGTCCAGGTGGGCTTGGTAGGCTGCGTGGTATGAAATGCTTTGGGCATACAGGGCGGGTGGCGGCAGGCACCGGATTTTGGTCCGGGGTCGGGGGTGGTTTCGGCAACAAATTAAACCGAATCAAGGTTAATCAAGGTGAAAATATTTTGCCACGGCCGATGATGGACAGCATGGACACAGATCGACACGGATGGGGGGCGGCATGTTGTCGGACGACGGTTTGGCGATTTATCGCAGCAGGGTCTGCTGGGGTTTGCGAGGACAGGCTGTCCCCGCCCCGTTTACTGAAGCTACGGGTTTTATTTTTAGCTGGGCGCGGGGGTGAGGTTTTCGGGTTGGGTAGGGAGAGTGGGTTTTGGTTTTCCATGAGGGGGCGTTTGGGCGGGAGACGTTGTGAGGAAAGCGCCAGGGGACTGGCGCACTCCAGGACGCTTCGCGAGGGTTGGGCGCGTTGGTGGGTTGGTGAGCTGCAGGTAGGTGAGAGCAACCACAAAAGCAATGGGATATCCCACGAAATCCCAAGGGAAATTTTTAAGGGGGGGAAGCGTTTTTGAGGGGGCAAAAATTTAAAAAAGGCCAATGAAAATGAGAAAATTAAGCCAAATTAAACCAAATTAAACCTCCGAGATTTGCTATTTACGAATGACGATTTACGCGCGCTTTTTACGAGCCAGAATCGAGGAGCAGTTGGAGCGTCTGGTTCGAGCCATGTTCCTGCGGGGCATCCACCTCCGCCACGGCTATGGTGGACAGGCCGACCCGCGCTCCGGGTTTTTACCGCATGT
>DASZCA010000295.1:0-3374 GCA_035943555.1 Verrucomicrobiia bacterium
GTTGATCGCTTCACGCTTGAACGCAGGATCAAACTTGCGCCGCTCTTTAATCGGTGTTGGCTCGCTCTTCTTCATATAGGCTCATTCTTCACCCTATTCCCACTCCGTCAATTCGAAGCAAGCCCAGTATCGCGTAATGACCGGACGCTGAACACGCGGGCGGGCCGCCCGCGCTCCGATCCGCCAAATCCGGCCAAATCCACCAATTTTATGAAAGCCTGCCTCAGGCAGAGGGTGCGGATAAGAGCGAGGCGGCCATCCGCACCGTTCCTAACCACCGTATTTTGCGGCAACGGCGCCTTGACTCGAGGGGTTTCATTGCTATTCTCTCACGTTCCGGTTTTTGCACCGGAATCGATTTATTTAAATTATGAAACGCCAGTATCAACCGTCGAAAATCCGCCGCAAACGTCAGCACGGGTTTCTGAACCGCAAGTCCACCAAGAGCGGCCGCGCCACGCTGGCGAACCGCCGTCGCAACGGCCGCAAGCGCCTGACGCCGGTCTGATCCCTGTGAATCCCGCGCCGAAACGCCTGCGTCTGGGCCGCGAGTCGCGGCTGGCGCAAAGCCGCGATTTCGCACGGGTACGGCAGCAAGGCCAGCGGCTGGTGCTGGGCTGCCTGATCGCCAACTGGCAACCGTTGCCGGAAGGTACCACGCCCAAGCTGGGGGTGGTCACGACCAAGAAAATCGGCGGCGCGGTAGTCCGTAACCGGGCCCGCCGCCTGCTTCGGGAAAGTTTCCGCCAGCATCAGCACGAATTCTCGCAACCGGTCGACCTGGTCCTGGTGGCCCGTAATTCCATCGCGGGCAAGACTTTTGCCTCGGTGGAGAAGGATTACCTCACGGTGCTCCGCCGGGCGAACTTGCTGAAAACCGGAGAGACCGTGTCAGCCTGAATCTAACGGTGAACCTGTTCCAGCACATATTGATCCTGCCCATCCGGGCCTACCGGCTGGTGCTCTCGCCCGCGCAGGTGTTCCTGTTCGGGCCGGATGCGGGTTGCCGGTACACGCCGACGTGTTCGGCGTATGCGCTGGAAGCGATCCGCGAACATGGGGCGGTCGCGGGAAGCGTGCTCTCGGCCAAACGCATTTGCCGCTGTCATCCGTGGGGCGCCTGCGGTCATGATCCCGTTCCTTCAAAACAAACGGCGGACAAAACGACGGCCATCAAAATTTTTCAACCTTCGATCAATTAATTTTTCATGGATAGAACTGGAATAACCGCGGTGGTATTGTGTGTGGTGTTGCTGTTCGTGTGGATGTATCACACGGCCAAGGTCACGCAGGAACAGGCTGTAGCCCAGGCGCATTGGCAGCAGACAAACGAACTGGCCAAGGTGATGAACCAGCTTACGAACACCGCCACCGGTGCCACGGGCGCGGTGGCCAGCGCGACCTCGACGGGTTCCACGGCGACGTCTTCCATTTCTGAGATTCCGCAGACCGGCACGGAGCAGACGATCGTGCTGACGAACGGCGGGGCGGTTTATACCTTCACCTCGCGCGGCGGCGGTTTGAAATCGGTGGCGCTCACGAATTTTCCAGAAACGATCTCGGCGCGCTGGAAGGGCCAGATCCACAACAGCGAGTCGGTGGCGATGCTGAACACGCACGCGCCGGTGCCGATGCTGGCGGTGCTGGGTGATCAGAGTTTTGTCGGCGACGGCAATTTCACGCTGACGCCGCTGACGGATGGCGTTCATGCGGAGAAAGCGCTGGCGGACGGCCTGGTCATCGCGAAAGATTTTCATCTCAGCTCGAATTATCTCGTCAATGCAAGCATCAGCTTGAAGAACACTTCCACCTCGCCGCTGAACCTGCTGCCGCAGGAGATCGTCGCGGGCACGGCCACGCCGATGGATGCGGATGACGTGGGCAATCTGTGGGGCGCGATGTGGTGTGACGGGACGAACGCGACGGACAGTCCCCTGCCCTATTTCATGGCCGGCGGCTTTTTGGCCTGGACGCACCCGGCAAAACCGGAAATCCGCGCGGGCAATGGCAATGTGGCGTGGGTCTCGGCGCATAACCAATTTTTTGCGATCTTGGCGATGCCGAACACCCCGGCGCGCGAAATGGTGGCGCGCACGGTGAACTTGCCGCGCTTCCAAGATACGGCCACGGCGACGAATTTCGCCGCGCCGCAGGGCATCCAAACGTCGCTGGTCTATCCGGCGCAATTGTTGCAACCGAACACGATGGTGCAACGCGACTTCACGGTCTACGCGGGGCCGAAGGAATTGCGCACGCTGGCCGTGATCGCGGAGGAGCATCAAAACCACGCGGACTTGGTGATGAATTTCGGCACGGGTTTCTCAAGCTTTTGGGGCATCGGCACCTTCTTCGCGAAGCTGCTGCTCTCGGGCATGAATCTGCTGCACGACATCACGAAGCTCGGTTATGGCTGGGTGATCGTGCTGATCACGATCCTGATCCGCCTCGCTTTCTGGCCGTTGATGGCGAAGAGCACGCGGTCGATGAAGAAAATGCAGGCGCTGCAACCGGAGATCGCCGCGCTGAAAGAAAAATACAAGGACGACGTCCAGAAGTTCACGCAGAAGCAGATGGAGCTTTGGAAGAAAAATGGCGTCAGCCCCGTGAGCGGCTGTTTGCCGATGCTGGTGCAGATGCCGGTGTTCATCGGTTTCTTCACGATGATCCGCAGCGCGATCGAGTTGCGCGGCGCACACTTCCTGTGGGCGACGGATTTGTCCAAGCCGGACACGATTTTCATGATCCCGGGGCTCACTTTCATCCCCGCGCTCAGCACGCCGGAAGGATTGCCGCTCAATATCCTGCCGTTGCTGATGGTGGGCGCGATGCTCTGGCAATCGCACATGACGCCGCCCTCGCCGGGCATGGATCCGGCGCAGCAAAAAATGATGCGCTGGATTCCGGGCATCTTCATCCTGCTGTTCTACAATTATTCGTCCGGCCTGGCGCTGTACATGACGGTGAGCACGCTGATGGGCATCCTGCAGATGAAGGTCACGAAAATGTCGGCGGCGCCGGTGGCGGCAACTCCGGCATTGACGGGCGCGCCAAAAAAGAAAAAATAGGCGGTACATTTAACCACTAACGAACCATGCCCGCGCAACCCAAAGAAATCGTTGAGAAAATCCTCGGCACGCTCGGCTTCACTGTGACCATCGAGGAACACAAGTTTGACGACGGCCTGTTGCTGGACGTGAAGACGGATGACTCCGGCCGGCTCATCGGCCGCCAGGGCCAGACGCTCGCGGACCTGCAATACATCACGAACCGCATCCTGTTTCAACAGGACCAGAGCGCGCCGAAGGTGACCGTGGATGTGGGCGGTTACCGCTTGCAGGCGCGGGAGGCGCTCATCAAGAAAGCCAAGGACGCCG
>DASZCA010000296.1:0-7431 GCA_035943555.1 Verrucomicrobiia bacterium
CTCGCCCTCGGCTATCTCGGCCAGCCGGACCTTACCGCCGAACGCTTCATCCCCAACCCGCTCGCCGCCAATGCCGATGAACGACTCATGTACCTCACTGGCGATCTCGCACGCCTCGAACCCGGCGGCCCTGCGCATTGCCTTGGTCGTGTGGACAGCCAGGTGAAGATTCGCGGCTTCCGCGTCGAATTGGATGAAATCACCAAAGTCCTGACCGACCAACCCGGCATCCGCGCCGCCGCCGTCGTACTCCGCCCGCTCGGTGGAATCGATCAAGTCGTCGCCTTCCTCATCCCCGCCGCTAATCAAACCATCGACTCCGCCAAATTGCGTCCGGCCTTGGCCCTCCGCCTTCCGTCATACATGGTTCCCGCGCATTTTGAATCGGTGACCGAACTTCCGCGCCTTGCCTCCGGCAAGATTGATCTGAAAACTCTGCGCATCGCCCCGCTCAGTTCCGCCGAGACTGATCATGACCAGTCAGCGCAACCCCGCACCGAAGACGAATCCGCCCTCTACGCCGCACTCGAAAAACTATTCCCTGTCCGCATCTGGCAGCCCGAATCCGATTTTTTCGACGACCTCGGCGGCCATTCCCTGCTTGCCGCCCGCTTGGTTTCCATCCTGCGCACCAATGAACGGTACGCTTCACTGAGCGTGCAAGATGTCTACCGCGAACGCCGTCTGTCCGCCATCGCCCGGGCCATGGAACAACAACGCCTGCGGAAAAAATCGGCCGCCACGATGCGCAATCCGGTGCCTTGGCATCGCCGTTTCCTGTGCGGACTCGCCCAAGCCATCGTCATTCCATTTCTGGTTTTATTGCACATTGCCGACTGGCTCGGCCCCTTTTTCGTCTATCACTATTACACCGGCGATGACGGCGATAGCATCCCGCTGGCGGTGCTCTATTCACTGACCACGTTCGTGCTGATCCAGTTCGCCGATTTTTTCGTTGCCATCGCCGGCAAATGGCTGGTGGCGGGCCGCTTGAAAGCCGGTCGCTACCCGCTCTGGGGCGTGACCTATTTCCGCTGGTGGCTCGCGAACAAATTTTGCGAATTGCCGCACGTCTACTTGCTATCCGCCACACCGTGGATGCCGGCGTATCTGCGCGCACTCGGCGCACGCATCGGCCGCGATGTATTGATCGAAAATCTCAGCCTGGGCGCCCCCGATCTGTTGACCGTGGCAGACGGCACCAGCATCGGTACCTTCGTGAACATTGAAAATGCCCGTGTCGAAGGCGGCCTGCTCATCCTCGGCCCCGTACATCTGCAAAAAGACGCCGTGATCGATTCCTACTCCATCCTCGAAAACAATACCCAGCTCGGTGAACGCGCCCGGTTAGGCGGCCAATCCGCGCTCGCCGCCGGCCGCTCCATCCCCGCCGATCAAACGTGGGCCGGTGCCCCCGCACGTCCGGTGAATCAACCGCGCGAAACGCTCCCGCCTCGCCCGCGCATCAGTTCAATCCGTCAATGGGCGCAAACCGTCTTCTTAGGCGTTACCGCCATCGCCGTTTCAGTTTTATTTTTCCTCCCGTCCTTCCCCGCTTTCATGTTGATCGACTGGATCGATTTCCACAGCGTCGATGTGTTCAGTTCAGACCTGCACCCCATCACCGCCTTTGGCCTCTTTTTCCTCCTCGCCATTCCCGCCAGCGCCCTGCTGATATTCGTGACCGCCTCCTTGGTCGGCCTGTTACGCTGGCTGTTGCCGCGCCAGATCGCCGGAACATCATCGATCCACGGCTACGCTTTTTGGCGCAAGAAACTTACCAGCCTGATCCTCGATCACAGCCTTCAAGTGTTGCACGGCATTTACGCCTCGGTCTACGCCTCCACGTGGCTGCGTTTTTTGGGCGTCAAAGTCGGCCGCTTCGCCGAAGTCTCCACTGCCGAAGGCATGGTCCCCGAACTCCTGGCCTTGGGTGATGACAGTTTCATCGCCGATGGCGCCTTGCTCGGCGACGAGGAACAGCGCGGTGGCTGGATGATTTTAAAACCGACCGCCATCGGCAGCCGCTCCTTCGTCGGCAACGGCGCTTACGTTCCTAACGGCGCCACCGTGCCAGACGATGTCCTGATCGGCGTCCAAACCCGCACACCGGACAACGAACACCTCAAATCCGGCCAGACGTGGATCGGCTCTCCGGCCATGCTATTGCCCGCCCGCGAATGCCTGACCGGTTTCCCCGAATCACTCACCTTCCGTCCCTCATGGCGGCGGCGCGTGGCACGCGGCATCATCGAAGGCCTGCGCATCGTCCTGCCTCTCGCGCTGATCATCGCCACCGGTTATTTGATCGTCGTCCTGGTCATGCCCTTGGCCGAAGACAATGGCTGGGGCCTGAACGTCGCCGTCGCCCTGTCCATTGCCGGCTGCCTGTACGGCCTCGCATCTTTTCTCCTGGTCGTCGCGCTCAAATGGATTCTCATCGGCCGTTACCGTCCTTGCGCGCGCGCCATGTGGACGCCTTTCGTCTGGATCAGCGAAGCCGTCACCAACCTCTACGAATCGCTCGCCGTCCCCAATTTTTTGGACATTCTTCGCGGCACTCCCATGTTGCCGTGGGCGCTCCGCCTGCTCGGCGCAAAAATCGGCAAAGGCGTCTACCTCAATACCACCGATCTCACCGAATTCGATTGCGTCCGTATCGGCGATGAAGCGGAGCTGAACGCTTGGTGCGGCCCGCAAACCCATTTGTTCGAAGATCGCGTCATGAAGATCGGCCTCGTCGAGATCGGCGCCCAAACCACCATCGGCCCGCGCACCACGATCCTCTACGACACATGCGTCGGCGACCGCGTACACCTCGGCCCGCTCACACTCGTTGCCAAGGGCGAACGCCTGCCCGCCGGCACCCGTTGGGAAGGTTCCCCCGCCGCACCTGTTGACGAAAAATGAACGCCACCTCAAAAATGATTTTTGATTGGCCGGAAATTCCCGCCCTGCCACCTGCCAATCAGCCGGTGCTGATTCGGGTAGCCACTTCCCGCTCGCGCCCCGTCGCCCGTCAAGAATTGCGGGCCGCCTTGCACCATGTCCTTTCCGCTTGGAGTAACTTGCCACTCGATCAATTGCCACTCCAAGAAACCTCATCCGGCCCCGCCTGGTCAGGCCAGCTCGCGGGCCAAAGTCTGGACATCAGTTTATCCTATACGGAAGGTGAAGCATGGATTGGTCTGTTGCGCTCTGGCCGCATCGGCATCGACGCCATGGTGGTTCAACCAATTCCCGAAGCAACAGAAGTAGCCCGCCACTACCTGAGCCCTAACGCGCTCGCAACCATTCAAACTTCATGCGACCCGACAACCTCATTTACCACCGCGTGGACCAGCTTGGAAGCCCGCCTGAAATGCCTGAAACAAAACCTGACCGAATGGTCCGCCACTCAAGAAAAACTGCTGGCCGCCTGCACCATGCAAATAATTAAATTTAACGAACGTTCAATCGTGACCGTGGCCAGTTTAAGCCCGCCTGATTCTTGAGGCAAACCCACAGCAGCCTTCAGCTCGACGAATCACGAATTTTAAATAATGATTCAACGGCTGTTCCCTCTCCCAGCGGGGAGAGGGTAAGGGTGAGGCAGAACGCCCCCATCAACCAATACCCTTCACACCTTCTTACCGTATATCTCTAAAAAAACGTCTCACCGCCCCTTATAAATCTCTCTCACCCGTTCCTTGATTTCATCCCGCGTCTTCTTCGGATCCAGCGTCGCCCTTATCTCCACCGCCGCCCGCCGCCCCATCTGCTCCGCTTCGGCCCGATGTTCATATGCCCAACGCATTTTTTCCGCCGCATCATCCACATCCGCCTCCGCCCATACATTCCCCTGCTCATACGGACCGGATGCGTCCGCAATATGCACCAGTCTGTATTTCACCAGCAAACTGTTGCCGGAATTCATGTAATCCATATTGCCGGAATATCCCGTCCCGATCACCGGTTTGCCTAGCGACATCGCTTGCACCATCCCCAATCCCAATCCCTCTGAACGGTGCAGCGACACATAGCAATCGCACGATGCGAACAACGCCCCCATTTGCTCATGCGATAGATGTGGTTCAATCCACACCACGTTCACTCCCTTCAACGCCTCCGCGATCCGCTCGCGGCCATTGGTATCATGCTGTGAATTGATGGATTTTAGCACCAGCGCGGCCTTGTCCGTCGGCGAAAACGCCTTCTTGAAAGCATGGATCACCGCCATCGGGTTTTTCCGGGCCAGCGTGCTGCAAAAATCAAAATTGAACAAAAACAGATAGGCGTCCGCCGGCAATCCCAATCCCGCCCGGTCCGGCCGCGGCGGCGTCGGTTCGCCTTGAAACGGATACGTCATCTTGTACACCGGCACCGGCGAAACCGCCGCCAGCGACCGCCGCACAAATTCCGTCGGCACCCAAATCTCGTCGTAATAATCGAAATTGCAATGCCACCGCGCCGGAAAACGTTCCAGCTCCCAATACCACAGCGCGATATTATGGCGCCTCTCAAAAAAACGCGTTCCCCGGTCCAAGTAAAACCGCCGGGAATAATCGAACGAAAACGTCATCAGGTTGATGCCGTATGGATTTTCATCCGAGGACACCGCCACCCGCGTGTCCGCATTGTTGTGGACTTTGCTTTGTATGTTCACGAACGCGTGCGGCAGCCCGGTCTCCGTCACCGCGCCGCAAAACGCCCGGGAAGATTCGCCCACCCCGAATTGCGCCTTCAAAAATCCCGCCACATTGATCCCTTGCGGCAACGGCGGCGCGCCGTCCAGTGAAGGTTTCACGCCATAATATGGCACCGTACGCCGGTACAGGCCGCCCGCGAACCTCTTGATCTTCCGCCATGCAAAAAAACGCGGGTATTTGAACCAATAGCGTTGCCGGCCGCCATACTTCCGCAACACCTCCGCCGCCACCGCGCGTTCACCGAGTTTCCGGCACTGGCGTAGTGTTTGCCGCACCGCGTCGTGTTCCAGATATTTCTTCATCCATACGCGTAGCCGGAGATAAGGCTTGTCTAAATAGGTGTCCAAAATCGCGCGCTGGTCGTTCGCCTGCGTCAGCGTGCCGCGATCTTTTTCAGTCTGCTGCCGGTCGTGCCAGCGATACGCCACCAACGGCTCATCCACATATCCGAAGCAGCCTTGTTCCAGCAAGTGAAGCCACATCTCCAAATCAGCCGCATGAAAATAATTCTCATCAAAACCCCGTCCGGCGCGGTCACGACGGAACAGCGTCGCACTTGGCCCGCCGATCAGATTTTTCTGCTCCAGCAGGCACCGTTGGATGATTGTCGTTCCCGCCAGCAAACGTTTTTCCATGAAGTACCGCGGCGACCGTCCTTCCACACTGCCATCTTCCCTCACATTTTGCA
Organism: Verrucomicrobiia bacterium; assembly: GCA_035943555.1. Classification (GTDB taxonomy): domain Bacteria; phylum Verrucomicrobiota; class Verrucomicrobiia; order Limisphaerales; family UBA11358; genus UBA11358. The sequence goes on from DASZCA010000296.1 coordinate 5,377, forward strand.
TCGCACACGCCACCAAGCTCACCGCCGGGTTCGATTCCATCCGCGCAACCAGTTTGCTCAGGGCGTCGGGCGCGCACAGGTAATCGTCCGCGTGGACGAACTTTACAAATTCTCCCTGCGCCAGCTTCAGGCACACGTTGCGGTTTTTGACCATCCCCAGATTCTTTGGATTTTTATGCACGCGCACCCGCTCATCCCGCTTTGCATAACGGCACGCCACCGCGTAAGAATCATCCGTCGAACAGTCATCCACCACGATCACTTCTATATCACGCAAAGTCTGGGCAAGGGCCGACTCGATCGCTTTAGGCAAAAAATCCGCATAATTGTAGACGTCGATGCAGACGCTGACCTTGGGGTGCGACATATTTTACTGGGGAGAGCTTGGAAAGCCTGTTTGGAAATCTTGCTCCATTGCTGGCCGTCGCACGGTTACTAAAGGAGATTTATGTTTTCGCCTCATTCGGGAACTTCAAAATTAATTATTGACCACCCTCGCCGCTAAAGTCAAGAAACGCAATCTCCAACGAGGGCTGACACCAGTAGACATGGCTTTTTGCACTGCCAAAAATCCGCCGCCGGGCGAAGTGGCAGGCGGCCGAATAGAGCCTTCATGCAACCCCCTGCATTCACTCACACCATTCGTCATTCGAACTTCGTCATTTCCTCCCGTCCACAGATTTTTTAACTTATCGCGGCTGGCTTCAACCGCCCGCATCAGTTGATGAAAAAAACGCTCTTCGGCACCTTCCGTAATCGCCTGCGCCTCGCCCTTCGCGCGCCGGCGGGCGCTTGGAAGCGTTGGCGCGAGCCCAAGCTTGCGCGCCGCGTTCAACATCAACTCGCCGTCTGCGCCATTTTTCGCGATGAAGCCCCTTTTCTTGACGAGTGGCTCAACTTTCACGCCGGCATCGGTGTCACCCATTTCTACCTGTACAATAATTTTTCCACGGATGATTTCCACGAAGTCCTGCGTCCTTGGTTAACCGCCGGCTTCGTCACCCTGACTGAATGGCCCGTGCAAAAGGGCCAGATTTCAGCCTATGACGACTGCATCCGGCGTTTCAAAAATCACGCCCGATGGATTGCCTTCATCGATGTGGATGAGTTCCTTTTCACCCCTCAAAGCCAGGGCATTTTGCCCGTATTGTCTTCATTCGCCCATCACGCCGGCATTGAGGTCTGGCACGTTTATTTCGGTGCGAACGGCCATGTTAAACGTCCGATTTTACCCGTTACCGAAGCCTACACCGTCTGTGCACTTCCCACTACCACCACGGTTAAAACCATCGCCAACCCGCGACTTGTCTATAAAACCGGTGTGCATCAATTCAAATATTGGACCGGCCACGGTGCGGATACCGCCGGACAGGTCGCCGGCCCTGCGATTTCCCCCGTCTTTAATGTGCTTCGCATTAATCACTATTGGTCACGGTCCTTTGAGGACATGCACATGAAATGCCACCGCGGTGGTGCCAGCACGACAAATGAACGCGGTTACGATTGGCATCTGAAATTTGAAAGCAAGTTGAATTGCAAAACCGACCTCGTCATTCAGCCGCTGGCCCGGGCAGTTCAAAAGAGTGTGCGATGAAACCGCTCAAAGCCTACACCGCCGCCGACTGGCGCCGCCTCCGGCCGGTCATGCATTTCATCAAGACCACGCGCTATCGCATCGTCGACCGTCTCCACATGCGCCGCCCCGCCCGGGCCGGTGACCTGATCGCCTTACAACATCTGATTCGCGGCAAAAAACTTCTCGTCACCGTTGCTTTCTCCGATCCACAGGTCATTGATTGGCAAATCCGGCTGGTGCACCACAACATGCCTCAGGCGCTTTACCTGATCGCGGATAATTCCCCGGACGAGGCCGCAGCCGCAGCCATCGCCGCTTTGTCCGTGCAGCATGGCGTCCCCTATCTTCGCCTGCCCGCAAATCCCTGGCACAAAGGCAGCCGTTCGCATGGCATTGCCCTGAACTGGCTCTGGCAAAATCTCATTCTTCCCGGTGAACCTGAAATGTTCGGTTTTTTGGACCACGACCTTTTTCCTACC
>DASZCA010000297.1:0-11860 GCA_035943555.1 Verrucomicrobiia bacterium
CGTCGTAGTGATCCTCCGGAATCAGAATGGTGATGGATTTTCCGACCATCTCCTCGGCAGTGTAGCCGAAGATTTCCGTGGCGCCAGCGTTCCACGTCTGCACGATGCTCTCAAGATTTTTGCTGATAATTGCGTCGTGCGAGGAATCTACGATGGCGGTGAACTGGCTGGAAATCGCTGCCGACTTTTCCAAATCTAGATTTCGGCTCTTTAGTTCGCGGTTAAGCGCACCCAGTTCTTCGTTAATGGACTGAAGCTCCTCTTTGGCCGTTTCGAGTTCCTCATTCGTGCTTTGCAGCTCTTCGTTGCTGGAAATGACCTCCTCGTTTGCGGCCCGCAACTCTTCGCTGACGGCCTCTCGACGCTCACTCATCTGCCGCAAGGAGTCCCGACTTTTAGAGAGCTCTCTACGCAGGCTAGCGTTTTTAGTCTGGCCCTTCGCCCCATTTGACTCGATATGCCGTTTAGCTCCCGAGGAGTCCAAAAATACTAAATAGATCTTGTCGGAGGACTGCGGAATGGAAAGCGGGACGATATTGAGGGCATCTTCCGCTCCGATGTTTTCCTGAACGGCCTTGCTGACCAAGGTATGAATTGATTTTTCAGTCAGACGATGTTCCTTTTTGAACTTTGGGACGTTTGGAGCAATGGCTCTCGCAAAACGAGATGCAGGCGGATTCCGAAACTTATCCAAGGCCAAGGCTCCCGGCGACTTCTCTTTTCTCGTGAAAACTTTAATGCGCTTGTCGTGTAACTCGAAAAGGTCCGAGTGGCGACCAACGGTCTCGGAAAGGCCCAAGAACAGGATTCCCGAGTTGCGCAGGCTATAATGAAAAACCGGAATCAGGCGTTCCTGTAGCGACTGTTGGAAATATATCAGCAAATTGCGGCAGCAGATCAAATCCATGGCTGAAAACGGCGGGTCGGCGGTGACATCGTGGCGAGCAAACACACAAACCTCGCGAATGCCCTTTTTTACCCGGTAGACGCCTTGTTCCAGCCGGTCGAAATACCTTGCGAGACGTTGCGGGGAAATTTGCTTGCGTATAGAGTCTGAGTAAACGCCCGTACGCGCTTTTTCCAGGTTTTTCTCGTTGATGTCGGTACCGAAAATTTGCAGTTGAACGTCCCTTTTTACGCCGAGCAATTCCGAGCAAATGATGGCAATTGAATAAACTTCCTCTCCCGTCGAGCAGGCTGGAACCCATACCCGAAACGTTTGGCGTCCCTTTTCAGCCAACCGATCGGCGAGAAACTTATTTTTGAGCAAGTCAAAGGCATGGGCATCCCGGAAAAACTCTGTCACTTGGATAAACAAATCACTGAAAAGGGACTGCAACTCTATCTCATCCTTTCGCAAGAGAGTCAAATAGGCTTCAAAGGACGCCAGCTTGAGGGCTGCTATCCGCCGTGCAACTCGCCGTTGTAACGTGCCCTCTTTATATTGCGTCAAGTCCACCCCAAGGCGGGTGTCCAACAAGGACAGAATTTTCGGAAGCGTCTTTTTCCTGTCAACCATGAAACCAGTTTAGAAGGTGAACGATCAAAATCTAGTAGATTTTTTGGCTCGCTGTCCGACAAAGTGGCAACATGCAAGATTCTTGGGGGCATATGAGATAGGTCGTCAGAAAAGACACTTTTATTTCTCATATAGTCCTCAAATATAAAAACTTGCCAGAATTGGCATATCCACCCACCTCCATCGTTTCTTCCATTCGCGGCAATCTGCAAGGATGCCAAACATCAGATCACCCCGTTTCAAACGGGCTTCAACAGTTGCCCCGATGCAGCTTACACAACGTGACCGCGAAATTATCCGGCTCATTCACCGGCACCGGTTCTTGCGCTCGCACCAGATCGTCGCCTTGCTTGCCAGCAGCCCCCAACAGGTATTGCGCCGGCTAAAACTGCTCTACCATCACGGATATTTGGAGCGGCCTCGCGCCCAACTTGAATACTACGAACGCGGCGGGACGCGCCCGATGGTCTATGGATTGAGCGCCAAAGGCGGATTGCTCTTGGAACGGGAGCTTGGCGTTGCCGCCGCATGGAGCGAAAACCACGATGTCGGACGGATGTTCCTTGAACACGCGATCCTAGTGTCCGACGTGATGGTATCCATTGAACTCGCCTGCCGGAAATCCGGCAACATCCGTTTGCTGTACGAAGACCAGCTCGCACTCCAATCACAGCGGAATCAGTTCCAATGGCAGGTGAAGATTCCGGATCGCGGCATAACGCTTGGCGTCGTTCCCGACCAGGTGTTCGCATTGGAATACACGGATCATATCGGCCAGATGCAGCGGATGTATTTCTTTCTTGAAGCCGACCGGGGCACCATGCCAGTTGTGCGAAGCGGACTGGCGCAAACTTCCTTCTTTCGCAAGCTTCTCGCATACGAGGCGACATGGACACAGAAAGTCCACCAGCGGAAGCTTGGCATCCATCGTTTCCGCGTGCTGACTGTCACCACGAATGCCATGCGCGTCACATCGCTGCTTGAAGCCTGCTCGCGACTGAAGCGCGGCCACGGACTATTTCTTTTTGCCGACCGGACTGTATTGGAAAAAGACCCTTTCTCACTTGTCTGGCAGTGTGGAAAATCCGCCAAAATATCGGCTCTCCTCGACTTGCCAGAATTGGCAAGTCTACCCTCCTACTGATTTCTCCTGCGGAAGATAGGATTCAATTTGGATGCGGTTCGACTTCACGAATTGCACGAGTCCCTCAAAACACAACATAGGAGAAATATGCCAAAAGCACAGTTCGTTGACTTCAAGGCCGTCAAGGCGGCCATCACCATGGAACAGGTCCTGGGTCATTACGGCCTTCTGGACAAGTTCAAGCGCGGCACCGACAGTCTGAGCGGGCCGTGTCCCATCCACAAGGGCAGCAACCCGACGCAGTTCCGGGTGAGTATCAGCAAGAATATCTGGAACTGCTTTTCGGAATGTAAGCATGGCGGGAATGTCCTCGATTTCATCGCAAAGTTGGAGGACGTAAGCATCCATGCGGCGGCCTTGAAAGCCATCGAATGGTTCAACCTCGATGCCGAGGAAATGTCTGCCGAAGATGCAGGCGAGGCAGATACAGCTCCGGCCTCAACGCTGGCGGCCAAACGTCCCGCCGCCCCCGTGGCAGTCAGCGCGGAAAAAGGCGTGCCCAACACGCCTTTGAAATTCCGGCTGGACAAACTGGAACGAGAGCATCCGTATCTCTTGCAGGATCGCGGCCTTTCGCTTGAAACCATCGTGGATTTCGGCGTCGGCTTCTGTTCCAAGGGCATGATGGCCGACCGCATCGCCATTCCGATCCACAATGCCAAAGGCGAGGTCGTGGCGTATGCGGGACGCTTCCCCGGCGAACCACCGGAGGGCACCCCCAAATACAAGCTGCCCCAGGGATTCAGGAAATCACAGGAGCTGTTCAACATTGACCTGGCGGTCAGACAATCCGGACCGTTGTTCATCGTCGAGGGCTTCTTCGATTGCATGAAGCTCCACCAGCATGGATGCAAGAAGGTGGTTGCCCTCATGGGCAGCACCCTGTCGGCAACCCAGGAGGAACTGATCCGGCAGCATACCGACAGCAAAAGCCAGGTCATCATCATGCTCGACGAGAACGATGCAGGCAGGGCGGGACGCGAAGACATCGCGTGCCGGCTGGCCCGGTTCTGCTTCGTCAGGGTGTATGAGTTTCCGCAACAGGACATGGAGCCGGAACACCTCTCGGCGGAGGAAGTCCGGCTCGTCATGGAGGGCCTCAAATGAAGCATTATTCAGGACGACGTGAAGGCTATGCCGTCATCGTCACGATGGATGGGCGCCGGTTGAACCCCAGGCTGGACCTGTGGAACCACAGTCCGACCGAGTTTGAGTGGGGCTACTCCGGCAGCGGACCGGCGCAACTGGCACTGGCCATCCTGGCCGACCATTGCGGCGATGATGAGCGGGCTCTGAATTGGTATCACCGTTTCAAATGGGTGGTGATTGCCGAGCTACCGCACCGTGAATGGATTCTGACCAGCGAGGATATTGACCGTGCATTGCAATCCCTGCGGGAAAGCGAGCCATTGCTGGAAGGAGCAACGTGAATATGCGGAAGTCGTCTCCCGGCGACTTTCGCAAAATCCTCGAACGCCTTTCCCATCGTCATGACACCCGGCGTGTCTTTGACGCCTTCACCCGCTTCGCGGCCTGCGCGCTTGCCGTACAGACTCGCGAGGCGGAATATCTCGAAGAAGTCAAATAGTGGGAAACGACGGACTTGGGTGTGTTTGCGGAAGCACTTGGCAAATTGGTCAATGAGATGGAATCAAAGCCGTTTGAGGATGTTCTTGGCGGACACTATATGGAGTTCGCCTTGTCCTCAAAAGGCCAGCAGTGGAACGGTGAGTTTCATACGCCCAAGACAATCTGTCAGCTGATGGCGAGGATGACCCTTGGAGACATGGAATCATTCCCCACCGAAGGGCCGATCACCGTCTGTGAGCCGGCCTGCGGTGCGGGGGCAATGATTCTGTCGTTGGGTGAGGCATGTTCGCCGGAAGCCCGGCGGCGGTTGCGGGTGATGGCCATCGACATCAGCCGTACCGCCTGCGACATGGCGTTCATCAATACAACACTCTGGGGCATCCCCGCGCGGATCATCCACGGTAATACGCTGTCGAATGAGTATTGGGCCGCATGGTCGAACATTCACTACATCGCACCGTGGTTGCCTCTAGCGATGCGGCGTGACGTTCCTGAAGCATCCGACCAGGGCCAGCCCCCAAAGCCTGCGGAAGTGGAGCGGATAAGGGTTTCCCTTGAACAACAGGAATTCGCTCTTTGATTCACGCCCCTCTTACGAGAGGGGCTTTTTATTCCCCGATAATAGCCGGCTTGGAATATTCGCCGAGCGGGTTCAGAAGCAGTCATGTATTCAAAGTTATCAATAATCCAATCCCATCAAAAATGTCTCAATCACGCAAAAAGAAGATCCTTATAGGCTGCGAGTTCAGCGGCGTTGTCCGCCGCGCCATGCGTGCCCGAGGGCACGACGCCTGGAGTTGCGATCTCCTCCCCGCCGAGGACAATTCGCCGTTCCACATTCAAGGCGACATCACCAAGATTTTGCGGCGATCACCCGCAGGATTCTGGGACTTGATCATCCTCCATCCGCCGTGCACCTCCATAGCGCTTTCCGGCAATTCAACCTATGGCATTGGAATGGCGAAGCACGCCGAACGCCTCAAAACCTTGCGATGAACGGCAGCTCTGTGGAACAGGGCGATAAAAATCAGTCCCCGAGTCGCCTTGGAAAATCCCATGAACGTACTGGGATCGGAAATCGGTAAAAGATCGCAGTCGATCCAGCCGTATCAGTTCGGCCACAAGGAACAGAAGGAGACATGGCTTTGGCTTCACGGTTTGCCACCACTGACGCCCACGAAGAACGTCCACGCACAAATGATGAGACTACCGAAAAGAAAGCGTGAGCGCCTGCACTATCTTTCACCCGGTCCACATAGGGCAAGAGAGCGTAGCCGCACCTTCGAGGGAATTGCCGAAGCAATGGCTAATCAATGGGGGGGGATGAAAACAATTGATCAGAAGCCCGTTTAGAAGTCTGATCTTGCCGATTTCGGCAAGTTTTGCTTCTTGCAACAAATTGAAGTTGGCCATACGCATCCAATGGGTGTTCATACGCGTCGCCCTTTTTACGCCTTGCCAGTTTTGGCAAGTTTGCCCTCCTACTTCGATCTTCCATCGTGTCATACGATTACGGATGGGTTCACAGAGCCACAAACAAAGGAAATATATGAACATCAAATTATATGAACGCATCCTCGTGTTAATGGAGCAACGCAATGACCGGATGATGGAAACCGAGGTAGCCGCATGAGTGCCAAAGTGCGGAGCCTGAAAATCGAAACGGTTGGTGATTTTGCCGCTGGCAAAACCAAACCAATGATCCGGTTGCGGGGCGGCTGGCTGGAACGAGCCGGATTTAAGTCAGGACACCGAGCGATTATTGATATGCCGCATCTTGGTGAATTGAGGCTACGGTTTGAGGAATCTGGTTCAACCGGTTAATTCTTAAAAAGTCCTGCCCAAACAACTTGGGCGGGACCTTTATACTTTTAAGCTAAACGGATTGAAATCTGTCTTCCTGTCGTAATAGTCCTCGTTCTCGAGTTTTTTCAATTTTCCACAAACAAAATATGTCCAAGGGGTGAGAACCACTTCTACAACGCACTTGATCACCCAGCCAGTCAGAATGGCTTGGACAAGAATATTCATGGGTAAAATTCCTGATAGTGCGATTGAGTAAAATAACACAGTGTTCGCAAATTCGCCGATTATTGTTGAACCGACCGTCCTTGTCCAAAGATGTTTGCCGTTGGTCCAGATTTTCATCTTGGCCATGACATAATCATTCAAGATGCCTCCAACCCATACCGCAATCCAGCCGCCGAGCAGGATTCTCGGAACTGAACCAAGCACGCGAACATAAGCATCATTTGCATCGAATCCATTCGCAGGCGGCAGAACGGCCGCCAATTGATAAATTAACCCAGCGAGACATGAGGCAAGGAGAACTTGCCATACCACCCTTCGAGCCCGAGCATAGCCATAAACTTCAGTGAGGACATCAGCGAAAACGTAAGTAATTGGGAAATAAATAACCGTTATGGATACCGGAAATCCAAAAACATTTATCAACTTGCCAGCAGTCACATCAGAAACAAGCTGAAAAGTGATATACAGAGTCGTGATTATACCAAGGTATTTGTAGCTTTTCATTGGCACCTTTATTTATACCATTTTTACATCAAAACAGTCAATTTCTCCGGACATCAAGTGTAAGAGTTTGGACTTTTTTCGTTGGGACGTTTTCGGCAAGGAACAGTTGTGCGCCCTGAAAGTTATCCTGTTCGAGTTTGCTGATCATTTCTTTGACAGGTTGCGGTGCGCCACTCATCAAGGCAGTCGCCAGCGCATCAGCCACAGCAGGAGGTAGCATCTCATATGTGTCAGCTATGCCAGTGTTCTCCTTGTCGCCCCAAAACGCAAGCGTCTTGAAACCGGTGACAGTACCTGGATCTTCAATTCGGTAGAAAACAAGAGGGACGCAATTCCAGTCATCAGGTAAAGCTTCTATACTAACCAAATCTGTCACCGATTTTGATAAATTATGTTTTTTTATCGCAAGCATTGCCAAAGCTTGAAAACTTTCCAAATGGCCATGCAATTCTGCTTCGGCATTTTTCTTTGAAACAATAAATGAATACTGCACTTCCCTTCCGAAATTATGTATCACGGCGGCGAGCAGGGAATTATCGGGCTGCTGAACAATGTCAGCCACAACGATCACACGCTTCAAATTTTGAATCTTGCCTTCAAACTCCGCCCATGTATGCCGGTTCAGCCTAATCGGGATGCCAGCATTTAAGTCGCGTTTTATTTTCACCTTTGCCCGAAGCTCATGACAACGAACATCAATAGATTTTAGTCTTCTAAAATCTTTAATGAATTTAGCGATGGCAAAAGCTATGCCAATTATGCAAACCAGTATAAAACCGTAGATTAGCTCCATGTTATTTGCCCCGGAATTTTATTCAGTTACCGCCTGTTCCAATTCAGTCAATTCGGCTTCTCGAAAAATTATATTTATATGCAGTCCTGCGGCCAAGCTCCACACAATGGCAAGTATCCCACCAGAAATACACCCGTACACCGCCCTTTGTACCATGGGATCAGAATAATTGTGAGCAGTTGCGGAAGTTGATTCAAATGTCATTGATTTGTATTTGATTGCAGCATAAAAAACGAGAAACAACAGGACAAAAAACAATGAAAAATACCAGTAACAATCTAAACTACGTTTTTTAAAAAGATGATTGTTCAGGTTCTTTTCAATGTGAATTTCAATGACAATCGCGATGAATAGCATTGCCCCCACCAAAAGAGTATCAGCGCCGAAAAAGGTTCTTTCAAATGCGCTGTCAACTTTTCCGAGCGCGGCAATCGGCCAACAAACGATCACAAACACAAAGGGGACGAAAACTTGAAACATTGCCCAAGCGACAGCCTTGTGCCATCGGGCATTTCTGATCTTGTCAGAAGTTGAAATCGAATCATTCATTCTGATACTTGGTTGGATGTTGGAGGGCCGCCCCACATTGTCAATTTTATTTTTTCAAAATCTAATTGCGCCGCGTCCAATGTGCCGGCAATATCCATTTTGCTCCGGGTTTCATTTAAGGGCGTGTCTTCAAGGAATGTCCGCGGGGTTTTGTTCAATGGCGTTCAAAACATCAACAACATGAAAGGGAAATCCATATGTCTGACGAAATCACCATCACCAAAAAGTCAAATCCCGAACCCTCCACCCCTGCCGCCGCGCCGGGAAACAAAGCCGTCAGTGTAGGCCGAACGGAGTTGGTTAACCTGTGTGCCCTCGGTTTGGGCGTCAGCTTCTTCCTGCCTTGGGCGCAGTTTTTCGGAGCCAACCTGTCCGGCTTTGACCTCCAAAAAATGGGCGACCAGCACCGCCTTCTCTGGGCGATCCCGGTTTTTTGCGTTGTCACCATCATTGCCGGGTTTGCAAAGCAGAGCCAAAAGCATGTGGCGCAAATTACCGGCGTCCTCCCATACGTCGTCGGCGTGTATTGGTATCTCAAACTGAAAGATGACTTGTTCCACATCCTCACCTATGGCGCTTTCTTGTCGCTAGCGTTTGGGGTGGCCTTGCTCATCCTGCCCCGCAACCAAAAATAATCGGGAACTAAAGGGAAAAATATGTTTGGATTCTTTGGGCCGAAGCAAGAGGACGTGATTGAACACTGGTATGCGTTGGTTCCCGGTTTCAGCACGTCCGGCAAGGAGTTTTACGCAGGCATCGAAAAGGAATTGAAGGACCGGGAAGTCCCCGGCCTCGACATCGCCTACGTCGATTTTGCCGAGGGCGGCGTCTTGTCGTCCGAGCGTCAATATCTGCGAATGACCCGCGAGCGGCTGATATTCGACATCTGCGCTGCGCCCTTCGGCACAGCGTACTTCTATTCGTGCCGGTTTGCGGAAATCCCTGCTGTCATCCGCTTGTGGCAATTACTGGCGGTGATGATTGCCGTCCTGATGACGGTTGCCCTGTCATTTCGATACCTTGGCTTGATTCTAGGCGCAATCGTGCTGTTGGCTGGCTTCGTGTTCCTCATCTACACCCTCCGCAATGTGGTGGCTATGGGACTGAAAGACCTTGATGCCACCCTCATCAAGTCCCCGGTATTCGGCCCGATCTACGAAAACTGGTTCCGAAAAGAGACATATTACCGTCACGACACCCGGCTCATGTATCTCGACACGGTGAACGCCGTGGTAAAGGCGAAGGTCGAGGAAGTGACGGGAGCCAAGGGTATCAAATTGGTTCGCTTCATGGAGCATAGCCCCATTTTGAGCGAGCTATACAAGCCCACCGTGGTATCGCTGCCAAGAACCTGAACCATGTCCCGGCTCGACGAACAATTGAGCGAGCAGTTTCAACGCTGGGAACAGCGCGGGCGCGGTTGGCAGGTCTTTGCTGAGCCGGTTTCCCCCGAACCGCCCTTTGTTCCCTTCCACGGCCATTATCTCCCCGCCGCCCCGCGTCTTGATGACACCGCCAGGCCGACCTTCTTGAGTTCGCTGGTGCAAGGGTTGAGCAAAAAATTAAGCACCGCTCCACCAGCAGCAGTTGAACCGGAACTCGACGAGGAACCGGAGCCGGTTTCCCTTATCCGGGATTCACTCGTTGAATTCCAAGCATCGCTTCCGGACAAGCTCGATGTCTCGCGAGATGCATTCGAGCAATTTCTTTCAAACTTGTCCCTGTGCCGCGAACCGATTGCCTTTGAACTTCTAGGCGGTCACAAGAAAGTCACAGCGCAATTTACCACGGCAGCCAGTGATGCTCCGTTGTTTCGGCGGCAGTTGCAGGCATATTTCCCCGAGGCCGTGTTTGTGCCACAGGAAGGCATTTTGGAAAAAGCCTGGGATGCCAGCCAAGGCGACGAAATGTTGGCAGTGGAATTCGGTTTGGCGCATGAATTCATGCTGCCATTAGCGAGCGGCAAACTTGACCCGTTCATCGGCATTGTCGGCGCACTGGCCGAGTTGCATCCCGGCGAACTCGGTTTGTTTCAAGTCTTGTTCGAGCCTGCGCACGAGCCGTGGCCGGAAAGCATCATCCGATCCGTCGCCCACGTGGACGGAAAACCGTTCTTCGTCAATTCGCCTGAACTGGCCGGTGCAGCGGAAAAGAAGATTGCCCGCCCTCTATTTGCCGCCGTCGTTCGCATCCTGATTCGTACCGGAGAGCGTGAACGGATGCTGCAATTGGCCCGCGACCTTGCCGGATCGTTGCGCGTATTCGCCGCACCGAACGGCAACGAACTTATCCCCCTCCAAAACGACGACTACCCTTTTGAAGAACACATTGAGGACGTGTTGTGCCGCCAGACACGGCGAACGGGGATGCTGTTGAACAGCGACGAATTGATCAGCTTTGTGCATCTGCCGTCGAGTGCCGTCCGTTCACCGGTCTTTCAGCGGCAGTCCGTCAAATCCAAGGCGGCACCGGCCATTGTTCGGCAGCAGCAAGGCTTGTTGCTTGGAAGTAACGAGCACGCGGGCGAGATAGTTGAAGTCCGGTTGTCATCGGAACAGCGGGTGCATCACACCCATATCATTGGCGCATCCGGGACCGGCAAGTCCACATTGCTTTTCAATCTCATCCAGCAATCAATCCAGAACGGTGAAGGCATTGCCGTGCTTGACCCGCATGGTGATTTGATTGACCGCATCTTGGGCATCATCCCGCCAGAGCGAATCAGCGATGTGGTTTTGGTTGATCCGGCAGATGAGCAGTTTTCAATCGGCTTTAACATCCTGTCAGCCCACAGCGACCTTGAGAAAAATCTGCTGGCCTCTGACTTGGTTGCCGTGTTCCAACGGCTTTCAACGTCATGGGGCGACCAAATGAATAGCGTCCTGCAAAACGCGATTCTCGCCTTTTTGGAAAGCAACCGGCGCGGCACCATCGCCGATTTACGCCGTTTCCTAATTGAACCCACCTTCCGCAATGATTTCCTGAAATCAGTCCGCGATTCCGAAGTGGTGTATTTCTGGCAGAAAAGTTTCCCACATCTTTCCGGCAATAAATCCATCGGCTCGATCCTCACCCGGTTGGACACGTTCCTGGCACAGAAGCCAATCCGCCACATGGTATCGCAGCCGGACAACAAATTGGACTTCGCGCACATCATGGATACGGGCAAAATTTTTCTGGCGAAATTGCCGGAGGGATTGCTTGGCCGGGAAAACTCGCATCTGCTTGGCACGCTCATGGTGTCCAAGTTTCAGCAGATTGCCATGAGCCGGCAGGCGCAGCGGATCGAATCACGCCGATTGTTCAATATCTTCATTGATGAATTCGCCAACTTCATCACGCCGAGTATGGCGGAGATTTTGTCGGGGGCGCGGAAATATCGCATTGGCCTCACGCTCGCCCATCACGAACTGCATCAGTTGCGGAGTAGTCCTGAAGTGGCGAGCGCGGTGATGACGCATCCATATACCCGCATTGTATTTCGTGTGGGTGATGATGATGCCAAGAAGCTGGCCGAGGGGTTTTCGTTCTTTGAATCCAAGGATTTGCGGAACTTGGAAACCGGGCAGGCCGTATGCCGCGTTGAACGCAGTGATTTTGATTTCAATTTGTCCGTCCCGTTGCTTCCACAGCCGGATACCACCGCACTTGCAGCACGGCGGGAGGAAGTCATCACGGTTTCGAGAGAGAAATACGGCACGGCACGGGGGGACGTGGAGGCGATGCTGGC
>DASZCA010000298.1:0-3985 GCA_035943555.1 Verrucomicrobiia bacterium
GTCGGCACGCGCTGGTTGCACACCGGTGGCATCTTCGCCGCGTTATCGGAATCCACCGCCGCGTTAACCATCGAAGCCGTGAAGGCAGCTAAAAAGCATGGCGTCATTGTCAGTTACGATCTGAACTATCGTCCGTCGCTCTGGAAATCCATCGGCGGCCTGAAGAAGGCCCAGGAAGTGAACAAGGAGATCGCCAAATACGTCGATGTGATGATTGGCAACGAAGAAGATTTTACCGCGTCGCTCGGCTTTGAAGTGAAGGGAGCTGACCACAACCTGAGCCACATCGAGACGGATGCGTTCAAGGCGATGATCGAGACCGCCGTGAAGACCTATCCGAATTTCAAGGTCGCCGCCACCACGTTGCGCCGTGTTATCACCGCGACGAAGAACGACTGGAGCGCGATTCTCTGGCACGACGGCAAATTCTTTGAGAGCCGCAAGTATCCAGAATTGGAAATCCTCGACCGCGTCGGCGGCGGCGACAGCTTCGCCAGCGGCCTGCAATTCGGTTTCCTCGAATTCAACGACGCCCAGAAGGCCGTGGAATATGGCGCGGCGCACGGTGCTCTGGCCTCGACCACGCCCGGTGACACGAGCATGGCCACGCGCAAAGAAGTGGAGAAAACGTTTGGCGGCGGCGGCGCCCGTGTGCAACGCTGAACCATATGAACACCTCAGAATTTTTTTCACTCGAGGGCGAAGTGGCGATTGTCATCGGCGCCACCGGCGTGCTCGGCGGTGCATTGGCGGAAGGTCTTGCCGGTGCCGGTGCGAAAGTCGCGGTGCTGGGCCGCAACGAAGAGCGCGGCCAGGCCCGTGTCAAAGCCATCACCGACAAGGGCGGGCACGCGGCATTTTTCTCTTGCGACGCGAGCGCCAAAGCCAGCCTGGCTGAAGCACACAAGAAAATCGAAGCCACCTTCGGTGCGCCGACGATCTTGGTGAATGCCGCCGGCGGCAACGACCCCAAGGTCACCGTCACCGCCGACAATCCGTTTGAGAACATTTCGCTCGAAGCCCTCAATGCCAACCTTGATCTGAATTATATTGGCGGCGCGTTCCTGCCATGTCAGGAATTCGGTCCCGGCATGTGCCAGCGCGGCAAGGGCAGCATCATCAACATCGCCAGCGTCTCGGCCCATCTGCCGCTGTCACGCGTCATGAGTTATTCTGCTGCAAAAGCTGCCGTGTTGAACCTGTCGCAATTTCTCGCGCGCGAATGGGCGACCAAAGGCGTGCGTGTCAACACCATCACGCCCGGATTTTTCCCGGCGGAACAGAACCGCAAGCTGCTGTTCAATGACGACGGCTCGCCCACGGCGCGCACCAAGGCGATCTGGGGCCATACCCCGATGAACCGGTTCGGCGAGTCCGGCGAACTGGTCGGCGCGTGCATCTTCCTCGCGTCGTCCAAGGCGAGTTCATTCGTCACGGGCACGGACATCCGCGTGGACGGCGGCTATCTGAGCCAGACGATCTGATTTGCCCCCGGCAAAAACAAAGCCCGTTGAAGCAAACGCTTCAACGGGCTTTTTACTTTCGATAGACCTCAAATATCCGTGATAGGTTTGTGGCGTGGCACAAAGGCCTTCATCAAACTCCAAGCGGTGAGGTAACTCAGGGCGCAGACGGCGAACATGATCAGATAGGCATGTTGCGGGTTTTCCTTGAAAGCATCGGTTAGCGTACCGGAAAGCTTCAAGACGATCACGCCGCCAAGGCCGCCGGCCATGGCGCCGATGCCTGTGACGGAGCCGACGGATTTTTTTGGGAACATGTCAGAGACGGTCGTGAACAGATTTGCCGACCACGCCTGATGCGCGGCGGCGCCGATGCAGATGATGGCGACGGCCAGAGTTGAAGCCCAGTGCCCAAACTGGCTGACGTTGGCGAAATATTGCGTGGTCAAAACGGTCAGCGGGAACAAGGCGATGATGAACATCGCGGTCATGCGGGCCTTGTAGGTCGGCATACCGCGCTTCATGAGTGTCATGGGAATGCTGCCACCGTAGACGCTACCAAAAATGGCCACGCCATAAACGATGAACGTAGGCAGCATGATCTCATGCTTCGTCATGCCAAACTGCTTTGTCAAATAATCCGGCAACCAGAACAGATAAAACCACCAGACGCCATCGGTGAAAAATTTGCCGAAGAAAAACGCCCACGTCTGCCGGTAGCCGAGCAAGCCGGAGGTGGTGGCCTCCCCATATTTATTGGCGCCTACCTTTCCTGGGCGGGTGGCCAAGATGACAAGCATGACGACGGCGACGGTCCCGGTGAGCAGATTGGCGATGGCGTAGGGGCTGGCCAAGTAGTGCAGCTTGAAATGGGTGATATCGAAATTCAGAGTGCCCAGCTTGAGTCGCAGCAGATACACCGTGATGATGAGGCCGGCCACAATCAACAGATTGGGCAGAACGGACCAACCGGACTTCCCCAAGTCGTGCCAGCGCTTCACTTGCGCGGCAAAACTGACCCATAAGGCGACCGTACCGACAACTGCGTATAAAATGATGGCGTTTCTCTCGGTCAGGCTCGGGAACATCCGGGAAATGAAATGAACAAAAAGGCACAGAAAAATGAGCATGCTAGTCACGCCGGCGAATCCTGCGGCCGGCAGGCGACCTTGGAAGGAGATCAGCGAAGCAGAAACTTTTTTCCCGGATTTATCTTCCTGCGATTCATCAGCCTTTGTTTCATCCTTGTCGCTGTGGATATAATCGTATTCCGCTTGGGAAATGCCTTTATGCTGCCCGGGAGGGGCGTAGAACCAGAACCAAAAAATCAGCCAGATAAAGCCGATGGCGCCGGTGAGGACAAAGGCCATTTTCCAGCCTTGCTGGTCTCCAAAATGGATGAGACACCACGGAACAAACAGTGCGCTGATCATCGCGCCGACATTGGAGCCGCTGTTAAAAATACCGGTAGCGAAGGCGCGTTCTCGTTTTGGAAACCATTCGGCCACGGTCTTGATCGAGGCGGGAAAATTGCCCGCCTCGCCAATGCCGAACAGGCTGCGCACGATCATATGCGCCGCTGTCAGGCTGCCGACGAACGCATTGGCGATACCAAAAATGGACCAGATGATGAGCGCGAACGCAAGGCCGAGCTTGGTACCGATCTTGTCAATCACCCAACCGGCGAGAATGGTCATGCCCGCATAAAAGCCGGTGAAGACGGTGGTGACATTTGCATAATCTGAGTTGCTCCAGCCAAAGCCACCATGATCCACCGCTGTGCAAAAAAACTCCTTCAGGTAGCTGATGACCTGCCGGTCCATGTAGTTCACGGTCGTCGAGAAGAACAGCAGCGCACAGATGACCCAGCGGAAATTGCTGGTCGCCGGGCGGGACGGGGACGGGGAATTCATGCGCGGCAGGATTGCCGAAACCATACGACCGTTCAAGCGTGGAAATCCAACTTTACATCTGATTGCTTTTTCTGCCATCCTAGAGCGATATGTTGAAGAAATTTCTACCGCTTTTGCCCGTCCTGCTGCTTGCTGGCTGCACGACCGGCCAGTTCACGCGCCTGACGCCCAACCAGCAGGTGCGCAACACGGACAACCTCTATCCCGTCGAGGTCGCCTTTGATTCCAAGCAGCAGGCGCTGCGTTGGGAGAGTATCAAGCCCTACGTCATCGTCAACGGCCAGCCGACGCCCTTGCGCCAGGTACCGATGGTTCCGAACCGCTGGGAAGGCGTCGTCTCCGTGCCTCCGGGCGTGGGTGCAGTCAACTACCGCTTCAAGTTCGACTACCTCTACAACGCTTTCGGCAAAGTCCCGCAGCCGAACAGCGAATCTTCAAGGAACTACACCTTGAAAGTCGTCGATCAATAACCGTTTTTGCTTAACAAAAAGCGCGGACAATTTCTTGTCCGCGCTTTTTTTATTTTTAAAATCTGCCGTGCTTCAGCTTAGGATTTGCGCTTCGGCCGCAACAACAAAGCCTTCTTCTCCGTGCCATCTACTTCCACGC
>DASZCA010000299.1:0-3774 GCA_035943555.1 Verrucomicrobiia bacterium
CCTTCCGCCGAGCCATTGTTTGCCTCGGTGGCGCAGATTTACACCAAAAGCGCCATCGCCGTGGTCCTCACGGGGGGCGATGGTGATGGTTCCTTCGGCGTCCAAGCCATCAAAGAAAATGGCGGCATGGTCATCGCCCAGGACCGGCCCACGTCGGAAAATTTCAGCATGCCGGAAACTTCCATCAACACCGGTGACGTGGATTTCATCCTGCCGCTGGAGGAGATCGCCCCCATGTTGATTGCGCTGGTTTGGGCGGGCAACAAATCACCGGCTGCAAAAAAAGCGGTTGTCCCCGCCGGCCCCGCCAAAATTAGTGATGCCGTACTGGTCAGCCGGAACCAAAGCTGTCATGCTTAAGCGTAGAAAGTGATTGGTGCATGAAAAAAAAACCTTCCGGGTTCCGCCTCCTCAAAAAAAACGTCCCCGTGACACGCTCAAAAACGGCTGCCACGTCCGCGAAACCGTCGTTTCCCATCATCGGCATCGGGGCTTCGGCGGGGGGCTTGGAAGCTTTGGAACAATTTTTAGGCCGGGTGCCGGTGGCCGGCGGGATGGCGTTTGTGATCGTTCAACATCTGGATCCCACGCACAAGGGCATCATGCCGCAACTGCTCCAGCGCGCGACCGGCCTGAAGGTGATCCAGGTCAGGGAGCGCACTGCCGTGCGACCCGATTGCGTTTATGTGATCCCGCCCAACAAGGACATGTCCCTGCTGCATGGTGTTTTGCACCTGCTGGCACCCACCGCGCCGCGCGGGTTGCGGCTGCCCATTGATTTTTTCTTCCGCTCGCTCGCGCAGGACCAGCAGGAGCGCAGCATCGGCGTGATCCTTTCCGGCATGGGTTCCGATGGCACGCTGGGCCTGCGCGCCATCAAGGAAAAAGCGGGCGTGGTGCTGGTGCAGGAACCGGGCACGGCCAAATTCGACTCCATGCCCCGCAGCGCGATTGATGCCGGGCTGGCGGACATCGTGGCGCCGCCGGGCGAACTGCCGGGAAAAATTCTCGCCTACCTGCGGCGCACCCCGCTCCTTGCGCGGACGGAAGCAGTTTTGGAAGACAAGACGCAGAGCGCCCTGGAAAAGATCATCCTCCTGCTGCGCACCCACACCGGCAATGATTTTTCCTTCTACAAACGGAACACGCTCTATCGCCGCATCGAGCGGCGCATGGGCATCCATCAGCTCCATAAAATGTCGGGCTATGTCCGCTACCTGCAGGAGAATTCCCAGGAGCTGGACCTGCTGTTCCGGGAACTGCTGATCGGCGTGACCAACTTTTTCCGTGACCCCGCCGCGTGGGAGCAGTTGCGCAAAGCGGCATTGCCCGCGCTGCTGGCGGACCGCACGTCCGGCCAGGGGATCCGCGCCTGGGTGCCCGGCTGCTCCACGGGCGAAGAGGCGTATTCGCTGGCCATCGTGCTCAAAGAGGCCGTCGAGGCGCTCAAGCCCAAGGGACAATTTGCCATTCAAATTTTCGCCACCGATCTGGACCGCGATGCGATCGACAAGGCCCGGCAGGGCGTCTTTCCGGCCAACATCACCGCCGATGTGTCGGAAGCCCGGCTCAAGCGGTTCTTCACCAAGGAGGCGAACGGCTACCGCGTGCGCAAAGAGATCCGCGAACTGGTCATTTTTGCGCCGCAGAACCTCATCATGGAACCGCCCTTCACCAAGCTGGATCTTTTGAGCTGCCGCAACCTGCTGATCTACCTGACGGCGGAAGTGCAGAAGAAATTGATTCCGTTGTTCCATTACAGCCTGAATCCCGGCGGCATCCTGTTTCAAGGCAGCGCGGAGACGGTGGGCGATCATACGAACCTGTTCACCCCGTTGAGCGGCAAATCCCGGCTGTTCCGGCGTGTCGAATCTGTCCAGCGGCCGGAGCCGGCCGCCTTGCCCCCGGCGTTCAGCGTCGCGCCAGTCACGGGGCCGGAAGCGCGGCCCGTACCCAAGCCGCCGGCCAGCCTGCAATCGCTGGCGGACCAGCTCGTGCTGCAAACGTACGCCCCGCCCGCCGTGCTCACGAATGACGCGGGCGATATTTTTTACGTCAGCGGGCGGACGGGCAAATATCTGGAACCGGCGGCGGGCAAGGCGAACTGGAATCTTTTTGCCATGGCGCGCGAAGGGTTGCGCTACGAACTGACCCGTGCGTTTCAGGAGGCGCTCCGCCAGAAAAAGGGCGTACGGCTCCACGGCCTCAAGGTCGGCACCAACGGGGGCACGCAATTTGTGGACGTGACCATCCGGCAGCTTGATGAACCCGGGCCGTTGCACGGGCTGGTGATGATTGTTTTCACCGATGTGGCGGCCCCGACGGCGGTCCGGCCGCCGCCATCGGCCGCCCGCAGCCCGCGGCTGGCGGAACTGGAACAGGAACTGTTGCACGTGCGCGGCGAGGCGCGCGCCACGCATGAGGAGATGCAGACCTCGCAGGAGGAATTCCGCTCCGCCAACGAGGAATTGCAGTCCACCAATGAAGAGTTGCAGTCCACCAACGAGGAACTCACCACCTCGAAGGAGGAGATGCAATCCATGAACGAGGAGATGCAGACCGTCAACGCCGAGTTGCAGATGAAGGTGGATGAACTCTCGCGCACGAGCAACGACATGAAGAACCTGCTCGACAGCACGGACATCGCCACGCTCTTTTTGGACAAGGACTTGAACGTCCGGCGGTTCACGCCGCAGGCGACCAAAATCATCAAGCTCATCCCCGCCGACATGGGCCGGCCCATCACCGATCTGGCCATGGATTTGCAATATCCCGGTCTGGCCGACGATGCGCGGGAGGTGTTGCGGAAACTGGTCTCGGTGGAAAAGTCGGTCGGCGCGACCGATGGCCGCTGGTTCACCGTCCGCATCATGCCCTACCGCACGGCGGATGACCGGATCGAGGGTCTGGTCATCACTTTCACCAACATCACCGAGGCCAAAACGCTCGAGGCAAAGTTGCGCGGCCAGCACGCCAGCCTGGAAAAACACGTCGCGGAACAATCTCCTCCGCCGGCGCGCCAAACGCGCCGCGCCAAACGATGAAAACCAAACCCGCCCCCGTCGGCGACGAAATGCGCCGTCAGGCTGAAGCCAAACTGTCGGCCCTGCCGCGAACCAATTTTTCCGGGTTTGGCGAACCCAAGTCCGCCGCCGACACCCGGCGGCTCCTCCACGAACTGCAAGTCCACCAGATCGAGCTGGAGATGCAGAATGCCGAGTTGCGGCAGACCCGGGATGAATTGGAGGCGTCCTTGGAGAATTTTACCGACCTCTATGATTTCGCCCCCGTGGGCTATTTCACGCTCACGGCCGACAGCTCCATCCGGCAGGCCAACCTCACGGGTGCCGATCTGGTCGGCGTGGAACGCTCCCGGCTGGTCGGCCGCTGTTTCGACCGGCTTTTGCCCGCCGGGCTGCAGCCCGCCTTCCATGACTTCCTCAAAAAAGCCCTGGCGGGACCGGCCAAACAATCCGGTGATTTTGAGATCATGCGCCCGCGCCAGTTGCCCCGGGCCGTCAACATAGAAGCCCAATGCCTGCCGGACCGGTCGGCCTGTCGCGTCGTCGTCAAGGACATCACCGAACGCAAACAGGCTGAGGACAAGGTGCGCGTGTCGGAGATCCGCTACCGCCGTCTCTTTGAAACGGCGCATGACGGCGTGCTCCTCCTCGACCCGTCCACGGGCAGAATCACTGATGCCAACCCGTTCATGATCCGGTTGCTGGACTACGACCATGCCCAGTTGGTCGGGAAACAGCTCTTTGAGATCGG
>DASZCA010000300.1:0-31162 GCA_035943555.1 Verrucomicrobiia bacterium
ACATTTGCCCGGATTTATCTACGCGGTGAATAATTTGCACTAGAATTGTCAAAGAAATGGTTTTGGTTTTACTGTTGCCTTCACTTATCAAAGCGTGACTCCAAATGTGTATAAAGCTTCAGGTTGAGAATCAATTGCATCTGGATGATATGCGATTCGAATCAGTTATTATTCCCATCGATAAATGTTTACCCGCTGCATTTATGCCTCAAGGCCCTGAATTGATTTCTTTGTCTCCCTCGTTGTATCCCTCGATGCATTTTTTGAAGTTAATTGGGGTGAAATGAGGAGAGCAATTGGCCCCACTAAAACCTAATTCAACCCAACGTTTACCATAATTAAGTGATGATAGGTTAAGTAAGGTGAATTGAGGTGAAAATGGCGTTCTTAAATTAGAAGGCAGGTGCTCTATCCAACTGAGCTACAGGCGCATGGTGCCCAAGACTGATAATGCCATATCGGCAGCGGCATGCAGGTTTTATTATGCAAGAGCCAATGGGGGCGGCAAGCCCGTTCGCCGCAGACAGACTTGCCGCCGGCGGCAAAACTCTTTAGAAAGCCAAGGTGTGGTTACCGGCCGAATTGGAAATCAGCACATCGGAACCACGTTGTTTGGCGGT
Organism: Verrucomicrobiia bacterium; assembly: GCA_035943555.1. Taxonomy (GTDB): domain Bacteria; phylum Verrucomicrobiota; class Verrucomicrobiia; order Limisphaerales; family UBA11358; genus UBA11358. Next base: position 621 of record DASZCA010000300.1, read on the forward strand.
CGCATTTAGGAGCGTTTACTAAAAAGCCGCCGTTCTTACGAACGGCGGCTTTCAACAGGATGAATTACTTTTATCTGCCAATGAACTGATCGCAACCTGCTCTTCAGTTATTGGAAACGGTGCCATGAGTGACCAGCCATTGATGGTCGACACTGGCCGCACTGCCGCCAGAAGCCTGCAGATAGGCATCCCGCCATTGGTGAAATTGTGCATGGCCGTCAGCAAAAGTGAACGAACTGGAATTGCCATGATTGACTGCCGGCCGGTCGTTGACGGAATTGGGGAAAAAATTGAAGTAGCCGTCGTTGATCCCTCCAGATGTGGCAGTTTGCACCGGGTTTTCATCCAAAAACAAAAAAGCGTCTGCAACTGATATCTTACCAGAGACATCACTGAATTTGAAAAACGCCTTGTAGGTATTATCTATGTTTTTGGCAACCTTGTAAAACCTCTCATTGGTTCCCATGTAGCAATTCAGGGAGCAGGACCGCACATGCAACATTCCATTGCGCGGTTCAATATATTGGTCCGCCGGGCAGTGATATACCTTCGCGGCCTTGGCATAACTGCCGATGGATCCGAGCAGCATGTTGCCCGTGGTTTGATCGGTGTCCCCCACCACGCCCAAAAAATACTCGTTGGTTCCACCCGTAGCATCGGCCACCCCTCCGGCCACCCAATTAGGCTCGTTTGGACTCTCGCCGATGATGCCGGAGCCGCCCATGGTAGCACCTTGATTTTTGGGTATGTAATCGTTGAAATCTCCCGCGTACAGGATGGCGGCCAACTGCAACTGTTTCATGTTGTTCAAACAGGAAATCCCCTGCGCCCGGAGCTTGGCCTTGGACAAGGCCGGCAGCAACATGGCGGCCAGAATGGCAATAATGGCGATCACGACCAATAATTCGATCAAGGTAAAACCCCGGCGGGCCACGAGGGAGCGGCGAACAAGACCACCAGACTGATTGCGAGACATCTGCTTCATATACAAAGTTTTTTTAAAATTCCTCCGGCAGCCGGTATTCACCGGCTGCCGGAGGTGTTGATCATTTTCTTGCGACCATCATTGGACTTGAACCTGATAAAACCGGCTGCCGACAGCGGAATCAGTCGGGGAATGGGCATTACCATCACCGGCGATCGCGCTGCCCAACGGCGTCCAGCTTGAATCCGTCAGATGGTTCTTATACAGGAGTTGATAGCTATATCCGTTCTGCGTCGGGAACGAAATGTGAATCGTCCCGCCACTGACCGTGGCCGTAAGCTTGGGTGTGGGGGTCGTCGGAACCAACATCAGAAAGTTGGCGTTGATTTCATTTCCAGTGGTTCCGCCCAAACGCAGCACCTGGGCTGTTCCGTCCAAGTTCACGCTGACCGGGCGGCCGTTACCATCAACCAATTGCGACCATTGCCAGGTGCCCCAGCCGAGGTTCAGCACATTGAACACACCCAGCACGTTGGTGCTCACCCCTTTGTTCAGGAGTGCCAAGTTGGCCCCGGCAAGGCCGGCGCCTTCGGCGAAGCGGCCCACGACATGATACGTTCCCGCCGGGTAATGACGGGTGTAATTGGCCCATGAATTGTTGCCGAAGGAGCCGATGTTGTAATCCGTAGCCGAGGCCGCAGTGAACTGGCTGCGGGCCTGGTCGCCGGCAGTCGAATCCGGGATGTTAAAGGTATCAGCCGGGCGATAGGGGCTGCCGCTGGAACGACCGGGGCCGTTGACATCCGATTCATAATAATCGGAACCCGAAACGCCAGCCAGTCCGAGATAGGAGCCGACTTGCGGATTGTCGAAATATTGGCCGTTGCCGTAATCATAGTCTTCCGCTTCGAACTGATAATTGGTCGAGGCGTACGTGGCAAAGCTGTTCGTCAACCGGGCGGTGCCGTTGGCATCCGTCACGGTCACGATGGCGGTATAATAAGTATTGGGCTGGATCGCGTAGCTGACATTGCGTAGGTTGGCCGTGCCGCTGAAGGTCAGGCCGGAGACGTTCGCCCCGTTCAGGTTCAACGCGATGTTACCAGTGGCCGTGCCGGGTTGAGAATGGACGACGAAGCTCAACTGGCTGGCGGATTGGAACATGCTTGAACCGTCCGGTTGGAACGTATCCACATACGGCTGCAACACTGAGGCAGGATCCACCGGCGTGAGCAGGAAGAAGTTTTCGTTGCAGTTGCCACCATCGATCGTCATGCGCAACGTCTCCAAGGAGCCGCCGGTGAACTGGGCGAGGTTGCCGACGGTATCCTTCACCGGCACCCAGACGTAATTTCCCCAGCCGCCCGTGGCAGGAACCCCGAATTTGCCCAATTGCGAAAGCGTCTGGCTGGAGGTGCCCACGCCGCTGGTCACGAGCGAGATGCTGCCGCTGTCCGCCGTGCTGTTACCGGTGCCATTGGCCACGCGCACATAGATGTTGTAGTTCCCCGCCGGATAGTTGCGGGTGTAGTTGCCCCAGTTGCCACCATCATTGAAGCCGACATCATAGTCATGATAACCGGTGCCGTTATATTGCGGGCGGAGCTTTTCCGTAAGATTTTCGGTGGTCAAACCAATCCGGGTGCCGTAATCCCCGCCGTGTTGGGTCGCGTGAAAATCCACTTCCGCCACACCATCAAGACCGCTGTAAGCGTTGGTTTGCGGGTTGTCAAAATAGTTTCCGGCGCCGTAATCGAAATCTTCCGCTTCAAAGGTGTAGGTCGGAACGATGGTGTCAAACCCGGCGCTGGTGGCCGTGGAAACGCCGTTCACATCGGTGATCAGAATCAAGACGGAGTAGATCGTATTGGTCGTGGTCACAAAGCTCACCGTGTAGTTCGTGGAGGGGCCGCTCACAAACAAGCCGCTGCCGACCGAAAGACTGGTCACGGAACCGTGACCCCACAGGTTGGTGGCGGTGATTTGCACCGAAATGTTATTGGGGTCAACCGGCGCGGTCGGCGAGCTGGCGACGAAAGAGAAGGTGCCAGCCGGATTGAATAACGCGGAGCCATCCGGGGTGATGTTGGTGACCGAGACCGTGCTGGCCACCACATTGGTGTTCAACGGCACAAGCATGAAGAAGTTCATGTTGTCACTGCCTTGATTTTGGAGCACCTGCAAGGTCGCGGGATTGCCGTCGAAAGTGATCTGGATCAGGTTGCCGCCATTATCGGTGACCGGCATGTAAGCATAGTTCTGCCAGCCCACGCCCGTGGTGCCAAATTTATAGGAGCCGCTGCCGGAAATGCTCACGTTTCCGGAAACAACGGAGATATCAGCGCATTCGGTGCGGGGGCCGTTGCCGCCGGCGACGCGTGCAAAAAGATTGTAGGTGCCCGGCGGATAATGACGCGTGTAGTTCCCGTAATCACCGCCATCGGTGAATCCCACATCGTAGTCCGTCTTGCCGGTGCCAGCCCAAGGAGAACGGGGCACGTCACCATTGCCTTCGGTCGATAAACCGGGGTTCGAGGGGCGGTAGGCCCCGCCGCCATTCGAATTTTGCGCATCGCCGCTGCCCGTGGCCAGGCCGGCGTAGGCATTGGTTTGGGGGTTGTCGAAGTACTGGCCACCGCTGTAATCCCAATCTTCAGCTTCCCACGTCATGGTCGGCGCGATGGTGTCAAAGTTGACCGTCTGGCTGGCGACACTGCCATTGGCATCTTTCACAGTGATCACCGCAGTGTACAACGTGTTGCTCGTCAAAACTCCGCTGACGCTCCGGGCCGTGGTCGGCCCCGAAACCGTGAGCCCATTTGCCTGGGTCAAATTTTTGATAAAGCTTTGGCCGGTGGTCAGACTGGTCACCGTCAACTGCACCGTGACGTTGGTGACACCGGCGGGGGAACTGGCGGTGAATGACAAAGTGCCGGAGGCTTCGAACAAGCGCGCCCCGTCAGGATAGGTTCCGCTGATGCTGGACTGGGCCTGTGTGGAACGGCCGCCGAGGAGAACAGCGCCGGCCAGCAGCAGGCTGGAGATATGTTTTAGAGGGTTCATTTGAGAGATGCGAAACATGGGGTTGTTACGTTTCATTGGTGTTGGGTGACTTTGAAAAATCTAAACCGGAACGTCCGCCAAAACTATCCCCGAAAGCGGGGATGACCGCATTTTCGTTGAAGCGGACCGGCAAATAAATTTAAACGATGACACCGGACAAGCCCGGTGAGCGGAAAAATTTCCATAAAATAACCGGATAAAAATTGTGGTTTCATTCATGAAATTTGCGACCGGCGACATCGACTTTTAATTTTCTGAAACCGCCCAGATGACATGTCGCGTGCCGGCACAATCCGGGTTTTGTCCATAATTCAGGGATAGATAAGCCGGAAGAAAACGCTGCCGGCGGCGGTGCTGACGGGGATAAAACATTTGTTGGTGCCGGTGGAATTGGGAACGGTGATCCAGTTGGTGCCCAACCCGGCCCCGGAAATGTTGGTCTGAATTTCCAAACGCCATCCGCGATGGTCGGCCGGCCAAAGCAGTTGCATCTGGCCCGAGCCGGTTGAGCTGCCGAGTTGCGGCGGGAGGAAGGAAACCGGCTGCGCACCCGCCTCCGGTGAAGCGGCACTTTCACCAAACCCATTGGTCGCCGTGACCACATAAAAATATGCGGTTCCATCGGCCAGTCCGGCATCCACATAATTTAAGCCGGTCACATTGATGGCGACGGTGGCGTAGGCACCGCCACTGACAGTTGAGCGCTTCACGTTGTACCCGGTGGCGCTCACACTCGCGGGCCACGTCAGACTGACGTTGCCATCACCAGCCGTCGCAGCCAAAGTTGCCGGCACGGCAGGTGCGGTGCCGAAGACATTAAATTCATCAATGCTCCAAAACGTTCCCGAGGTACTGCCGGTTTGGAGGATGCGGATGTAGCGGGCCGCCTGCGCGGTAAAAGTGATGGTGGTGGTGCCGGAAGAACCTACACCGGAGGCGACAAAGGCACCCCAATTCACGCCATCGTTGGAAACATAGACCTGGTAACCGCGCGGATAATCATTCGCCGAGTTCACGGCATTCAAAACAATTTTGTTAAACGTGCTGGCCACGCCGAGATCGACTTGAAACCACTGGCCATTCGCCTGGGATGTGCCCGTGGACCAACGCGTATTGAGATTGCCATCCAACGCGTTGCCGGGCGAATCACTGCCCGTGGTACTGGAGCTGGCCACCCATATCGTGCGGTCCAGCGTGCCCGGCATGGTATAGACCTCCGCTGAATTGGCGCTTTCACCGGCGAGGTTCAATGCAGAGACGACATAATAATAGGTCGTCCCATTGACCAAACCGGTGTCGACGTAAGCCGCGTTTGCCACATTCGATGCGATGACCACATAGGAGCCGCCGCTGGTGGTTGACCGTTTGACGTTATAACCCGATGCACCGGCGGAACTGAGCCAGGCCAATGTCGCCCGGTTGTTGCCGGCGCGAACGACCAGATCGGCAGGAACAACCGGCGGCACACCGCTGACAAATATCGGCTGAAAAGATTCGGCGGTGCCGATGCTCGTGCTCTGCGCAATCACCGGATTGCTGCCACCATTGGGGGCCGTGACATACTTGCCATCGTTCATCGCGCGCAGGCTGAGGTTGCCGCCGCCCGCATCAAATTCCGTGAACGTCTCCCAACTGCCAACCCCGGTACGATTGGCGATCAACGGGCTGGCGCCATTGTTCTCGGATGTAACGTACAGGGTGTTCACCAACGCGAGGAAGCCGAGGTTGCCACCGCCCGCATCCACCACTTGAAACTGTTCGGTTGTGCCGATCGAAGCGCTCTGGGCAATCAAGGAATTGCTGCCTCCATTCGGGGCGGAGACATATTTGCCATTCACGAGCGACTTGAGCGCGTAGGTATTGCCAACGATCAAATGGTGCGACATCACGGGCGGGGCGGAATAAAATCCAAAAAATTGCACGCTGAACAATGCGCCGGCGCCACCGGTGTAGACCAAATAAACGGTATGCGTTCCGGTGGCGCCATTGATGGCGCCGTAGGTGTTCAAATATGTCTGCGCTCCGCCAGTAGCGGAAACCGTATTCGTGCCGATCAATGTTCCCGTCGGGCTATCCAAATGAACCTCAATCGTGCCGCCGGAACCGGCGCTGGCCACGCGGGCCACAAATGTATTCGCACCCGTTAGATTGATGTTGGCATATGCCGTCCAATCACCGGATCGGATGCCCGTAACATCTTGCCCGCCTTCGGCACAGGGTTCGGTCGTGATACCTGACATGACAGAATATTTCGCCGCCGCGACCGGGAACACCACGACATACCCGGCAGCGCTGTTGGTGTGTGGCATATAAGCGCCGCCCACCCCCGTGATGGAATTTGAATTGATGATGGCGTTGCCCACCACGCCGATCCCCAAGCTGCCGCCGCCCACCATGATGCCATTCTGCCCCGGATTGATGATGGTGTTGTATTGAAATGTGTTGTTGGTGCCGGAAGTAAAACCGACGGCGCTGAAGAGCGAATTGATAATGGTGTTCGAGGCGCAATAGGCATTGGCAACGGTGCCGGAGCTTTGGCCATCGCCGCCATTGCCGATCATCATGGCCTGTTGCTGCTGGCCATAGCCGTTGCCGCCGCAACGCAGGACGGTATTTCCGAGCACCGTGGCGGAGACGAGGTCCGAGCCGTTCACTCCAAATTTGCCGACGCCCAAGCCGATGTAGCGCGCAGTGTCCCGCAACAGGTTATTCGCCACCACATCGTTGATGCCGCCGTAAATCCCGATGCCCTTGCCGCCCCACGCACCGATCGCGGTGTTGTTGACATAGGTGATGTTGCTCATCGTGGTGTAATACGTCGTGGTGGAACCGTTCACGTTGTAGTTCACCGAGTTGATGGCCATCGCATCATCGCCCGTGCCGCGGACGAAGTTGTTGGAATATGTGAGGTTCATGCCAATGCCGGCGCTGCCTTCCACGTTATTGAAATTCCCGCCATCGGACCACACGCTGAGCACCCGGCAATTTTTTGCGATCCCGTTCACGCCCGAACACCAGAAGGCGGAAGTCGCATGCTGAATCCAGACGCCATCGACCACCCAGTTGTTGCCGCTGAAATTCACCGCGCCGTTGTTGTTGGCGCCCGCGCGACTGGAGGAATTGCAATCCAAAGCCACGTTCTGCAAGGTGGAGGAAGTCGTGGTGATGATGTTGTTCACACCTTGGCCATTGCCGTTCGGAGTGACCCGATACAAAGTGCTATACCACGCACCGGCTCCTTGAATGGTGATGCCGGAGGCGTGCAGGCTGCCATTGATGGCGCTAAAATAATACGTGCCCGGCGGGATGTAAGCGGTCTTGCCCTGAGATTGAGCGGTCGTGAAACAATTGTTGATCGCAGTGGTGTTATCGAATGCAATGTTATTGGAAATCGCGCCGTAACTGAGGATGGAAAGGGAGTTGGCCGGTTGCGCGATCGGTGCGGGCGGATTCTCCAGATCTATGACGTCGATATAATAAAACGTCGCCGTGTTCGTGGAATCTTTCCGGAACATGATCGTATCGCCCGGGGCGATCGCCGCACCCGCGATGAAAGCATGCGTGTCATTCCAAAAGCCGCGCGGGTTGCCATCGGCCGGATTCTTATCTTCCTGGCCGTTGTAGTTGGTTCCCTCGTAACAATAATTTTGCAGCGAATTGACGCTGAATGCCTGACGGAACACGCCATTGACGTACAAATCTAACGAATTTGAAATACCACCGCCCGCCGGCGCATCCGGTATGCAGGAGCGCAAGTTCAACGCTGTGAGCATTTGACCAGTGTTATTCGTCCACGTCACGGATTGGCCCGTTGCCGCGAGTGAAACATACGCATGCCCCGAAGCTTCCAGTTCCGGGCTGGAAGATGGTGTCATCGGTGACGTTGTGACTGCGACGATACTGGCCCCACCACCTAATGCGCCATCTTCCGCCTCCATACTGATAAACGGTGTCACGGCACCGACCGTTGCATATGCCCTGCCACCAAGACATAGGCACGCAAAGCCGATCATCAACCAACAACCCAAGCCAGATGAATCTCTCGCAAGATTTTTTCGAGGGAACACATTTTTACGACAGGCCCGGATACCTTTCAGTTGAAGTGGAATCCGCAATGACGGAGGAACACAAAATTCGAAGCGCATAAGATATTACGACGTGGACAGCATGGGAACGTGCGCAAAATAACCCAGCGATGCGATTTCACAACATCCCCGAAAGCGGGGAAGACCCGCACGCGCTCAGGGCACGCTCAAGCGAAAAAACGCGGCCGGGTTTGTCGCATTCGCGGGCACATTGGTGTTGAACTCACCATTGGTGCCAAAGACATTGGTTTGTACTGGCAGCCAAGACGCAGCCGGCGCCGCTAAATTAGTCGCCGTCAAGATGCGATAGGTGCCGGAAACGGGACCGTTGGTTCCGGACAAGCCGACGCTTTGGCCGTTCTGGCTGACGCCGTTGATCACGGGTGCGGGCGGCGGCGGATAGGATAGCCGGCCAAGGTCGGGACATACCCGTTAGCGGGTACGGAGATATGAAGAAGTTGGAGCAGTTTTTTTAATTTTAAGTCCCAAGATTTAAGCTAGCTTCCAGCTTTAACATGCTGACCGGTTGGTTCAATTTTATAAAACCGATAAAGACGAAAGACGATACCTTGCAGGTCGGGGCAAAACGTGTGCCGTTACTATTTGTACACCATCCGCGGGCACGACGCTATCTGCTCCGGCTCCGCCCCGATGGTGTCGCGCGCGTCACCGTCCCACGCCGGGGAACCCTCGGCGCCGCCCGGGATTTTGCGCGGCGAAACATCGGCTGGCTGGAACAGCAACTCCAACGGTTGGCCACCCAGCCGCAAACGCCACAACGCTGGGAGGTGGGAACAGAAATCCTTTTTCGCGGTGAACCGGTGCGGATAGAAGCGGTTACCAACCATATGGTGGGCTTGGGGCCGGAGCAAATAAGAGTGGCGGACGCCTCCCATGATTTGCGCCCGGCCATCCAAAAACATCTGCAGAAATTGGCGACGCACGAACTGCCGCCGCGCGTGCGGACGCTGGCGGATCTGCATGGCATAGAAATCACCCGCGTCACGGTGCGGAACCAGAAATCCCGTTGGGGCTCCTGTTCGCGGCGCGGAACGATCTCACTGAACTGGCGGCTGATCCAAGCGCCGGATTCGGTGCGCGATTACATCATCCTGCATGAACTGGCGCACCGGCGGCAGATGAACCACTCCGCCAAATTCTGGCAGGAAGTGGAACGGTTGTGCCCGGATTATCTCGCGGCAGAGAAGTGGCTGAAGCAGCACGCAAAACTATTGCGCTGACGGCCCGCTTGATTTGGGTGAAAGTGTCCGGGTGATGAAATCATCCAGCACCGTGTCAAAGCCCGGACCGCCGGGAAAGGCATGCCCGCCGTTCGGCGTCATCCAATAGGTCGCATCCGCACCGACAGCGTGCAATTTTTCGTAAAGTTCTTTCCCTTCCAAACCGGGAACGATGGGATCTTTTTCACCATCACAGATCAATAGCGGCGGGACATCTTTGCGCACCCAACCGATCGGACAGATGTTGGTGTAGATGTTTTGGTGTTCGGCGGTATCGGGCGTCACGCCGTGAAAAAGCAGGCGGAGATGCGGACGGGCATCATTGGGGATTTTTCCATCGACGCGGCGGAAGGTGGTCGTGCCGTCCTGATTGGTGATCACGTCTTCAGGGCCTTCGTTCCAGAACCGCACAAAATCTGTCGGCGGAATGTAGCTGAAGCTGCCGGCAACCCGGGCACTGACGCCGGCCAGTTCCGGGGTCGGGCCACCATCCTCATAATTTTCCGGCACCATCGCCACCATGAGGCTCAAGTGGCCGCCGGCCGAACCGCCAGTGACATCGATGCGATCCGGATCGATATTGAAACGTTTGGCATTCTGGCGCAGGAAGCGGATGGCGTTGCGGCAATCGCGGATATTTTGGGGGAAACCGCCGGTTTCACCCAAGCGGTACTCGATGGAAAAGACGGCCAAACCGTGCTGCTTGAAAAATTGCCAGCCGCCCACATGCTCAACGGTGGTGGCTGCGCTGCCGCCCGACCACCAGCCGCCATGGATTTCCACGATAGCGGGCACAGGATTGGTGACGCCAGCCGGCAAGAAGGCGTTCAACTTCAATTCACGGTTCGCCACATTGGCGTAGACAATATTTAACTCCGAAGTGTAGAGCGGGAACGCACGGCTGGCAATCTCCGCCGAAAGCACCGGTGAACAGACCAGCAGCAAGCAAAGGCAGGCTGCAAAAAAAAATTTCTTCATGTGATTACTCGGCACACACCGCGGATTTGAGCATGAGTTCAAGTTCTTCCCGATACTCAATTTGCTTTTGTACGTTCACTGGACGCGGATTCTGAAAAAACGCCGCGTGGATGCGGTTGTGTCGTTGGTCACGGTAATGACTCCCCCTGTGCCTGAAACCGAACTGCCCACCTGCGTCCAGCTTGAGGCATTAAGGTTATCCTTGAATTCCACCAGATAGCGTTGACCGATACCGGTTGACCAGCTCAAGGTGAACTGACCGCCGCTGATGCTCGCGCCGATCAACTGCGGCGGAGCATTGACCGTCACGGTGAAGGTCTGCATGGCGCTCAAACTGGGCGTGCCATTGTCGGACACCAGGACGCTGATTGAATTGGTCGCCGGTGCGCTGGCCGGCGTCCAGGAGAACTGTCCATTGGTGGTGATGCCGGCACCGGCAGGTGCGCCGCCACCCAAGGTAAACGTGAGGGTTTGCGCCGGTTGGTCGGAGTCGGTGGCGCTGGCGGTGAAAGCGAGCGTTTGTCCCAGCGTCATCACAATGTTGCTGATGACACCCAAGACCGGCGCAGTGTTGTAGATGTTGTTCGTGCGAGGAGTCGGCACCACCATAAAAACAATGTTCGTGCCGCCATCAGGGTAACGTCCCATGCTGATGTCACTGGATTGAGCGCCAAAGGTGACGTAGTCAACCAGGGTTTGGTTGGTGTCATATAATGCAATGCTTGTGCCGCTTTTGCTGAGCTTGAAGTTGGTATGCAGATCACCGGCACCGGTCGGTGTTTTCTTGTCCGCCCAGACCACCAAGAATCCGTGCGGAGGAATGATGTAGCCGGCCGGGATTTGCCATGAGCCCGCAAGGTTGCCGGATAAAGCGTTGGTGAGATAGTAGCCGGTCAAGTCCACCGCCACGGCGCCATAGTTATACAGCTCAAACCAGTCGTCGTATTTATTGGCATCCAACGGGTCTTGCAACGTGTGGGTATTGCCCGCCATCCATTCGTTGAAGACGATGGCGGCGGCCGGCGGCGGCACATTTCCACTGCCGTTATTGGTTACCGACAGGCTGGCCGTCTCACCCGCAATGGCATTGCCATGGGAATCAATTCCGACGAAGTTCAACAAATTTGTGCCGGCGACCAGCGGAACGGTGGCGGTCCAGTTTATCACCGTGGTCCAAGTCAGCGCATAGGCCACACCATTGACCCGGATGGACTGGGCATTCACCGGCGCGACACCGCTTATTTGTGCCGCATTATTGCTGACAGTCACATTGGGATTGACCACAAAACTGGCGGCATTCACCGTCGCCAGCTGCGTGGCGATGCTGTCCCGGGCCTGCGACAGCCAAGGTTCGATATTGACGGCCGGATCTTCCGGGGTCAATCCGTTGGCGACAAAAGCATTGTATTTGGCCGCGAGCAAAGGGCCGCTGTTGGCGACGTCGAGCGGGCCATTGACCAGCTCGCCCAGCGCCCGCCAATACATCCGCAGGAACGTTGGGTTATTATATATGTTGACCATGCCCTGATCCCCGCCATTGATGGCCAGCAGATTCTGTCCCGGTCCCCAGGAAAAATCGGAGTTGCCGAACACGATGTTAAAATCAAACATCAACAGCGAATACTTTGTGCTGGAGGTGCCGGTGTAACCATAAAGGTTCTGGCCGTTGGGAGCGCCGAAAGAGTCCCAGTTGCCGGCCGCGTGATTGGCCGCGAAGACGCGCATCCAGTTCTCCATATCGGCCACATTTTCCAGGTTGGCCACGAAATTTGTGCTGCCCGAGGAATTTGCCGCATCGACGAGGGCATAGACCGCATTGTAGTCGCTGGCCGAGTCCGGCGTGCGCCGCATCAGATAATTATAACGGTAAGCCGCCGTTTTTTTTACGCCGCCGGTGGTCGTGTAGTTATTAAGCGTGCACCATCTGTTATTGTTGAACGGCATGGAATTGCCGGAGGGAAACGGCCCGAATTCAAACCATGGTTGCATCTTGAAGAGAAAGCCGTCCGCATCGCCCGGGAAATTTTCCTTCACCAAGTCGCCGTCCGGTGTCTGGGCATCTTCCATGAGCGAGCCGCGGCGGTTGCCGTTGACATACACCGCCACATAATGACGGTTGAGCCACGGCACGCCCAATGCACGCAACAAAGAATTTGCCAACTGTTCGCGCTGCAGGCTCGGATCGTCACCGGCGGAATTGCCGGGCTGGTGAATCTTATTGAATGAAGTCGCGCCCAAAAGCTTGTCGTCGTCATTAAAAATCCATTTGTAATGACAGGGGCTCCCCGCCGGCGTATCAAAATTTTGATGATACGGACTGCCAGCAAACCTGCCCTGCATGTTGTAGATCACGCGATTGCCACTGACGAATGTGCCGTCGTTCCCTTCATTGCTCATGTCCGACAGGCTGGCCCAACGGTTCACATTGGCCTGTGAAATCCAGAGATGATACACGGCGAAGCTGCCGCCAGGATTGCCGTCACCAAACATCACCAGACATTCGCGGACGGGTGAATTATCAGTCAATAAAGACGGGAAGCGGGTATTGGTGCCGATGCTGTTGGTGGCGGAAATATAGAACGCGACGATTTGACCCGCCGCCTGTCCGGGAATGGTCGCGCTGAAAATGCCGTCACCGGCGACGGCATCGCCGCCCGTGCCGTCGTCCTTCATGGTCACCGCGGCATAAGCGGAAGCAGGATCAAGGCGATAATAGAGGGCCGGGTTTTGCACACCGTTCGGATCCTGCGCCTGCGCTGTCACCACGACAGGCTGATTGGCCGCCGGCACGGCCGGAAAGTGCGTCACATTGTAGATGGCCGGCCCCGCATTGGTCACCTGCCGGCTGTTGGGCATTCCCGGCGTGCCGAGATTGTTCGGCACCGGCAACGCGCCCGCGGCTTCAAGCCAGTTACCATTCAAGCGCAGCAGCGCTTCCGGCCAGCCATGCAGCCAGCGCGCCTTGAAGCGCAGCGTGACGGTCTGACCGGGTTGCAAGCCGGTGTTGTTCAAGGAAACCTGGCAGGAGTTATCCCCGGTCCAGACATGGTCACTGCTGCGTATGTGCAACGAATGACTGCTGACATAACCTGTGTTTTCCAGGCTGGAACGCACCATGCAGCCTTGGAAAGACCAGCCATTGGTGCCGCCTTCAAAAGTCGGGTTGGAAACATAATTCACGCCGTTGTAATCCGCTTCGATGTTGTCCACGAGACACTCGCCCACATCGAGCAGGCCAATCTGCGCGTAATCGATGGTTGCGTCGTAATTCTGTCCGTTGTCGAGGACGCCGGTGGTTTCAATGTTGGTCCATGCTGACTTTTGTGTTTCATCGCTATCCGCCCAATTCGCCGCCAGCCGGTTGTTGCTGTTGGGATCGATCAATTCCAGGCTGCTCCCGCCGCCGGATGACCATTGCCCCCAACGCCCGCCCGTGCCGTAAGTCAGATCGTTCACCGTGACATTGATGTTGGTCAGGTTGTGCACCACGGGCATCGTCAAGGCAAGATGCTCGCCGTTGTGCGACAGTTTGCCGCTGAAATTACCAAGACAGTTGCTGGCATTAAGATTGGGATAGTGTGAAATCAATTGCGCCACGTTCCGGGCAATCACCAGATAACCGCCCGTTGCCAACAGGGTGTTGGCCGGAATTGTAAAAGCAATCCCGTCAGCCAGTTGCCAGCCGCTCATGTCGACCGTATTCGTGCTGCGATTGTAGAGCTCAACATATTGGTCGTCGTCATTTCCGCTGATCGGGTCATACATCAATTCGTTGATGACCACATCGCCGGGCAAAATCGGCGCATTGGGTGCGCCGGGCGTCTTGGCGGCCAGACGGTAAAAGTCATTCGCGCCGTCCGGCCAACGTCCGGTGGCCACCCCATTCTGCTGTGCGCCAAATTGCACGGCGTCCAGGATGCGGCTCTGGTCCGGGTTTTTGAAATAGACCGATTCGCCCGCCGCATCCAAGCCAAAGCCCATGACGGTTTCGCTGAATGAAATAAAGCCGCGCGCCGGGATGATCGTGCCGCCGGGGATGACAAATTTATTCGTCGTCGGGTTGTCCGTCAGGATGCAGCCGGAAATGTCCACGCTGTTCGTGCTGTGATTGTAGAGTTCAACATAGTCATAATCCGGCGGATCGGTGTGCGCCAGAAATTCGTTGATGACCACGTTGCGCAGCGGGCTGGGACGGAATGCTTCCATCTGCCCGGGGGAACCGCCGGTCACATCACTGATGTCCCACGCGTGCGGGTCGCCTTCGCCATAGGACGGCCGGGCAAGGACAATTGAGTGCCCCGTGCCATCAGCGGCAACAGGCCACGGATTGGCGTTGGAATAGGGCACGGTCAGCAGGACCGCACCTTTTTCATCGAGCAGTTGCAGGGTTTCAGATTTCTTCAAGCTGCCGCTGTAAGGGCCAAAAACATTGGTCGTCAAACCATAGGCATTGGCGATGCCTGACGGTGAAGCCGCCACCACAAAGAACGCGCCCCCGGGCATGATCGTTTTCGGCGGAAACGTGTAGGTCATGTCCGCGCAAGTGATCGTGTACCCGCTGATGTCATGGAAGAATGGATTGGAATTATAAATCTCAATAAACTCGGTATTGTTGCCATCCGTCCGCGCGGCGGGTTTATACATGATCTCCGAAAAAGCGACCGGCGTGGTCCGGCTAGATGACCCGATCGGTTCGTGCGGGTTGGCCTGCATTCCAACCAAGGCACCGGTCACATTGCCAAAATCACGGAACTGCGCCGTCGTCGGCTGGCTCGGGCTACGGCTGCTCACAGAAAAGCCGAGGTAAACCTGGTTGGACATCGTAATGGTCGCGCTACCCAGTTGTGTCCACGTCTGCCCATCATACCCGGCATAACTGGCAAAGACGTTGCCGACCCGTTGGAGCCGCAGCCAGGTGTTCGGATAATTCGCCGGAAAATTTCCGGCCGAACTGCTGGCGCTGCCCGCCGGATCACGCCATTGAAAAAAAGCGCCGTTCATGGCCGGCGTCGCCACCGAGGCGGCGAAACGGCTGGCCGGATCCAAAGTCTCGCGCGCCATCAAACCGGCCTTGGCTAAAATATCGGACAGTCCCAAGCCGGCAACCCGTACGGACACATCGAAATTGCCGGAACGGACCTGCCAGGAAAAATCTCCCTGATCGTTTGTGCCGCCGAAATCAGCGCCCGCCGCCGTCACATTGATGCCGTTGCCGGCGATCGCAGCCGTCGAAATCGCGGACGGATTGCCAATGTCCGCCAGCGTGAAGGGCAGCGCCGGAAAATTGACCGTTGTGTTGGTGGCAATGGTATTGGGCAGATTCATGCGGTCACGCACGCCATTGATGATGATCGAATAATTGGAACCGTAACCCAGGGGCGTGGTCGTCAAAACGACCGTGACCCCGTCCGGGCCCAATGAAGCCCGCAGGACCGCCGGGCCATTGGTGAAAACATAATTGGCTGAATTTGTCGCGCTCGCCGCCTCGACCGGCTTGGAATAAAGAATCTGCACATTGGTCGTGCCATTGTTAATGGCCTGCAGGACCGTCAGGAAATCGGGCGCGGCGGGAGCCAGCATGAAAAAATTGACATTCACCTCCGGCTGACCGCCAATCGGCGAGCCGCCCAATTGCAACGTCGCTGGCGAGCCGTCAAACCTGACCTTGACCGGATTCCTATTCCCATCCGTCAATGGCGCCCATTCCCAGTTCGCCCACCCGCCGCTTGCCGGTATGAAAAACGTGCCGATAGAATTCAAGGTTTGCGAACTGGTCCCAAAGCCGCCGGCCAGCTGGGAAAGCGTGGCTTCCGTATTGACGGAACCTTCCGCAAAACGACCCCAGACATAATAAGTTCCCGCCGGATAATGGCGGGTGTAATTGACCCACGAGCCGCCGCCAAAAAAGCCGATGTTGTAATCTGTCCCGGCGATGAATTGCGGACGCTGACCGTCTCCGGCCACGGTTGTCGAAGGACACGCTCCGAGGGAATTGGTCCGGTATTTAAAGGGGCCGCCGTTCACATCAAATTGATGGTTGTCCACTTCGGAGGTGGAGGGCAGCCCGGCATAGGCATTAGTCTGCGGATTATCAAAACTGTGCCCGCCGTTGTAATCATAATCTTCCGCCTCCCACTGATAGTTGGCGGCTGAAAAAGCATTGAAGTTCACCGTGGTCGTGGCGAACTGTCCGTTGTTGGCGGTGACCGTGATGACCGCGGTGTGATTGGTGTTCAACGCGAGCGGACAACTCACCTGCCAGCTCATGGGCGAACCGCTGATGCCAAGTGAATTTGAAACATTCATTCCGTCCAATATCACCTTGATATTATTGGCACTGATTCCGGCGGTGGCGTTGGCCACAAAGCTCAACCGGTTGGTGAATTGGAAAAAGCCGGAGCCGTCGGGATAGAGATTGGTGATGACCGGCACGGATAAATCCGCCGGCATCAACAGATAAAAATTTGCGTTGTTGTTGCCATTATCGGTCGTCACCCGCAGCGTCTTCACCGCGCCACCGGTGAATTGGGCCAGATTGCCGGTTGCATCCTTCAGCGGCACCCAGCTGTAAACCTGCCAGCCGCCCAGCGCAGGCACACTGAAGGTTCCCAGTTGCGTCGTGGCTTGCGTAGTCGTCCCGCGTCCGCTGGTGACCAAGGCCATGCTGGCGCTGTCCACTGAGCTACCATTGCCATCCGAGCCGCGCATGTAGATGTTATAAACGCCGGATGGAAAGGTTCGGGTGTAATTTCCCCATTTGCCACTACCACCGTCATTATACCCCACGTCATAGTCCTGCAAACCTGTGACGTAGGCCTGGCGCGGCCGGTCCCCGGCATTTTCTGTGGCCAATCCCGGATTATCAGAACGGTAAGCATTGGCTCCGCCGCTGCCATGCACATCGATATCGAGGGTGCCGGCAAGATTGTGGTAGGTATCGGTCTGCGGATTGTTGATGAACTGGCCGCCACCGTAGTCGAAATCTTCCGCTTCAAAAGTGTAAGCCGGGCTGATCGTATCAAAAACCACACTGGAACCGGCCGATTGCGAATTCGAATTGATCACACTGATGGTTGCCGTGTAAACCGTGTTGCTATTCAGCGGAGCCGTGACCGTCCGGCTGGTGGGAGTGCCGGAGACTATCAATCCATTGGCCATCGTGAGGTTCGTCACAAAGGTCTGTCCCGGCAGCGAGGTGCCGGCCAGTTGCACAGAAATCCCGGCGGGGTTGATGCCCGCTGAAGAAATGGCGTTGAAAGTCAGGGCGGCCGACGGCTGGAATTGCACCGCTCCGTTCGGATAAACATTGCTGATAACCGGAACGGTCTGCGCCCGGCCTAATAATCCAGAAGCCAAAATGATACTAACCGCCAGAATCACAGCAAAGGGAACTTTTGATCGTGAAGGTAAAGCTTTGATGCGCATTAATGGTGTGGATTTGTCAGAATTTTAATCGATAAAGCAAGGCTTCGCCATCCCCCAAAGCGGGGGGGACTTACGCAAAGCCGACCAAGCCCGGAACGATGAAGGCATGGCCTATGATTTAAAATTTCCACGGCCTTGTGCCGGCCCTCATTTGGCTTCACCGTGCCGGCTGCGGTCAACACTGGGATGCAGGCTGCCAATAAAGATTTTTCAGGCGCTTACTCGTCACGCGCGACGGATTTGGACTTCGCTGAGAACGAGCGGGCGGGAATTTTATCGGAGAAGGGCATTTCCTTCCGCAACATCTGCCCAGCCTTGCCGGTCAGCCAGAGGTAATGATCCGTGGGCATGCCCTCGTAATCACACAACTGTGGGCCGACGGGAAGCACATTTGAACATTTGAAGATGGCGGTGCCTTCATCCATCTCATCGAACATGGCCACATAAAACATCTTGGCACCCGCTCCCACCGCCGCGCTGATCTGGCTCCAGTAAAATTCGCCCTTCTGACGGGGAATCTGGTTCAACGGCGGCAGGCCGTGAAATTCCGCCTGGCCCAAATTATACCAACTGAAGCCCGGATAGATGCAGGGCGCATAGTCAACGTGATGCGCCGTACACCAAGCAAGGTCCGCCTGCACTTGCACCGCATACCGCGCCTTGTCCGCCTGCAACAATGGCGTAAAACGCTGCACGGTCCAAGGCATGACGATGTCGGCCTGGCTGATCAATTTATGGAGATACGGATCCGGCAGGCAATCGACGTTCAGGTCGCGAAAATACGCCGGGACGCCGAGCATGATGGCGCAACCGCCATATTCCGGATCGTCCCGCAAAAATTTGAGGAGCTTTTCCATGCCGATATTGCGGATGTTGTAAGACCGGTCGGGAAAACCCAGGCCCCAGATGGCGACCAACGGTTTGCCTTTGTGATAAAGATAGGTCTGGTTGGTACCCTGCGACGTGAGTTTCATCTCATCCACCAGTTCTTTCCAATCCTGGATGATGGAGGAACAGTCTTCACCATCCGCCCGCAGGCCGGAAAGGTCATACATCACGGCGATGGCCCGGTCATATTTTTGGGAAGCCTTGAGCGCCTGGCCGAGGATGACGCGGCTGTGGGCGCGGCTTTCCGGGGTGCGCGTCTCGCCAAAAAATCGCTGCACAAATACGCCATCGATGCCGTATTGCTGCATCCAACGAAAATGCACGTCCGTGGTGCTGGCATCCCAGGAACTGAAGACGCGGGCGGCCATGCCGTCTTGGTTGGTCAATGCAGTGGGATAGCTTTTCGGGTATTCGGAAACATCCGGCCAAAAATCCAAGTGAACATCGGCCGCATCAAATTTTCCATGCATGGCGTAATGTCCCCAGCCTTGGTCCGCGCCGTCTTCGGGTGCGCGAAACCAGCCTTGATAACCGCACATCACGCGGCCTTCGTAGGAGGGAAATTGTGAGGCGGGTGAATGCTTGAGCTGGGCATGGGCGCTGAGCAGGCAAGTCGCGAAGCCAAGGAGCGCAGTTAACAGTTTGTTCATTTGAAAATGTGGCGCCGCAGCCGGCAACCACAGCCGGCATCAGTCCAGCATCGGACATTACTCCGGCTTCCGCAGGTCAAACATCCCCGAAAACGGGGATGCAGGAATGGCGAGTGAAATGAGACGATGAAGAAACACAAAAAACAGGGGATATTCCCCGTGTCAACGTACGCCCGACCAAAACAAAAAACATGCATCGAACTGCAACCGCCCTTTTGATCCTGCTCGGTTCCATCGCGCTGGCCGACGCCGGCACGCCGGACACGTTTTTCGTGCGGGATTTTGGTGCGAAGGGCGACGGCAAAACGGATGACACGGCCGCCTTTCAAAAGGCGCTGGACGCGGCGGGCGAAGCCGGGGGCGGATCGGTTTACGCAGCGAAGGGAAATTATCTTTTTGCCGGCCACCTCACTGTGCCCCGCGCCGTGACTTTGAAGGGCATGTGGGAATCCGTTCCTTCACACACCGGCCTTCGCAACCAGGAATCGGCCAAACCGACCGATGAAGGCACCACTTTTCTCGTCACCGAGAACGAAGGCACGGAAAACGGCGCGCCGTTCATCACCCTGAACGACGACAGCACGCTCAAGGGCGTGGTGGTGTATTATCCGCTCCAAAAAACTGACGAGGAACCGAAGGCCTATCCGTGGGCGGTCGCGATGCGCGGGAAGAATCCAGCGGTGCTGGATGTGGAATTGCTCAACCCGTACAACGGCATCGATGCGAGCCAGAACGAAAGACATCTGATCCGCGACGTCCACGGGCAACCGTTGCGCCGCGGCATTTTGGTGGATGCGATCTACGACATTGGGCGCATCGAGAATGTCCATTTCAACCCGTGGTGGAGCGTGAAGCCAAAACTGTTCGCATGGCAGATGGAGCACGGCGAGGCGTTCATTTTCGGGCGCAGCGACTGGCAATATGTGTTGAACACGTTTTGTTTCGGCTACCAGACGGGTTATAAATTCATCAAATCCAAAACCGGCGTCTGCAACGGCAATTTTCTCGGGATCGGCGCGGATGATTGCACGACGGCGGTGGACGTGGAAGATTCGGCGGCATTTGCGCTGCTCATCTCCAACGGCGAGTTCACGTCCTTTCACGGAAACGATCCGACGATGGTGCGGGTGGAGGCGGGCAATTCCGGCACGGTGCGTTTTGTGAATTGCGCGTTCTGGGGCCCGTGCAACCAGATCGCCAAGATCGCCGGCACCGGCACGACCGGGTTCAGCGATTGCACCTTTGTGCAGTGGGACCACGATAACGAAGGCCGCTATGCCATCCAAGCCGAGGGCGGTTCCGTGCTGGTGCGCGGTTGTGAATTCAAGGAAGACAAGCCGCAGATCAGCATCGGCGAAGCCGTGAAACATGCCGTGGTCTCCGACAACATCTACACCGGCAAACCAAAGGTCACGAACAAGAGCAAGGTGCTGGTCAGCCTGGACAAAAGCAACACGCAGTAAACCCGGCAACCGCCGCCGCACTGCCGTTGCCTTTCCGCTTTGATGAAAATAGCCGCCTCAATTCTTTTGGTCTTCCTCGCATGGACCGTGGCTTCGGGAAAGGAAGCCGGCCGTGTGATGATGAATGATGTCACTTGGAATTCCCTGGGCACGAATGAAAACGACTCGCTGCCCGTCGGCAACGGCGATATCGCCCTGAATGTCCGGACCGAGCAGAACGGCGACATCGTGTTGCTGATCGCCAAGTCCGATGCCTGGAGCGAAAACGGACAATTGCTCAAGCTGGGACAGGTGCGCGTCACGCTCTCCCCCAATCCATTCACATCGGCGACGTCATTCACTCAAAAGCTAAAGCTCGAGACCGGTGAAATTGAAATCACCGCCGGCAAAAATGCCGTCCGCATCTGGGTGGATGCCAACCACCCGGTTGCCCACGTCGAGGTTAAAACAGTCATGCCGGTGCAGATGAAAGCGCAGTCAGAAATTTGGCGCACCCGGTCCTACCATCTCAACCAATCAGCCGTTGCGCAGGCTGGCCTGTTCGAATGGGGCAACAATCCCGAAGGCCTGACATTCGATCCCGACGTCTTATTTCCAGCCGAACCCGATCGTGTCTCCTGGTGCCATTTTAATTCCCGCAGCATTTATCCGCTGGTTTTCGCGAAGGAACATCTCGAGTCCTTGTTGTCGAAATATCCCGATCCCCTGCTCCATAATTGTTTTGGCGTCACCCTGGCCGGCCCGGGCCTCGCCAGCACCGGCGATGCAACGTTACAATCTACCACACCTTCCCGCTCCCAAGGACTTGATCTGTACGCCCTCACCAAGCAAAGCGATTCCCCAGAAAAATGGCGCGCAGACCTGAAGGCAACCATCGCCTCCGTCAAGGCGATCAATATCGACACGGCTTGGAAGGCTCACGAGCAATGGTGGAGAAATTTTTGGGAACGGAGCTGGATCCATGTCCAAGGCACTCCGGTGGCGGAAAAAATTTCCCAGAGCTACACCATGCAGCGGTATATGACGGCGTGCGCCGGGCGCGGGGCACAAACCATCAAATTTAACGGATCGCTGTTCACCGTCGGTCATCCGCTGGCGGAGGGGGCCAGTTCCACCGAAAAAAATCATGATCCCGATTACCGGGCGTGGGGCGCATCCTTCTGGAACCAAAATACACGGCTGGTTTACTGGCCGCTGATCGCTGCCGGCGATTACGACCTGCTCTCGCCGTGGTTCAATCTGTATGTACACGCCCTACCATTGGCCAAGGATCGCACCCGGGAATATTTCCATCACGACGGCGGTGCCTTCATCGAAACCATTTATTTTTGGGGCCTGCCTAACGTGAATGATTTTGGCTGGGATAATTCAGGGGTTGAACTGCAAAGCGAATGGATGCGCTACCATGTCCAAGGGGGGCTCGAAGTCCTGACCCAGATGCTGGACTGTTATGATCACACCCAAGACGCGGATTTTGCCACCAATTCACTGCTGCCAATGGCCGATGCCATCATCACCTACTATGACCAGCATTGGAAACGGGGCGAGGACGGAAAAATCCACCTTGAGCCGGCCCAAGCCATCGAGACTTACCAAAAGACCGCGGTCAACCCGACGCCGGACATCGCCGGCTTGATGAGCACCTTGCCGCGTTTGCTGGAACTGCCGGCCGGTTTGGTCAACGAATCGCAACGTGCCTTGTGGAAAAAAGTACTGGCCGACCTTCCGCCAATTCCCACCGGCACCACGGCCAAGGGAAAACTCCCGCCTCACGGTCAAGGTGATACCAACGGCACTTCCATCCTGCTTCCGGCGCAACAATATGACGACGCCAAAAACGATGAGAACCCCGAGCTTTATCCCGTGTTCCCCTATCATCTTTACGGCACCGGCCTGCCCGGCCTGCAACTGGCGCGCGATACTTACGCCGCCCGGCATTATCATTATAACCAATGCTGGGGGCAGGACGGCATCGAAGCCGCCATGCTCGGATTGACCGACGAGGCAATGAAGGGAGTCCAAAAGGAATTCACTTCTTACGGCGACCAAAGATTTTCCTGGTTCTGGTCCAAAAACAGGGATTGGATCCCCGACATGGACAATGGGGGCGCCGGCATGGCCACGCTGCAATTGATGCTCATGCAATGCCACGGTAAAAACATCCAACTGCTGCCGGCATGGCCGGATGATTGGACGGCTGATTTCAAATTGCACGCCCCGTACCAGACGACCGTGGAAGGTCATGTCGAGCATGGTCAATTGAGCCATTTGAAAGTGACCCCGGCCACTCGCGCCAAAGATGTGATCATTTCCAAATCTGCACTGCAGAATCGGCCGCGACAATGAACCGACCGAGGTCTCACTCCCCGTTTTAGGGGATGGTGAGCCCGGTGCCCGCTTGCGAGCATGGAAGACCCATTCGAAACAACCTATGTCACATCCCATATTTTCTTGGACCCGCATCGCGGCGGCAGTTTTAGCACTGGCTCCGCTCGGCGAGGCGGCCAATCCTTTTATCACGAGCATTTATACCGCCGATCCTTCCGCGCATGTGTGGGCAGACGGACGGTTGTACGTCTATCCCTCGCGCGATATGGATCCGCCGCGCGGTTGCGACCTGATGGACCGGTATCACGTTTTTTCCACGGCGGACATGGTGAACTGGCGGGATGAAGGTGAGATCTTGCGCGCCGATCAGGTGCCTTGGGGCCGTAAAGAAGGCGGTTTCATGTGGGCACCGGATTGCGCATATCGCAACGGCACCTACTACTATTATTTCCCGCATCCGAGCGGCACCCATTGGAACGACACGTGGAAAATCGGCGTGGCCACGAGCACGAAGCCGGCGAGCGATTTCAAGGTGGCCGGCTATCTCGAAGGGCTGGGCGGCTTTGCGATGATCGATCCGGCGGTGTTCATCGACACCGACGGGCAGGCGTATGTTTATTTTGGCGGCGGTGCCCATTGCCAAGGGGTAAAGCTCAAGGACAACATGACCGAGGTTGACGGGACGGTGCAGGACATGGCCGGGCTGGTTGATTTTCATGAAGCCACGTGGGTCTTCAAACGGAAGGGAATCTATTACCTGACTTATGCCGACAATAATCCGGAGGTGAACCGGCTGCGCTATGCGACGAGTTCCAGTCCGCTCGGGCCGTGGACGTACAAGGGCGTCTACTTGAATCCGACCGGTTGCGACACGAGCCACGGTTCCTTGGTGGAATATAAAGGGCAGTGGTATCAGTTTTATCATAACAAGTCGTTATCCGGCATGGGCAACTTGCGCTCCATATGCGTGGACAAAGTGAATTTCAACGAAGACGGGACGATCCAGATGATCACGCAGACGAAGGAAGGGGTTCCATCCGTCGGCACGGCGCCGGAGCCAAATCCGAAGACCGTCAAATATAACGTGGCCAACGCGGTGATGAGTGGTGGCGCGGGCATCAATGATAATGATGCGGCCAGCGGCGGGAAGTGCGTTCAAAACCTGCATCTGACCGGAGCAGGAGTGCAACTGAACCAGATCGACGGCGGCGAGACGGGCGGACAGGCGACAATCAACATCCACTATGCGACGGCTGACCGGGCCAAGCTCAAACTGACGGTGAACGCGGCGGATTATTCGTTCGTGAACATTTTTCCGACCGGTGGCTGGGATCAGTTCAAGGGTTCATCGGGGCTGACGGTTCCGTTGAAACCCGGCAAGAACAACAGCATCGAACTCACCGGCGGCAATGGCGGGGTGAATGTCGATTACATCGAAGTCAGTCCGTTGTGATCCGATCATGATTTTTGGCTCGGCGGGTGCGGGCACCGGCGGACCCTGCGGTGGCGCAGAGCGCATGGTGATGGACGCACCGGCCGATTTGCTCTAGCTTGCGTTCCATACCGAAATATCATGAGAAGATGGACGCTAATCCTGTTTCTGGCCGCCTGGGAAGCTTGCCCCGGCGGGCCGCTCCGGGCGCAGGATGCGCCTGATTATCTGACCATCCATTCGGCCGTGGTGGACGGCAAAACGGTGACGGTCAACCGCGCCCACAATCTGAACTTGGGGCCGTTCCCGACAGACACCACTTTCTATTTTGGCTCCGACACCAACCCGCCCCACCCCGGACTCCGGATACGCTACAAGCTGGACGGCTATGAGAACGTCTGGCACGACGGCCAGTGTGAAATGTATTTTGCCGTCCGTTTCTTTAACAGCCAGGGTGACCAGATCAACCAGACCACCTTTCAGGTCAGCGGCGAGAGCCCGGGCTGGAACGGTTCGCTGATCAGTTCGCCTCTGACGCACCGCCGCGAACTGGTCGTGGTGCCGCCGCGCGCCTCACGGATATTAGTAGTCATGTCTTCGGCAGGGCCGCCGGCCACGTTGGGGGTGTATGTGGTGGCCAACCTGACGGTTTCCAAGATCAACAGCAATTCGACCCCGGCGATGTTGATGGAATTTCCGCCGAATCATGGCCTGAACGACGCGACCAATTTCAACCTGTCTGACTGGATGCGCGATGGCAACGTCCCGAGCATGGCGAAGATCGTGACCGTCGGCCAATCACAATCGCAGCCCGCCCTCGGGTTGCTGGACAACGACCCGAACAGCCACGCGGAATGGCACAATTCCCTGCCGACGGCGCCCGAGGTGACGCCGGGCGACAAAATACTCGTGGAATGGAACGAGATGTTCACGATGGGCCTGGCCAATTTGCGGGAGGCGCATTATCAAAAATTGCCGGCGGGAAGTTTCCGGCTGCACGTCGCGGAGTTTGACATTTTTGGCAAGCCGGTGGGCGATGAAAGCACGGTGGAGGTGGTGGTTTCGCCGCCTTTCTGGAGGCAATCTTGGTTCTGGCCGGCAGTGGCGGCGGCCGTCTTCGCCGTGTTCATCGGCTTCTGGCGTTACCTGGTCTGGCGACGGATGCGGGGCGAAATGTTGCGCCTGAAAAACCAGCAAGTGCTGGAGAAGGAGCGGTTGCGGATCGCGCAGGACATCCATGACGACCTGGGCGCGCGCATCACAGAAATTTCATTGGTCAGCGCGCTGGCGAAAAAAGGCTCCATCTCGCCGGAAGCGGCGAGCGCGGATTTTGACAAAATTTCCTCGATGAGCCGGGATCTGGTCTCAGCCCTGTACGAAACGGTGTGGGCGGTGAACCCGGAAAATGACAATCTGGATGCGCTGGGAAATTATCTGTGCCAGATGACAAACCATCTCTGCAAGCATGCGCAACTGCCCTGCCGGCTGGAGGTTCTTGAACTGCCGGGAAACATCCACGTCTCAAGCCAGATCCGGCATAACATCGCCATGGCTGTGAAAGAGGCCACGCACAATGTCATCAAACACGCAAAGGCCACAGAGATCACGCTGGGCGTGGCCTTGAAGAACGGCGAGTTGCAGGTTTGCATCAAGGACAACGGCACGGGGTTTGACCCGGCCAAAATGGAGGATTCCTTTGGCAACGGGCTCAACAACATGAAGCGGCGCCTGGCCGACATCGGCGGAAGCTGCACCATTGAAAGCCAGGCGGGCCAAGGCTCGATGGTGCAATTGCGGCTGGCCCTTTGATTTTCTGATTCTTATATGAACACAAAAAAGACCGTGGCGGTGGTGGAGGATGACCGCCGGTTGCGCGAAAAGCTGGTGGAGGTGCTGCAGAATATCAAGGACATCGAATGCATCGCGACCTGCTCCTCGGCGGAGGAGGCGTTGAAAGTCATTCCGTTGCGGCCGCCGGATGTCGTGCTGATGGACATCAAGCTGCCCGGCATGTCCGGCATCCAATGCGTGGCGGAACTCAAAAAAATTCTGCCCAAATTGCAGGTCATCATGGTGACCATTTATGAGGACAGCGAACGCATCTTCAAGGCGCTCAAGGCCGGGGCGAGCGGTTATCTGGTGAAATCCGGGCCGCCAGAACAATTGATCGAAGCGATCCGCGATGTTTTTACCGGCGGCTCACCGATGTCGAGCCACATCGCGCGGAAGGTGGTGCAACATTTTCATCTGATCGGCCCATCCACGGAGGAGGCGAACAACCTGTCACCGCGCGAGCAGCAGGTGCTGACGTTGCTGGCCTCCGGCTACATCTACAAGGAGATCGGGGATCAACTGCACATCGGCGCGGAGACGGTGCGGACGTATGTGAAAAATATCTGCTACAAAATGCACGTGCGGAGCCGGGTGGAAGCGGTGGCGAAGCTGAGGAAGGACAGTTATTGAGGGGCGCTGGCGGATAAGGCTGGCACGACGCGCAAAAACTGCCGTCGCCTGAAGCTGCGCTCGGCGACGGGTTTTTCGCAGCGCGAAAAACGCCACCATGGAACGGCGCAGCGCGCCTTCCATCAGAAATGGAACATGAAGCGGGCGTCGATGGAGCCAAAGACGTCGTTGCCTTGCTGGCCGTGGAACTGGCGGCTGCGGTTGATGTGGGAGTAACGCACTTCAAAATAGCGGCAGGGTTGCACGGCCACGCCCAGGGTCATGTCGTCCACGTAATTCATTTTATCGACGTGCGGGCCGCCGCGAAAGGTATTGCCGTCGAGCGTGATGTCGTGGGCGATGGCGCGGCCGGTGACGCCGGCGAAAACATAGGCCGACCAGTGCGGCGAGACGGCGAGGCCGCCGTTGTTGGACGCGGGGGAATCGATGATCTGCTGGCCGAAATCGTTGGGCAGATTGAGGCCAAGACGCACCGTTGCGCTGGCGGTGGCGAGGATGGAGATGTTGCCGACCTCGGCACCGGCCATCGGGATGATGTCGAAAAATTTCGCGGTTTCATCCGTGGGCGACCAGCGCCAGAGGCGCGCGTATTTCAGCGAAAGGCCCGGCTCATTTTTTAACTGATTGCCCCAGCCCGCCGGGATGTCCTCAGGAAAGCGCCAGCGATGGATCAGGCGCTGGATCTGGCCGGCCTCGGACAGCGGGCCGACGACGCCGAGGTTCACTTCAAAATTTTCCATGACGGCGATGTGGTCGGTGAACTGGCCGCGCCGTTGATAGACCATGCCGGTATAGAGCCAGCCCGCGTAGGGGTGGTCGCTAGGAATGGGCTTCGGATCGGTGATGTCTTCCGGCGTGTACATGTTCTGGCCGAGGACGAAACCTTTGTTGGCGACGGCGTCATGGATGCCCCAGAGCGGAATGACGGTGTCCGTGAGGGAATGCTCGGCGAGCATGAACGTGACCTTGGTGCCGTGTGTGTAATGGCGGTCTTGATGGGCGCCGATGAAGTCAGACCAGGCGTCGTTCTCATCGGTGATATCAAAGAAGCCGCCTTGTTCATCCGCGCAAAAGGCGGAGACGGCGGCGAGGCACAGCGTCGCCGTTAGCAGGGATTGTTTGACCTCGTTCATTCCGAAGGAGAGGCTCGGCTAAAACGGGGAAAAGTAAAGGGGAAGTTGCGGGGCTTAATGACTGGCAATTTTTAAATGGAAATTTTAGTGAGCGTAAAAGTTAGTTCAACGACCGACCTTACCCGCCATAGCCGTTGTTGCTGTTCCTCCGAGGGGAGGGAGAAACTTTCGCTGCGTTTTTGAGCAAAGACATCGCGGACAGAAGAACGATTCGGCTGGCAGGCGACGGCGCGCGCGGAGCGACGCGCCCTACCATCTTTGTTGCAGCCAGAGATTTTGAAAATCATAAAGCCCCTATTATTTAATGTAAAGCATGCTTGACATATGACAAGGATGCTTTACAGTGGTTTTGTTATGAATGCAAAACCAAATGTGCCGGGGGAGATTTTTCTCGGCGAAAAAGATTATTCATGGCGGGCGGACTGGCGGGTGAATGGCTGGCTGATGGTGGCCACGGTCATCTCCGCCGGCTGCGACATCATTTTTGTACATGCGGTGAAACAATGGCCGCCGGGCGGGCGGGTGGGCATCGTGCTGGCGGAGTTTCTTGCCCTGGCGCTGTGGGCGCGCAACGTGACGCATTGGATACGGGGCATGGATGAATTGCACCGCCGGATCACGACAGCGGCGGTGCTGTTCGCGGTCAGCGCGACGTTTTTCTGCCTGATGCTCTGGCATCGGCTGGAACGAGCCGGACTCTTTGATGCCATTCTGCCAGGATCCAAGACAGGGATGGGTTGGGACATCTGCACAGTCGGCCATGGCTTCCTGTTGTTGACGCTCTTTTATTTTGCAGGCTTTTCCTTCTTCAACCGCAGGTACAAATGACATTTATGAAATCCACATCGAAATGTGTATGGCACATGTTGGCCGCGCTCGCGGGGTATGCCCTGGGACTGGTGGTGTTAAACTCGTTTGATACAGAACATCGGCCGCACTGGTTGCCGCATCATTATTGGCTGGTGCTACTGCCGTTGCTGCCGCTGATCTATATGGCCAACACCTTCATCCGGGCAATCGCGGAACTGGATGAGATGAAGCGGAAGATTTATATGGAGGCGATGGCGTTTGCAGGCGTGGCAACGGGCTTCACCTGTTTCAGCTATCTGTTTCTCCGAGACATGGGCGCGCCGGAGTTTCACGGGGAATGGGCGTTTTATATGATGTGGGCGTACTATGGCATCGGGTTGTTTTTTTCCTGGCGGAGGTACCGATGAAAAACCGGTTGCGCGAATTGCGCGCGGCGCGGGAGTGGTCGCAATCCGATCTGGCGGACAAGCTGGGGGTGTCGCGGCAGACGGTGAACGCGATCGAGACGGAGAAGTATGACCCGAGTTTGCCGCTGGCGTTCAAGGTGGCGAAGCTGTTCAAGAAATCGATCGAGGAGATTTTTGAAGCGGAGTGAGGGGGGAATGTGATGACGCATATCTTAAACGGGCGGGTGATGGGCGTGGTTATCGATGAGGACAAGCCGGACCGGAAGTTCAGCGGATTGATCGGCGTGCAGGTGCTTAACTATGAACTAATATGTCGCTCCTGCCGGAGCTTGGGAATCTTTTTTGGGCGGGTTTCTACAACGATGGCGCACCGACGGCGCTGGGGAGGGAGGTGGTTTAAGAGGTTGGAACCGAAGGGGAAGTCGAGGGGCGCATTGGATTCTTTGGTTTTCCATTTTTTCGCGTTTTGGTTGGCTGTGTCTTGAGGAAAGCGGCATCCGCCTTCGCCAAGGCTATGGCGGACGGGGAGGGCCGCCGTACTCCAAAACGCTCGTGCGAATTTGGAGACGTTTGGTGGGTGATGGCGGGTGCCGCACGGGTGGCTTAAGGCAGGTGCGTTTCACGTAATTTTTGAATTTTGAAAATCTGCCGATTTTCAGGGGAATAGGTGAATTTTAGGCTGGCGACGGTTTTCGGAAAAGCGATTATGTGTAATGTTCACAGGCAGATTGTGATTTTTTAGGTTTTTTTGGGGTGGGACCCCCTTCCCACTCGGGTTTTTTGAAAATAAATGGCATAAATCTGCCAGTTACATTCTCCACACGAATTCAGGTTTTGAAGACCTATGATTTAATGAAGGAAGCATGACATTTACGATATCCGATTTTCGATTAACGACGCGGTCGATAGTTCGGAGGATTCAGGCGATGGTCATGCCACAAAGTGCCTGCTGCGCAGGCAAAATCTGTCGCAGCGCGACAGACTCCACCTTGACGGCGGGTTCGTTGGGCCTTGTTGGGCTTGGTTGGACCAAAAAAAATTTATGAACGGTCTAATGGACACGCCGATTGGCGGCTTATCCGGTCTAGAGATATGAAAACGCGGATTGGCATAAATGGGGGAAGCCGACTTGCCGAGCTGGTGCTCGGCGTTCCGCCGGGGCGGAGACCAGCGTTCCGGCTACTTGCGGGGCCGGGCCGTCCCCGCTCCGTTAGGGCAAATCCATCAACACCGGTTTCTACCCGTTTCTAC
>DASZCA010000301.1:0-5750 GCA_035943555.1 Verrucomicrobiia bacterium
ATCGTCCAGCAATGCAGCGGTCATATCGCCGTTGACAGCGAATTGGGCCGGGGCACGACCTTCAAGGTTTACTTTCCACGCGTGGAACAGGCCTTGGATGCCGCCGCCGGGAAGATTCCGGCGGGCCCGGTGCCGCGCGGAACGGAAACCCTGATGGTCGTGGAAGATGATCCTTCGGTGCGGCATCTGGCGCGCAGTATTTTGGAAGCGCAAGGTTATGAAGTGTTGTCCGCCTCGAACGGGCAGGATGCCTTGCACGTTGCGCGTGAACATAAAGGATCGCCGATCCGGCTGGTGGTCACGGATGTCATCATGCCGCAGATGGGCGGCAAGGTGATGGCGGAGTGGTTGAAGACAACCTATCCGCACCTCAAAATCCTCTTCACTTCCGGCTACACGGATGACGCCATCGCCAAGCATGGCGTGCTGGAGCCGGGCGTGGCGCTCCTGTCCAAGCCGTACACGCCCGCGACGATTGCCCGCAAGGTGCGTGAGATGTTGGATGCCGGATGAAACCACGATGATGTTCAAATGCCCGACAATTCGGCAATGTATTTTGTCCGGGGTCATGCTGTCGTTCATATGCCTGGCGGCGTTGGCGAAAGCAGACGGCACCAATCAAATTTCCCAATCTGCCGGCGACCTGGAAAATTTCACGCTGGAGCAACTGGTGAATGTGCAGGTCACTTCCGTTTCAAAAAAAGAAACCGGCCTCTTCACCGCCCCCGCCGCCATTTATGTGATCACGCAAGAGGACATCCGCCGTTCCGGCCTGACGAGCATCCCTGAATTGCTGCGCATGGTTCCCGGACTGGACGTGGCGCGCATCGACGCGAACCATTGGGCCATCAGCGCGCGCGGGTTCAACAACCAGTATGCGGACAAATTGCTGGTGCTCATCGATGGCCGCAGTGTTTACACGCCGGTGAGCGCGGGGGTGGACTGGAATGTCCAGGACACGCCGTTGGAAGACATTGATCGCATCGAGGTCATCCGCGGCCCGGGCGCCACGCTGTGGGGCGCGAACGCGGTCAACGGCGTCATCAACATCATCACCAAAAGCGCGAAAGATACGCAAGGCGGGCTGGTGACGGTGACTTATGGGACGGAAGACCGGCCGGGCACCACCGTCCGGTACGGCGGCCAGCTGGCCACAAATCTTTTTTATCGCGTCTATGTGAAATATTTCAACCGCGAACATTTTGCCGATGCCGCCGGCCAGGCCGGGGCGGATGACTGGAACGCGGCCCGCGGCGGATTCCGCCTGGATTGGGAGCCGGCCGCCGAAAACAATTTCACGCTGCAGGGGGATTATTATCACAGCGACGCCGGGGAAACGATCGACGCGACCAGCCTGACGCCGCCATTCGTAAACCGTGTCAATGTGGTTGACCACAACCAGGGCGGAAATGTGCTGGGCCGCTGGACGCATAATTTTTCCGACACGTCACAATTGAGTCTGCAGGCGTATTACGATCACACGGAGGAAGGCGATGCGCCCAGCGTGATAAAGGACGACACCTATGACATTGATCTGCAACACCGGTTTGCTTTGGGGACAAGGCAGGACATTGTCTGGGGGGCCGGTTACCGGTACTTGATGACCGCGGCCAGTCCGAGTTTTTTTGTGACGCTCGCGCCGGGCAGCGAAGACGAACAGCTTTTCAGCACGTTCGTTCAGGACGACATCACGGCCGTCGAAAACCGACTGCATGTGATTATCGGCACGAAGCTGGAGCATAACACCGACACGGGGTTTGAAGTGGAGCCAAGCGGGCGGCTGGCCTGGACGCCGACGGAAAAGCAAACCGTCTGGGCCGCCGTTTCGCGGGCGGTCAGAACGCCGTCTGACCTGGAAATGGACATCCGGGAAAATCGTTCCGCCTTCCAGCCGGCGTCCGGTCCGCCGGTGCTCGCTTCCGTGTTTGGAAATCCTGATCTCCAATCCGAGGAAGTGACCGCCTACGAGCTGGGCTACCGGATCAAGCCCGTTGAACGGCTGTCTTTCGATGTCACGGCGTTTTACAACACCTATGACCGGCTGATAACGGCGGTCCAGGGCGCGCCTTTTTTTGAGGCGGCCCCGGCGCCGCCGCATATTGTCGTTCCACTGACGTTCCAAAACAGTTCCAGTGCCGCAACGTATGGCACGGAAATTTTGGGTGAATGGCGCGTCACTGACATCTGGAAACTGGTTGCCAGCTATGCTCTTCTTCAAACGCGATTGAATCCGGAGCCGGTGAACAACAATGATCCGCAGAACCAGTTTCAAATCCATTCCTATGTCAATCTGCCGCAGCACGTGGAACTGGATGCCGCCGTTTATTACGTTGACGCGATCAATGCGCAGTTCGGTGACGGGACCCTGGCCATTCCTGCTTATGTCCGCGTGGACCTCGGCGTGACTTGGCGCCCCACCCGATGGCTGGAGATCGGCGTTTATGGGCAGAACCTGACGGATGACAGCCATCCCGAAATGACCGGCGTCAAGACGACGGCGGTCACCGAAGTTCCACGAAGCGTCATGGGACGGGTGACCTGGCGGTTTTGACGCGGCAAAAATGGGAAGATTCATCCATGCATAAACCAGATTCGAAGGCCCTGAAGCGGCGGACCGGAAAATTGTCCCGCTTGGCGATGGCATGCCTTGGTTTCATGGTTTCGCTGCTGGGCCCCGCCTCCGGATTTGGCGGAGAACCGCCGCTCACCCAATACCAGGTGGAAGCCGTCTTCCTTTTTAACTTTGCCAAATACGTGGACTGGCCGCCCGCGGCATTCACCAATGCCACCGCGCCGATCACCATCGGCGTGCTGGGAACGGACCCGTTCGGCGACAGTTTGCAACATGTGGCGGAAGGTAAAACCATCAATGGCCGTCCGGTCACCATCCGGCATCTGGTTTCTGACTCGGAGCTGGGCGGCTGCCAGATTTTATATATCAGCAGTTCGGAAAATTTCCGCGTGGGCCAAATTTTGGGCAAGGCGGGCGCGCTGCCCATCCTTACCGTGGGCGAAAGCGAATTGTTTGTGGCCAACGGCGGCATCATCAACTTCGTGCTCAAGGGCGGGAAGGTCCGGCTGGAAATCAATCTCGCGCCGGCAAAAAAAAACGGGTTGGACATCAGCTCCCATTTGCTGGCGGTGGCGGATGTGGTGAGGGGCAAATCCGACTAAAGCACCATGCATATTTCAAAGAACCTGTCCATCCGGCGCAAACAGATGCTGATTATGATGGCCACCAGCAGTGTCGCGCTGCTGCTGGCCTGCGCGGTCATCAGCCTGTATGAAGTGTTTGCTTTTCGCGACACCATGCGGGAGAACCTGGTCACCCTGGCGGACATCGTGGATCACAATACCTTCGCGGCGCTGGATTTCGATGATCCCCAGGCGGCCGGGGAAACGCTCGCCGCCCTGCAGGCTGATCCCAGCATTGTCGGGGCCTGGCTTTATCGAAAAAACGGGGAGGTCCTGGCCAAATATGACCGGCCAAATGACAATATCATTTTTACCCCGCCGGAGCTCCGCCCGAATGGCACGCTTTTTCAGGGGCAACGGCTTGTTTTGAACCGACCGGTGGTCCATAAAGGTGAAGTCATCGGCACGCTCTATCTGGAGGCGGACATGCAAGCCTTGTATGGCCGGCTGCTTCGCTTCGCCTGGATCATGGGACTGGTTTTTGTTGCGTCGCTATTGTTTGCGTTTGGTCTATCGAACCGGTTGCAACGGCTGGTTTCCGATCCGATCCTGCATCTCGCGCAGGTGGCTCGCTCGGTGGCGGGGGATAAAAATTATTCGCTGCGGGCGAAAAAACAAAGCGATGACGAACTGGGCCAGCTGGTGGACGGGTTCAATGAAATGCTCGCCCAGATCCTGCAGCGCGATGCCGCGCTGGAATCCGCACGGGTCGGGCTGGAAACGCGCGTCATTGAACGCACGGCGGAACTGGCGAAAGCCAATGCCGCCTTGCTGCTGGAAAATACCGAACGCAAGCGGGCGGAAGAGTCTTTGCTGTTGCTCGGCACCGCCATTGACCAGACGAAGGAGTCCATCGTGATCACCGATGCGGAACTGGACCTGCCGGGCCCGAAAATTATTTTCGTCAATCCGGCCTTCACCAAAATGACCGGCTACAACGAGGCGGAAGTCATCGGGAAAACGCCCCGGATTCTGCACGGACCGCGCACGGACCGGGCCCTGTTGGACCGGCTCCGGGAAAACCTCGGACATGGCAGGGTGTTTGAGGGCGAGGCGGTGAATTATCGCAAGGACGGAACGGAATTTGATCTGGAATGGCAGATCGCCCCGCTGCGCAATGCGGGCGGGAAAATCACGCATTTTGTGGCCATCCAACATGACATCACCCGCCGAAAACAGCTGGAAGCGAAGCTGTTTCAATCTCAGAAATTGGAAACGGTCGGCAAGCTGGCCGGCGGCATCGCGCACGAGTTCAACAGCATCCTGACGGCGATCATCGGCCAGAGCGAACTGCTGCTCGGCGATCTTCCTGCCGGGAGTCCGCTGGCCCATAACGCGACCGAAATCACCAAGGCCGCCAATCGGGCCGCCACCCTGACCCGCCAGCTTCTGGCCTACGGACGCAAACAGATTCTAAAGCCTGAGATCCTTGACTTGAACTCTGTCCTCACCGGCATGGAAACCACTTTGCGCCATGTGATGGGCCGGGACGCGGATGTGCGCCTGTCTTTCGGTCCCGGCTTGAAAGCTGTCAAAGCGGATGCCGGACAGATGGAACAGGTCATCATGAACATGGTCATCAATGCCAGCGACGCCATGCCCAACGGCGGCAAGCTCGTCCTGGAAACGGTGAATACCGTGTTTGATGACCAAAGCGTGGGCCGGTATCCCGAATTGAAGCCCGGCCACTACGTGATGCTGGCGATTACTGATACCGGTACGGGCATGAGCGACGAAGTAAAGACGCGTGTGTTCGAGCCGTTTTTTACCACCAAGGATGTCGGTCAGGGCACCGGTTTGGGGTTGTCTACCTGTTACGGCATCATTAAGCAAAGCGGGGGGCACATCAGTGTCTATAGTGAGCCCGGGCGGGGTACGTCCTTCAAGATATATCTGCCCCAGGTCGAATCGCGGGCGCAGCCATCCGTCGTGCGGCTGGACTCACCGGATCTCCCCGGCGGCACGGAAACCATTCTGTTGGCCGAGGACGATCCCGCCTTGCGGGAAATGGCGGCCACTTTGTTGCGACGGCTGGGGTATAACGTCTTGACGGCGACCAATGGTGTCGAAGCTTTAAGCCTCAAACATCAGCGCAACATCGGGCACATCGATTTGTTGTTCACCGATGTCGTGATGCCCCACATGAGCGGCAAGGAGCTGGCCGATCGCATGCAAGCCATGTATCCGCGGACCAAAATTCTTTTCACTTCTGCCTACACTGAAAACGCCATCGTCCATCAAGGTGTGTTGCCTCCCGGCGTGACGTTGCTCCAAAAACCGTTCACGCCGTCTGCGCTGGCAAATAAATTGCGGGAGGTATTGGATCGGCCGGATGTCCCCAAATCGGAAGACGCATAAAAGTGCCCTTCGAGCTTTCGCGCGCGATCTGACCCCGGATGTTAACCCCGCCTGCCCGGAAAGCCGCTAGGCGGCGGCCGACCGGACCTTTGGTTCCGGCGCGCTTTCCTTGATCTGGCCAACACGTTCCGGCAGCCCCGTCGTCAGGCGCGCATAGTCTGTCTGGCGTGGGCCGATGAC
Source organism: Verrucomicrobiia bacterium (assembly GCA_035943555.1). Lineage (GTDB taxonomy): Bacteria > Verrucomicrobiota > Verrucomicrobiia > Limisphaerales > UBA11358 > UBA11358. Next base: position 5,734 of record DASZCA010000301.1, read on the forward strand.
GACCACGCCGTGTTCGT
>DASZCA010000302.1:0-33270 GCA_035943555.1 Verrucomicrobiia bacterium
CCGATCTCGGATGACAACGACGTGGTCGACGCCCAACGTGGAACCGCCCATGCGCGCCGCACCTTGACGCTGACCTCCATGATCACGAACCAGCAGGACGCGCCAACGTGTCCGAACTGCGGCCACGTGGCCGTGCGCAACGGCGCCTGCTACAAGTGCCTGAACTGCGGTGAAAGCCTCGGTTGCTCGTAAAAAAGGTTCACATCAGCTTGCAAGCCGGAGAATTTTAAAAGTTCTCCGGCTTGTTTCAGTTAGGTGAGGGCGGTATGTTCCTGCCATGAGCGACAACACCTCCTTTGTCCGCGAAGATCCCTGGCGGATTTTCCGTATCATGTCAGAGTTCGTGGATTCCTTCCAGACCATGTCCCAAGTGGGCCCGGCCGTGACCATCTTTGGCTCGGCCCGTACGAAATCCACGCATAAGAATTATCGCGACGCCCAAGAGATCGCCAAGTTGCTGGCCAAGCACGAACTCGCCGTCATCACCGGCGGGGGCCCGGGCATCATGGAAGCCGCCAATCGCGGCGCCATGCAAGCGGGCGGAAAATCTGTGGGCTTGAACATCGAATTGCCGCACGAACAAAGCGGTAACCGCTATGCGAACGTGCCGATCCATTTTCATTATTTTTTCGCACGCAAAGTCTGCTTCGTGAAATACAGCCTTGGCTTTGTGTTCATGCCTGGTGGCTTCGGTACGCTGGACGAATTTTTTGAAGTCATTACTCTCGTGCAGACCGGCCGCATTCCGCAATTCCCCCTCATCCTTTTCGGCAGCGAATATTGGAAAGGCCTGATGTTCTGGATGAAATCGCGCCTGGAAAAAGACGGCCTCATCAGCCCCGACGACCTCGACCTCGTCGCCATCACCGATGATCCCAAGGAAGTTGTTGAACTCATTCTGGATTATCAACGTCGCATCGGCCCGCCAGGAGTGGTGCCCAAGGCGTTTGCTTGATTGGTAGATCGCCATAGTTCCATGCGCCCGCTGATCCAAGAAATCCAAACCGCGCACACCCCCGAATCGCTTGTCGAAATTCTGCGGGGTGAAAGCGGCATCGTGTTGTTGCGTACTTCGTTATTCGAGACACCGTCCGCCCGTTATTCCTTCGTTGCCGCCAGCCCGTTTCTCACCTTTCGTTCCTTCGGCTCCCGCTGCGAAATCATTTCCGCCTCTCAACCCTCAACTCTCAACCCTCAACTTCAATACGGCAACCCCTGGCATCTCCTCGATGCCCTCATGGCGCGGCATGAATTGCTGGACGAGATCGATTCGCCGTTTCCGCTCGGCGGCGCCTTTGGCTACTGGGGTTACGACCTGAAAAATTTCACCGAACCCAAGCTCCCACGCCGCGCCATCAACGATCTAGAGTTGCCCGATTGCCACGTTGGTTTCTACGACAGTCTGGTTGTCTTTGACCATCACCTTGGCAAGGTAAGCATCGTTTCCACCGGCCTGAATGCTGACGGCTCACGTAACGAAGCCCGCGCAAAAGACCGGTTGGAATACTGGAAAGCGCGTCTTGAATGTACCGTCGCTCCTGTAGGGCAGACTTTTGAGCCTGCCAGTTCACCGGGCTTTCCAGCCCGGTGTTCCAACGAGCCACAAAAGAAACAACAATCTACCCTCCAATCCAATCTCACCCGCGATCATTTCATCGCCGCCGTCGAACGCGCCCAAAAATATATCCGCACGGGCGATATCTATCAGGTGAACCTCTCGCAACGGCTCGCCATGCCATGTGATTTTACCGGCTGGGACATGTTCCAAAAGCTGGCCGCGGTTTCTCCCGCGCCATTTTCCGCGTTTCTAGATTGCGAAGGCGGAGCAGGGCAGGGCAGTTTCCAAATTGCCTCCTCCTCACCCGAACAATTTTTACGGATGAGCGGTTCGCACATCGCCACGCGCCCCATCAAAGGCACACGTCCGCGCGATGCTGACCCCACCCGTGACGCGCAACTGGCCTATGAATTGCAGACGAGCGCCAAAGAGCTTTCCGAGCTGGTCATGATCACCGACCTTTTGCGCAATGATCTCGGCAAGGTCTGCGAATATGGCTCGGTGCAAACACCGGCCTTGGCCCGATTGGAAAAATTTGCCCAAGTGCAACATCTGGTTTCTACCGTGGAAGGCCGGTTGCGGCAGGATGTGACGCATTTCGCCGCGCTGGCTTCAACCTTCCCCGGCGGCAGCATTACCGGCGCACCCAAATTCCGCGCCATGGAGATTATCGATGAGCTTGAACCAATTTCGCGCGGGCCGTACTGCGGTTGCCTGGGCTATCTGGGATTCAACCGCGAGAGCCAGTTAAGCATCACCATTCGCACGGCGGTGTGCAAAGATGGCTTGGCGCATTTCAACGTCGGCGCCGGAATTGTGGCTGATTCCAACGCCGCCGCCGAATATGAAGAGACATTGGACAAGGCGCGTGGCTTTTTGGCAGCCTTTAATTTGAACCGTTCAGAGAGCAGTCCAAACCCGCACGAATTTTTGACGGGAAATTGGGAGATCAAGCCCGGACTGGCACCAAACGGTTGATTTTTATCCAAGGGGTGCAATTTTTTCAAAAATTTTGATTTTTTTCTCGCGAAAAAGCACGCCCTCGCGTACATAAAAGGCAATTAGGAAAGGGGCTGACTTTCATGGTTGTTTTTCTCAACGGAAATTTTATGCCAGCGGCGCAAGCCATGGTCCCTGTCAGTGACCGTGGGTTCATGTATGGCGACGGGCTGTTCGAGACGACGCGCGTCGTCAACGGACGTCCGTTTCGTCTCGCACAGCATTTGGAACGCATGGTGCGCGGTGCGGACTATCTCAAGATTCCGCTGCCGTTCACGCCGAAAGAAATTCAGAAATTTACCGCGCAACTGGTCGAGGCCAACGCCATGCCGGATGCGGTGCTGCGCATCACCCTTACCCGCGGTGCCGGCGAGCGCGGTTATTCGCCCGCTGCCACCGGTCAGCCAACGCTGGTGATGAGCCTGCATCCATTGCCAAAGATGCCCGAGGAAGGAGCGTTCCAATGGAGCATGATCACGTCGTCCTACCACATCCCGGCAAGCGGGGCGATTTCTTCCTTTAAGACGACGAGCAAGATTCTGAACGTGTTCGCCCGTATCGAGGCAAGTGAGCGTGGCGCGGACGAGGCATTGTTGCTGAACACGAATGGTGAAGTCGCGGAAACGGCGGGCGGAAACATATTTTGGGTGTATCAAAACACTATCTGCACCGTGCCGACGGGGCGGGGCGTACTGCCCGGCATCACGCGCGCGGTGGTCTTGGAGATCTGCCAGGCGCTTGGCTTGGAGACAAATAAGCGGGTCATCAAGCCGCAGCATTTGCGCAATGCGGAAGGCATCTTCATCACCCAGAGCGTGCTGGGCATCGTCCCGGTCGTCGCGTTCGATGGCGAGCATGTCGTGCCGTCGCCGTTGGTAGATCAAATTGCCACGGCCTACAACGATGTGCTGCAACGGGAATAGCGGATTGGACTTGGCTCGTCGCTGATGGCGGGTAAATTGAAGCCGTGCCGCTCTTGGAAAAACAAAAGTCAAAAGGTCGCAGCCATTTTGGGGATGTTCTGGCCGTGCTGCTTCTGCTGGCTTTCATCATGGGAATGGGCTGGCTGTGGTGGCAGGAAAAACATCCCAAGAAAGCTCCAAAAACCAGAACGCACGCCACCGTTCAAACCAAGGTGATGGTTTCACCTGTTCTTCCGCCCAAACAAGATGAGCCAGTCAAGCCGGCTGTAACTATTGCTCCGACCACCCTGAATCCACCGGGAAAGCCCCCGGTTGTGATACCGCAGGCAGTCGCCGATTTTCCCCGCCCCGTCCGTGATGTGTTTGAAGCGCAAGTGGCGCTGATGCGGCGGGCGATATCCCCGGGCTCGCTCGATTCCGCGATCGGCTCGCAAACGCGCGCAGCCCTCCGGGCTTTTCAACGTTCCGAGAACCTGTCCGAATCCGGCCTGCTGGACACCAACACCCGCACGGCCCTGACTTTGGATGCACCGTTGCTGACAACGTACACGGTCACATCCAACGATCTGGCGCGATTGCAGCCGATCGGCAAAACATGGGTGGAAAAATCCGAACAATCGGCGCTCGATTACGAAACTCTCTTGGAACTGGTCGCGGAAAAAGCGCACTCGTATCCGTCGCTGGTTCAAAAATTAAACCCCGGCGTGGACTGGGCTGATATCGCCGTCGGGGCCGATCTAAAAGTGCCCTTAGCCGAATATCCCGAACCGGCCGACAAGGCAGCGTTCGTGGTCATCCATTTATCAGCGAAAATTTTGGAGGCGTTCGATGCGGAAACAAACCTGTTGTTGCATTGCCCTTGCAGCATTGCTGCTAAAGTTGAGAAGCGTCCCGTTGGCGAACTGCATGTCGCCGTCATTGCGCCAAACCCAAATTATACCTTTGACCCCGAGGTGTTTCCCGAATCGCCGGAAGCTCAGGCCATCGGGCATAAATTAATCCTGCCACCCGGTCCAAATAATCCGGTTGGCCTGGCGTGGATCGGCTTGGATAAGCCCGGCTACGGCATGCACGGTACACCCGTGCCGGAGCAAGTGGGGCGGACGGAATCTCATGGGTGTTTTCGGCTGGCGAATTGGGACGCGACCTACATGGTCAAGCTCGTTTGGGTGGGAATGCCCGTCTTGGTTGAGCCGTAAGCTGGTTCGGCGGGCGACGGGTTTCCGATTCCACTTTTAGCGCTAAATTATCATTGCCCGTAAACGTAGTTCAGGGAAACTGTCGTTGAACTTAACGAAAGAAAATTATGATCATACTTCTCATCGTCCTGGGCGTGCTGTTGTTGCTCGTGATTGTCGTTGCCATGGCCGCCATCGGCATCTACAACAAGCTGGTCACCATGCGCAACCGTTACAAGAACGCCTATGCGCAGATCGACGTGCAACTCAAGCGCCGTTACGACCTGATCCCGAACCTCGTCGAAACCGCGAAGGGTTACATGAAGCATGAGAGCGGCACGCTCACGGCGGTGACCGAGGCGCGCAATATCGCCTATGCCGCGTCTAAAAGCGCGGCGAGCAATCCGGGTGATGCTTCCGCCATGAAGAATCTCGTTTCCGCCGAGGCCGGTTTGGGCGGGGCCTTGAGCCGCTTGATGGTCGTCAGCGAACAGTATCCTGACCTCAAGGCAAACCAGAACATGATGCAACTCACGGAGGAATTGACCTCCACCGAGAACAAGATTTCGTTCGCGCGACAGGCTTACAACGATTCCGTGATGACCTACAATACCGACCGCGAAGTGTTCCCCAGCAACCTGCTGGCCGGCATGTTCAACTTTGCGCCGGCGGAACTGTTCGTCATCGACAAACCGGAGCAGAAAGAAGCGCCCAAAGTCTCGTTCTCCTGAACCCGGTTTGGTTCCCAAGTGTTTTCAGTTGGATTTGCTGTTTACGACCGATGAACCGGTACTGGCGTAAATCGTAAATCGAAATTCGTAAATCCAAATGGATTTTTTCGCGCAACAAGACCACGCCCGTCGCAAGACGAAGAAATTGTTCGTCTATTTCGTCCTCGCGGTCATCTCCATGATTGTGATGATCTATGGCGTGGCGGTTTTTGTCGTTTTCTACGTCGGACTCAAGCATTCCCATAATTATTACGCCGCACAGGCCCCGGTGACCTTATGGAATCCCGAACTGTTAGCGGAGGTCACTCTGGGAACGCTCGCGGTGATCTTTTGCGGCAGCGCATATAAAACCATGGCGTTGTCGTCCGGCGGCAGCGCGGTCGCGGAATCGCTCGGCGGCCGGCTCATCGATTCCAACTCCAACCAGCCGGATGAGCGCAAGCTGTTGAACGTCGTGGAAGAGATGTCTATCGCCTCGGGCGTGCCGATGCCGCAAGTCTATGTAATGGATCAGGAAGATGGCATTAACGCCTTCGCCGCCGGTCACTCGACGAGCGATGCCGCCATCGCCGTCACCCGCAAATGCATGACGCAGTTGTCACGTGATGAGTTGCAGGGCGTTATTGGCCATGAATTCAGCCATATCTTGAACGGCGACATGAAGCTGAACCTCCGGTTGGTCGGTGTCCTGTTCGGAATTTTTTGCATCGCCACGATTGGCCGCATCCTGTTGTACACGCGCAGCAACAGCCGGGATAAAAATCCGCTGCCGCTGATCGGCATTCTCCTTTTGATCATCGGCGGGCTCGGGCTTTTCTTCGGCCGGCTCATCCAGGCGGCGGTCAGCCGGCAGCGGGAATTTCTGGCGGATGCCTCCTCCGTGCAGTTCACCCGTAACCCGGCGGGGCTTTCCGGCGCCTTGCAAAAGCTGGGCGGCTTCGGTTCACAGATGGAATCGCCGCACGCCTCCGACGCGAGCCACATGTTTTTTGGCAATGCCCTGACAAATTCGTTCATGGATGCCATGGCCACACATCCGCCGCTTGAGGAACGCATCCGGGCGATCGACCCGAACTGGGACGGGAAATTTAAGCAGGTGACCGAAGGGGCGACGGATGACCGGGTGGAACAACTCTTTAAACGTGCGAAGCCGCGGAGCGGTCCGCCGATCTTCAACAGTCCGCTCGCGGGAATCTTGGTGGCCGCCGGTAGTGAAGCGCCCCCGCCGCTCCCGACCGATACCGGTTTGCGCCCGCCTGTAAATGCACCGCCGTTGCAACTCAAATATGCCGACCCGGCGCGCGATGTCTTGCCAGATGATCTGCGGCAGGCCGCACGGGAACCGCAAGCCGCCATGGCCCTGGTTTATGCGATGCTGCTAAGTGATGATGCCGCGCAGCGCTCTACGCAACTGTCAGGTCTGGCAGGTCGTGCCCCGCAAAATGTTTTGGACAAGATCAACGAACTGTATCCGGCAGTCTCCCAAGCGGCCACGCGCGCGCGGCTGCCGCTGGTGAATCTCACCCTGCCTGCCTTGCGGCAATTGGATGCCGGACAGTTCAGCCAGTTCTCCCAGACGCTGGAATGGTTCATCGGCAGCGATGGCCGGGTGGAGTTGTTTGAATTTGTCCTCCAAAAAATGGTGCTGCGGCATCTGGCGCCCAAATTCGGTGTCGCGCGGCCGACCGCCATCCAGTTCTACACGCTCAAGCCGTTGGTGCCGGATTGCGCGGTGATCCTGTCCGCGCTGGCCTATGTTGGCAGCAGTGATGCGGGAGAGATCCAACGGGCTTTCGCAGCCGGCGCGCCGTTTTTGCGGGCGCCGGAAGATTCCGGATTGTTGCTGGCCCCGGCGGGGCAATGCGGGGTGGAACAGGTTAGCGCCGCGCTGGACCGGCTGGCGTTGGCGGTTCCCGTTATCAAGAAAAACCTGCTGGATGCCGCCGCGCACGTCATCGGTGCGGATGGCGTGATCTTGGAGAACGAGGCGGAGTTGTTGCGCGCCGTGGCGGATACGTTGGATTGCCCGGTGCCACCGTTGGGTGTGGCCGAACAATTATGACAATCCGGGCCGCTATGCCCGCATCTCCGCCTGCAACTGCGTCTTCAGCGAGCCGATGATTTTTTCATGCGCTGAATTCACCTCGGCATCCGTGAGCGTCTTGTCGGTGGCGCGGTAAGTGAAAGCATACGCAAAACTCTTCTGTCCGGCAGGAACGCCCTGACCGCGAAACACGTCAAATAGTTCAACCGATTCCAAGTTCGCCGCCTTGGCCTGTTTTACTGCGGAAAGCACGGCATCGTGCGTGACCACTTCCGGCACGAGCATCGCCACATCGCGACGGCTGGAAGGGAATTGCGGCAGCGTCTTGAATGACTTGGCCGGATTCCGTTTGGACAGGAGCAGATCCAGGTTGAATTCCGCTAGAAAAACCGCGTCACGCAGGTCGTATTTCTTCGCAAGCACCGGCAACAACTGGCCGAGTTCGCCCAGCGGCAATTTTCCGCCCAAAGTGACGGCGGCAGATTCCAAAAATAAAGCGGTGCTTTCCGTGCGTTTGCCAAAAGCCACGCCGCGCAAGCCGAACTGTTCCAGCATTTCTTCGACGAGTCCTTTTAGATCATACGCATCGAATTTTGCATTGCGATCGTCGCCGCTCCAATAGGGCAGGGCGCGCTGGCCCGTAATGGCGATGGCGACATTGCGATTTTCCTTTGTCTGGCCACCGACATTCGTGAACACGCGACCGATCTCGAAGAGCGCGACGTCGTGATGTTTGCGGTTGATATTATGCCGAAGCGAATGGAGCAGGCCGGGCAGCAGGCTGGGGCGAAGCACATCCATATCGCTGCTCAAAGGATTGGCCAGCGCCACGATCTCTTCCTCCTTCACGTTGCGTACTTCTGATTTGGAGATGAGCGTCTGACCTTGCGCTTCGTTCAGTCCAAGTCCGGCGAGAATGCGGCGGACTTCACCGATCTGGTCATAAACAGAATCAAACGCATTGGAACCAAGCGCGCCACGCGGTGGAGTGCTGGGAATCTTTTCGATGCCGTGCAGACGACCGACTTCCTCGATCAAGTCCACCTCGCGCTTCATGTCCACGCGCCACGAAGGCATGCTGAAGGTGCAGACTCCGGGCGTCTGTTCCACGATCTTCATGCCGAGTTTTTCGAGGAAGGAAACTTGTTCTTGGTGAGAGATGCTGACGCCAAGCAAGTCTTTCGACTTGGCAAAATGCAAGGTGATCTGCTTGGGTTCAGGATGATGCGGGAAATTATCGATTGAATGACCGAGCACCTGGCCACCGGCGAGATCGCAGATCAACTGTACGGCGCGGCGGCTGGCCCAATCGCAGATGCCGACATCGCCACCGCGCTCATAGCGATAGGATGAATCCGTGCGCAACTCGAGCTTCTTGGAGGTGGCGCGAATATTTTGCGGTTTGAAATTGGCGCTCTCGATGAGCACGTCGACGGTCTGATCGTTGATCTCGGAATTTTTTCCGCCCATGACACCGGCCAGCGCGACCGCCCGCGTTTCATCGGCGATCAGCAGCGTCTGGTTCGTCAGCGTGCGTTCCTTGCCGTCGAGCGTGGTGAATTTTTCGCCTTCGGCAGCGCGGCGGATGACGATTTTAGGCGTCTTGCCCTCGAGCCCTTTCAGCAGATGATAATCAAACGCATGCAGCGGCTGGCCAACTTCGAGCATCACATAATTCGTGATGTCCACGACGTTGTTGATGCTGCGGATGCCGACTTTTTCCAAGGTGCCCTTGAGCCAGTCCGGGCTGGGGCCGACCTTGACCTTGCGGACGATGCGCGCGGTGTAACGCGGGCACAATTCCGGCTCATCATTCTGCACGCTAACCAGTCCGTTGATGGGCTCGGACTCCGTGTTAAGAAACTGGATGACCGGAATCTTCAGTTCGTTGCCCGTGAGCGCTGCGATTTCGCGGGCAATGCCGATGAGGCTGTTGAGGTCCGGGCGGTTGGGCGTGACTTCGAGGTCATAGACTACATCACTGCCGCTGCGGCCCAGATATTCTGCGAATGGCTGGCCAACCTTGGCGTCTTCGCGCAGGATGAGCAAGCCGTCTTCTTTCTTGTGGCCGATGGCTTCGGGATCGAGACCGAGTTCTTCGTGCGAGCACAGCATGCCGTGTGATTCCACGCTGCGGATCTTGCCGACCTTGATGGTGAAAGGTTCTTTCTCGCCCGCCTTGGGCGGCAATGACGCGCCGGGCAGGATGAGCGGCACCTTGTCGCCCGCCTTGAAGTTTTGCGCACCGCAGACGATCTGGCGTTCGCCGGTGCCGTCGTTAACGCGGCAGACGGAGAGCTTGTCGGCGTTTGGATGCTTGTCGCGCGTGATGACCTGCGCCACGACGATGCCTTCGAACGCGGCGGAAATCTTCTGCACGCCCTCGACTTCAAGACCGAGGATGGTGAGGCGTTCCGTCAATTCCTCGGGCGACCAGTTAAAATCGACGTATTGTTTGAGCCAGTTAAGAGTGACTTTCATCGCAAAAAATTAGTGCAAGATTGAATCATAAAATGCGGTGGGATGAAATAAAATTAAAGGCGGCCGGAGCGCGGATGATTCAACGCTTGCCGCCTTGGTTTCATTTCAAACCGTCTTTTCCGTAAAACTCCTACCCACCACGACGCCAATGACCGACCCGATGATCGCGCCCGCCACGAAATCCGAAAACCAGTGAATGGTCATCGAAACGCCGAGGCCGATATAAAGCGCATAGAAAATCGCTCCGTACCCCAGCCACCGTTGTTTTGGGAACAGCGTGAACACCGTCAGCGCCATGGCAAAAGCGATGGTGGTATGAGAAGACGGCCAGCCCCAGAACACTCCGCCATGTAAGATGCCGAAACGAAATTCATGGCTGATGTCCGTGCCTGTTTCGTGCAATGCCGGATGAACCCGCGCGGTGAACGCCTTGTAGGTGGATGAGATGATCGAACCAAGAAGTTCCGCCTGCCCAATAGCCCAGCCAATACGGGCGATGCGAGGGTGCAAAGTGATGTAGCCGGTAATGATCAACGTCAGCGGCAGGATTAGCGGCACCAGCCCACCGATCGGGGCAGAGGGAAACATCCATTGCCACAGCACCGGACTGCGGGTGGACATGAAATAAAACCAATCAAAACCGGAGGTCACCAAGATGAAGGTAAGAACGATGGCAAGCAGGTGCCAAGGCAGCATCCGCCGACGGAAACAGCCGATGAGGTTCCGAGGTAAGGTCAGGAAAAATTGCTTCATGGGCGGACGGGCTGATAAGGCCCGGGGCGCGGTTTACTTTTGCGCTGACAGCCAATGCGAGCCGATCCAACAGTGGAATTTTGGCCCGGATGATTTTACGGTGCGAAACCCAGTCTGCCGCAATTCCGCGATCAACTCGCGTTTGCTGAAACCGATTTCATGGGTGTTGGTCAGCCTGGCCACGCGATAGGCAATGCAGGTATGCAGGAGATTAGGCTCCTTGCAAACCAGCAGCCAGCCCCCCGGTTTGAGGCAGGCAAAACTGGAACGCAGCGTTGCGCGCCAGTCAAAGGCGTGGTGCAACGCTTCGTAGACGATGACGGCATCGAAAGTTCCGGGCGTCACCGCTTCATGGACGGATTCCATCGGTGCGGCCAAAAATTTTAAAGAACAGGCAATGCCTTTGACTTCGAGGCTTTTGACGCGCCGGTTGGCGTCTTGGATATCCTCCTCGGAAATGGTGGTGCCACAGGCGTCGTAGCCCATCGTCGCGAGAAACTCCGTTGCCCAGCCGCCACCGCAACCGAGTTCCAGCACTTTGGCGGGCGGCTTGGTCCCCGTCATCTCCAAGCAACGGACCAGTTGGGAAAAATCCCGCAGATACATCTGAACCCCGTTGCCGGACCAAAATGGCTTGGTCATGTTGCTGCGGAAGACGTCCTTCGCCGTGACGCCGGGGATGGAGAAACGATAATTTTTTTCGGCCTGATACGCCTTCTGCTGGTCGAGAAACTGCGGTGGAAAAACACCCTTCGAGTAATCGTTCAGAATCAGCCACAGGCCAAGCTTCAGTTTATCAGTCTTGGAAAGCGGCAGGTACCAGTTCTTTAGATTTTCCGCAAAGAGCGCCTCATTGCGCCGGAGCAATGGCGAGCCAGCCAGGGCACCGGCGGCTTTTTGCGAAAGGGTGCGCGGCATGAGGGGATCAGAATTGTTTCAAGAACCGCGCATCATTCTCGTAGAACAGCCGGATATCATTGATGCCATAACGCAGCATGGCGATGCGTTCGATGCCGAAGCCGAAGGCCCAGCCGGTCCAGACTTCGGGATCGTAGCCGACCGTCTCAAACACTTGCGGATGCACCATGCCGCAGCCGGCGATCTCCAGCCAGTCTTTGCCCATCTTTTTCACCATGGCGTTGGTGAAGTCGATCTCGTAGCTCGGCTCGGTGTAGCTGAAATAATGCGGGCGGAAACGGATTTTCACATCGCTGCCCATGAGTTCACGGAAGACGAATTCGACAGTGCCTTTGAGGTCGCTGACGGTGACGTTCTTGTCCACGTACAGGCCTTCGATCTGGTGGAAGGTTGGATTGTGTGTGGCGTCGGCGTTGTCACGGCGATAGACGCGGCCGGGGACGATGATGCGCACCGGGGGCGGTTGCTTTTCCATCACGCGAATTTGGACGCTCGAGGTATGTGTGCGCAGGAGGCGCTTGTCCGTCGTGTTTAAATAAAATGTGTCCTGGGAATCGCGCGCCGGATGATCTGCCGGTGTGTTGAGCGCATCGAAACAGTGATATTCATCCTCGATCTCGGGGCCATCGGCGACGGCAAAGCCGATCTTGCGGAAGGCGCGGACGATGTCATCGGTCACCTGCGTGAGCGGGTGCAATTTGCCGAGGGCGCGGCGGCGACCGGGCAGGGTGAAATCGGTAGGTTCCTTGGGCAAGGCTGCTTTGGACTCCAGTTCTTCACGGCGCACAACGAGGGCGGCTTCCAACTCCACCTTGGCGGCGTTGATGAGCTTGCCCGCGGCGGGCTTTTCCTCCTTGGAAAGCGTGCCGAGCTGTTTCATGAGCGCGGTGAATTTGCCGTTGGGTCCGATCCACGCACCCTTGGTTTGCTCCAAGGCGGCGAGGTCAGGCGCGGCTTTGAGTTCGGCGAGCGCGGTCTGTTTCAGCGGTTCGATATCGTCAAGAAATGCCATACGAATGTTTTTAAGTTTATGCGGAAGCGGGGGTGGCAGAAAGCGAATTCACATTGGTTTGCTTCTGCAAACGATCCTCACACATCCCCAGTCACCAAGATCAGGCTGAATCCATCATACCCCTTACTGCCGACCGTTTGTAGCGCCGTCGCCGTCACACGCGTCTCTGCGGCAAGCAATTCATTGAACCGCCGCACGCCTTGCACCCGCGGATCTGCATGGTCAGGTTCGATGACTGCACCATTGCGCACGACATTGTCCGCAATGATGCAGGTGCCGCGCCGCGAAAGCTTGAGCGACCAGGTGAAATAATCGGGATAACTTTCCTTGTCGGCATCAATGAAGATGAAATCAAACGGCGCGGCTTTCTCCGCGACAAGTTGTTTCAAAGTCTCCAGCGCAGGGCCGAGGCGGACGGTGGCAATTTTATCCAGCGCGGCCCGGGCGATATTTTCCCGCGCAACCTTCGCATGAAGCGGCTCTGCCTCCAAAGTGAGCAGGCGTCCGTCTGCGGGCAGGGCGCGGGCAAGCCAGATGGTACTGTAACCGCCGAGCGTGCCGATCTCCAGGATGTTGCGCGCACCCTGCATCCTCGCCAGCAGTTGCAACAGCTTGCCCTGATTGGGTGCAACATTGATCGGCGGCAGACCGGCGGCGGCGCTGGTCTTAAGGGCGGCTTCCAATGCCGCGTCGGGAGCGACCAACAGGTCGGTGATGTAGCAATCAACAGCGGTCCAATGCGCCAGATTCATGTTGCCATGAGGATACTGGTGTCACGGTCAAAAAGCAAAACGGGCGACCATTGCTGGTCGCCCGTCTTGAGATGATTGATTTTTTAGATCAGGCCTTGGCCAAGGTGGCGGCGGGCTTGTTCTTCAGCGCTTTCTTGGCGACGTTCACGAGTTCGCCGAACGCGACGGAGTCCTGCGCGGCAATGTCGGCGAGGACCTTGCGGTCGAGCCCGACTTTCGCGGCCTTCAGGCCTTCCATGAAACGGCTGTAGGTCAGGCCGAGATCACGGACAGCGGCATTGATGCGGATCTGCCAGAGGTAGCGGTAATTGCGCTTTTTCGTGCGGCGATCGCGGTAGGCATACACCCGGCCGTGGTCGACGGCATCGGAGGCGTAGCGGTAAAGTTTGGAGCGCTTGAGGCGGAAGCCTTTCGCAGCTGTAAGCATCCTTCCACGGCGTTTGCGGGAAGCGGGGGAGTTGGTAACGCGCATTTTAGTTAAAAGTTAAAGTTTTTATCGGTGAAAAAAATCAGCCGCGATGGCTGAACGGCATGCTCTGGGTGATGCGGTAAGCATCTGTCTTGTCGACCACGGCGGCCTTGCCGAGACGGCGGAGGCGTTTGGCGTTCTTGGTCTGGGCCAAGTGACGGCGGCCGGCGCGCCTGCGCAGAACCTTGCCCGTGGCGGTGATTTTGAACCGCTTGGCGGCGGATTTCTTCGTTTTGATGCCTTTTGGACGTCGCATAAATTTAATTCAATAGCAAAAGAGCGCGAACTGTACATGTCCGCACGTCAGGTAGCAAGCAGGATTTTACGGAAAATAGGTGCTTACGGGGTGGTGGTGGCGCCCGGCTTGACCACATCGATCGGAGCGCCCGCGTTCAACTGGGCGAGGACGGTGGCGCTGATATCCGAGTCAGCGCTGACGTACGCAAAAGCTTCGGAATTGGCGGAATTAACCACCATCGTGTAGCCGCCGGCCTTGGCTTTGTCGGCGACCGCCTTCTGAATCTCACCGACGAGGTTGGAGATCATGCGCTGGCTCTTGTCGGAAAGCTGGGCCTCAGCCTGGCGGGAATATTGTTCGATGGCGGTCTGCTTGCTGTTGACATCTTTGGCCTTGTCGGCGGCGGATTGTTTGCGGCGATCCCGTTCGTCGGCGGAGATGCCCTGGTCGTTGGCCTGGTCGAGCGTCTGCTTGTAATCGGCGCGGGCCTTGATGAGCGCGTCAGACATGTCCTTAATCTCCTTGGTGAGGTCGGAGCGTTCCTTGTCCATGGCGGCCTGGGCCATCTTGGTCTTGTAATAGCCGTTGAAGATTTTCTTCATGTCCACGCTGGCGAACTTGGTCTGGGCGGAGGCGGACACGGCGACCGCGAACAGGGCGGCGGTGACGAGGAGCAAACGTAAATTTTTCATGGGCGAAAATGAAATCATAATTTTTTTGGGATGCCAGCAGAAAATGCCGGCGGAACATCAATGGTGGAACCGGAAAAATTGGGCCGGGTTTGTCGGAACAAAGGTATAGATATAGTTGCCGTTGGTCAGCACCGGCACGGGATTCGTCAAGACCACCCAGTTGGTGGTGGCGATGGCATTGGTGGCAAGGTTCGTCGTGGTAGCGGTGATATTGGTATACACATGCTTCATGATCAAATTGGCGGTGGTTTCCAATAATTGGTTGGTCGATGTGACATCGCTGACCGGCGACCAAAACACCAAAATATTTGTGCCCGCATGGCTGGCGCCCAAGGTCGGAGCGCCGGTCGTGGTGATTTTAGTCAGGAACACATCGTTGGTGCCGACCATGGTGGGATGGCGCACGCCTTGACCGCCGGCATGCCAACTGCCAAAGACAGGGAAGTTAGTCGAGGAAGTTGTGCCGGTCACCCAAGCATCACCATTGGTATCCACGCTGATGCCCAAGCCGAGGTCATCCTGAGAGCCGCCCACGTAAGTTGAGTAAAGCAGGCTGCTGAAATCCGCCTTGAAGGCGGTGACAAAAACATCGCTCAATCCGGTGTTGGTGGATTTCAGCGAACCAAAAATGTTGGCGCGGGTGACCGGGAAATTAGTGGAAGATGCCGAGCCCACGATGAATACGTTCCGGGCGCTGTCAAGAGCAACGCCGTTGGCCACATCGATGCCGAAATCGCCAAAGACGCGTGAAAAGGCGCTGGCCGCCTTGACGCCATCCCAAGTGATCTTGGTCAGGAAGGCGTTGGTGGCGGCGATAAAACCCGAGGAATTGGTGAGGACGTAAGAATTTAAAACCGCCCCGGTCGGGGAGTTGGGGAAATTGGTGGAGGTCGTCCAACCGACGACGTATGCATTGCCATCACTGTCCGCCGCGATGCCCGTGGCGATGTCATTGTTGGAACCGCCGAGGAAGGTGGAGTATTCCACGCCCAAACCGGTGGTCGAGTTGGTGAACGCGGTCACGAAATCGTCCGAGGCAGCGAGGGTGTTGCTGGAGCCGTTCAGAAATTTCATTCCGGGCAATCCGGCCACCCGCAGAAAATTGGTGGAGGTGGTGGAACCGGCCACAAAAACCCTTCCGTTCGCATAGGCGATGGCATTGCCAACATCCTGGTTGGTACCGCCGAGGTAGGTGGAGTAAATCAAATTATTGCCGGTGGAATCAATCTTAGCGACGAACGCGTTGAAGTTTAGGTAGAAATTATTGGTGCAGTTCAGATTGGTCTGAATGGCGGTGTTCATCGTGACCGGGAAGTTGCTGGAAAGGGTGCTGCCGGTGACATAGGCATTATGATTCTCATCCACGGCGATACCATAAGCATAGTCCCAACTGCTGCCGCCCAGGTAGGTGGAATAGGCCAACGAGGCGCCGTTCGTCGCTAATTTGGTCACGAACACGTCCGACGGATAGACTTTGTAGGTCGTGTTGTAGACGCCATGAATATTGGTGCCTTGAAAGTTTGTGTAACTCAAAGAATTTTTGACCGGGAAGTTTGTGGCATCGGTGATGCCGGTTACGTAGGCGCTGCCCAAGGAATCGACGGCGATGGCGTAGGCCGCATTATCACCTGTCCCGCCCAAATAAGTGCAGTACAGCAGATTGGTTCCCGTCTGGTCGAGCTTGGCCACAAAAGCATCCCCCAAAATAGCGCCACCGCTGAAATTGGTGAAGCTGCCATTACTAATGGCATTTTTGGTAAAGGGAACGCCATTGGAAATCTGGGTTGAGAAGGTTTGGCCAGCGATATAGATCGAGCTATCGTAGGAGCTGATAGCGATGGCCCAGGCCTTGTCACCAAAGTTGCCGCCGAAGAAGGTGGAGTAACCCAGAACCGGGTCGATCACCAACGGTTGGGTGTGGTTAAAATCAGCGACGGCAAACGTTACCGTATGGGCATCGAGGATTTTATAGCCAGCCGTGACAGGTTGATATCCACCGGAAATGGTCTGGTAGGCCAACGGTGCCCGTTGGATGATCTGGCCACCGTCGAGCTGAATGACGAGTTCGCCCGCCGCGTTGACCGAGATGCTTTCCGCTCCATCGAAACGGATGGCGATGGTTTGCGGATTCACACCGGCCGCGAGGTTGAAGTCGTATTCCAAATGCTGCTGGTTGCCGTAATAAACGACATTGACGCCGGGATACACCTGATCAAGCCGGACCTTGGCGAAGGTGGACACGCCGGTCTGCCATTGCGAAGGGTTGTTGCCGAGCAGGTAATTAATTTTGCCGCCGAGCGCAGTATCGCCTGCAAGCAGGGGACTGGCGCCTGCGCCCACAAAGGTCATGTGCGCCGTGGCCTGATGCCCGTCGGTCCGGTGCAGCGTAAATTCCGCGCCTGACGGCGTGATGGAAAATTCGGCATCACGACCATGCGCGATGAAGTGCGTTGAGCCATCGGTCTGAACCGGGCCGGCTTCGAACCAGAGCGGCAGGTTGCCGAGATTCACCGCCTGCGCCGACAGGGCACCAGCCGCCGTCACGGCGGCGATACCGGCTCCGAAAAAAGTTTTCAAAGAAAGATTCATCTTAAAAGTCACGCGTATAGCCGACACCAAATTGGAACTTGCCCCCGGTGCCGTTGAATTTGTCCGTGGTGATGGGGATGCCGTAATCCAGCCGCAACGGGCCGAGATGCGGGATGTCCAGGCGGATGCCCAAACCCCAGTTGTCGAGATAGCTGCCGTCGAAGGAGTAAGCGCCCGAGGATACGGCGCCGATGTCATAGAACATGGCTACGCGCAAGCTGGGGCCGGCATCTTTTTCCAAAATCGGAACGCTGTATTCCACCGAGCCGAACCAGTAACTGTCGCCGCCAATGGGTTCGTCGAAATAAGAATGGCCGGTCGGGTCGGCAGCCAGATTGACTTCGCGCGGGGCAATATTGCGGAACTTAAAGCCACGCAAGGAGTACAGACCACCCAAGTAATAGCGGTCATAGAACGGCACATCACCGCCGGAAAGGGAATCGGCGATGCCGGCACGGCCACCGGCTTCGATCACGTGACCTTTGAACAGGCCGGGCCAGTACCAAGACGTGTGCAATTCCAGTTTGTAATACTGCTTGTCACCCACATCAAATTCGCCGGTCAGTTCAGTGCGCTGGCCGTGATTAGGCAATTTGACGCTGTTACGCGTATCATAGGCGAGCGAACCGCCAAAGCGTTGATACAACTGGTCACCCTGTTCGTTTAAAATTGCGTTGGGCGCAAGATTATTAAGCACGGGGTGAAAGGACGAGTCCAGTTGCGGCCCATGCCACGGATCATTCAGCGTGATGCCGACATCTTCGATCGTATAGTTGACGCTGCCGATGAGGAAGTCGCTACCGAGTGCGCGCGTCAGGCTCAGGCGGACGCCGGTGCGGGTTTCGTCAAAAATGTTGTTCGGGCTCTCAAAGTCCAATTGGTGACGATAGAGATCGACACCCAGCGAGAGCTTGCGGTTGAGGAACCACGGTTCAACGAAGGACAGTTCATAGTCCTGACGTTCCGTACCAAGTTGCACGCGCAAACGGATCTTTTCACCGCCGCCGGTGAAATAAGGCGGGTGGAACAGGTCAAAATTGCCCTGCGACACTTCGGCATAACCCACGAGCGAATCCACGGAGCTGAACCCGGCACCGATGCTGAAATTGCCGGTGTTCTGCTCGGCGACATTGATGATGAGGTTTTTTTTGCCGTTGATGGGCGGATCAGTCGGTTCCGGGCTGGTGTCCACCTTCTCAAAATATTGCAGACCGTCGAGACGCTCTTTGCTGATCTTGACACGAACCATGTCAAACACGTCACCGGGGGAGATGGCCAGTTCGCGGCGGATGACCTTGTCCTTGGTGCGGAGATTGCCGCGGATTTCGACCTTCTGGACGTATGATTTTTGCGAATCATCGAACTGGAACTCGAGATCCATCGTGCCCTTGTCCACGTTCGGCACGCGCAAGGTATGCAACGCGGTACCCTGCGAGATGTCGATGTAGCCTTTGCTGCCGTAAAAATCTTCCACGGAGTCAGAGTCCTTGCCCAGGCCGTCGGGCGTGAACACATCACCCACATCCATCGGCAAGCCGTTCGGTCCGAGCTTGCCTTTGAGGTGTTGAAAATTATGGATGTCGACCAGACCTTTGAAAATCTCCGGGTCGGTATAGATCTTGGCACCGGTGAACTTGACAGAACCGACCTTGTACTGCTGGCCTTCGTCTACAAAATATTTGATGACCAGCTTGCCGGGGGCGGGGTGATCCAGCTTCACTTCCTTGATCTGGAAATCAAGGTAGCCGTGGTTGCGGTAGTAATCGGAGAGGATGTCGCGGTCGCCGTCAAAATCATCCTGCACGAGGTAGCCGCTGCCGGTGATCCAGGAAAACATCCAGCGGCGCTGGGTCTTGAGCGTCTTGCGCAACGTCTTCTGCGGAAAATCCTTGGCGCCGATGAATTCGACATCCGTGATCTTGACCTTGGGACTTTCTTCAACGTGAAAAACGACCGTGCCGTGACCGGTGGCTTCGTCGATGTTGAGGACGTATTTTACCTTGGTGTCGGCCAGACCGCTCTTTTCATAGAGCTTCTTCATCTCCTGCACATTGGAGAACAGTTTCTGTTCATCCAGCGCTTCGCCCACCTTGACGGTGACTTTTTTCTTCAGCTTGTTGTCGGAAAGCTTGTCGTTGCCCTCGAACTTGATCTCAGTGATACGCGGGCGGGCTTGCACGGTGTAGGTGAGGACCACGCCGCCATCATCCGCCGGATCGACCGAGATGCGGATGTTGTAGAACTGGCCGGTGCCGTAAAGCGAATGGACGTCGTCCTGGGTCAGGCCGGGCATGTACGTCTGGCCGGACTTGAGCTTGATGTTGGAACGGATGAAATCTTCGCTGATGGAAGAGGGGCCGACAAATTTGATGTCGACGCGATCGATCTTGGGCCCGGTGGTTTGAGCAAACGCGGCGGTGGCGCAGCCCAGAACGAGGGAAACGCCGAGGGGGCGGATGATGGATTTCATGAGTTAACGTCCGTCCGGGACGTCTTCGTTGCTAAATTTTGCGGCGCTTTCAAATCGTGTGTATGGTTTCAGGAACGTCAGGTTCACATCACCGGTCGGACCATTACGCTGCTTGGCGATCACCAAATTTACCGGAATACCCGCCGATTCATCGGCGGTCGAGGCAGCCTCCTCGTCATCACCCGAATCCGGCTTGTATAGCAGACCAACCAGGTCGGCATCCTGTTCAATCGAACCTGATTCGCGCAAGTCGCTCATGCGCGGTTTCCGGTTCTTTTCTTTCTCGATATCGCGGTTCAACTGGGCCAGGACGATGACCGGCACGTTCAACTCTTTGGCCAGCGCCTTGATGCCGCCGGAAATCTCCGCGATTTCCTGCTGCCGGTTCTCTTGTGAACGTCGCGCAGTAGAATGCAGCAACTGCAAATAGTCAATGATAAAGAGCTTGATACCATGCTGCTGCGCCATGCGGCGGGCCCGCGCCCGGAGCTGCAAAATGGAGAGGCCGGCGGTGGCATCGATGAACAACTTGGAATTACTCAGTTTCCCGGCGGCGGTCATGAGTTTGGGGAAATCCGCCTCGCTCATGAAGCCATCGCGGATCTGCCGCAGATTGACGCGCGCGACGGAACACATCATACGCAGGACAAGCGATTCCGCGCTCATTTCCAGCGAGAACACACCGACTGGAACCTTGGCTTCGATAACGACGTGCTCGGCGATGTTCATGGCCAGCGACGTTTTGCCCATGGAAGGACGCGCGGCGATGACGATCATTTCGCCACCATGCAGGCCGTCGGTCATCCGGTCCAGATCAGGAAAGCCCGTGGGCAGGCCGCCAAGTTCCCCCTTGCGATTGAAAAAATGCTCGATGGTGCCGATGGCATGGTTGACGAGGTCTTTCACGCCTTGCACGTTCGTCTGGACGCGCGACTCGTTGACGCGGAGAACTTCTTTTTCGACTTCATCAAGGAGTTGGTCGACTTCCCCCTCGTATTCATAAATGCGACCTACGACGCCGGTGCAGGTCTGGATCATACGGCGGAGAAGATATTTCTCCTTCACTTTTTCCAGATACCACGAAAGATTGGCCGCGCTCGGTACGCCATCTTGAATCTGCGAGAGGTAGGCAATGCCGCCGATCTGCTCAAGGAGTTGCCGCTCCTTCAAGTTTTGCTGGATTGTGATGAGGTCGATCGGGTGACGGGCGTTGAACATCGTGGACAATGTCTCGTAGATGGTCTGGTGGCGAAGGTCGTAGAAAGCTTCCTTACCGTCGTCTTTCAATTTCTCCACGCATTCACCGAGGCATTCATTGGGGGAAAGCATGATGCAGCCGAGCACGCCCATCTCCATCTGGAGATCGTGCGGCGGCAGGCGGTCGAGCGTGGCGGCACCGCGCTCGGAGAGGGTTTGCTCGCGTCGGGATCTTCGGAAATCCGTTCCCTTACCGGCGCTAGCAGAAGCTGACTCAATCATATCATCAATTTACTAGAGAAAAAAAGATTTTAACAGTCTTAAAAAAACCTGCGACCAGTTTGTTAAAAGCCAGTTAAGTTCCTTTGCTTAATGACGATACGAGCTTAATTTTTTGACCTTGCGCTCCTTTGGGCAAAAGAACTTGTGGCACTTTTTGGTAAGAGTAAACACTGTCTTGCCCATAAAATCATCCATGCTGTATCGGTTCAAAGTAACTAGTTCGCAGCATGTTTTGTAGACAACTGAATCAAGTGGAAACTTGTCTACCTTTTGTGTAAGAATTCTTGAGGTCAGAAGATTGTTCATTGTCAGCTTTTGCTTTTTCTCCTGTTTGCAGATCACCATGAGTAAAAATGACAAATCTTTGTCAATGAACTCATTTTTATTTATAGAGATGCATTCGCTTAGCTCGGTTACCAGTGATTGAAAATCTGGATCGAGAATCCCGCATATTGTTGCATATAAATATTTGGGCATAGCATGATTAATGTTTTTCCAGTGTCGCAATTCTACGGTTGTCTTCGATTATTGAACATTTTTAGCATCACTGCCTGACATTTTTCCGGCAAGGGAAAGTTGCTTTTGTTGTTCACAAAGTTATTCGCCGGAGGAAACTCGGTGTGTAAAAAAAATTACCGGCAAGGAATGGAGTTTGTTTATTGAGATTCCTCTGTCAGCACAATCTCCCTTGTGGCCGGTGAATAACTTTGTGAAGAAGTAGAACAACTTTGTCTTGTCGTAAATTTAATTAATGGGTTTTGTTATGGCATGATTGATTCTATAAATTATGAAGGAGGTGGCGGACATGCCATTGCCTTTGCACCCAGCAAACTCCGTTATAACAAATTTGGCGGCCCAATCCTCTCATCGTACGAAATTGAGGAAATCTCCCGTGAGCTCCTTTTGAATCATTGCCCCCATGTATTGCGCAAGCCTTGTGCAATACCGGTGGCGGAAATAATAAAAAAACTTTACGAACGTACCGGGATGTTATTTGCAAAAGAAGATTTGGGTTATATCGGAACGGCCAAGGTTCTTGGCAAAGTTTCTTTTCATAAGAAAACGCTTTTTTTAGACCATTGCTTATTTGGCGAACGCGAGGCCGCGTTTCAATTTACCGTGGCCCATGAAATTGGCCATTGGATTTTACACCGCTACAATTACAAAAACTGGAAATTCAATACGCGCCATTCCGCTATGGGCGGATTGTGGGATGATGACAACACCATGTCCATGCTGGAAGATCGAGCGCAGATTGGCTGGCTGGAATATCAAGCAAATGTATTTGCTGCATCGCTGATCACGCCTCGTGAAATGTTTATTGCTGCAGTTAGGCAAATCCAAATTCAAATCGGTATTACCAAAAACATAGGGCGAATTTATCTTTCGGAACACGCGTACAGTCGCCGAGATTACGAGGCTATCATAAACCAGCTCTCGCTAATTTTTCGTGTTTCAAAAAAGTCGGCATATATCAGGACAAAAACATTGAAACTTACCGAGGGTGACGATCTCGTCAGAAACGAATCCGACACAAGAAATCCATTCACTGTTTTCAGATCGACACTAAATTAATCCCCTAAAGCTGCAGAGAGCCGCCAAAAACCCGTAGCGTTGGGAGGCTTTAAGAGTTTTGCTGGGGGCTTGTCTTATATCAGGTGCTCCCTGCGCGGGCAGACACGGTCGCAGCGCGACGGTGTCCACCAGCCCTAGGTTTGCCCATGCTTTTAGCTCCTGAAAAATCCTGTCAATTCCGGCGGTATCCGTTAGATTTGCCGCTCGTTTTATTAAATGAACCGCAAACCGTCCATGTTCGTCGTTTTCCTTACGGTCTTCATCGACCTCGTCGGCTTTGGGATCATCGTGCCGCTGGTGCCGATGTATAGCCGGCACTATGGCGCCAGCGGGTTCATGATCGGCGTGGTCATCGCGTCATTTTCGGCGATGCAGTTCATTTTTTCGCCCATCTGGGGCCGGTTGTCAGATCGCTACGGGCGGCGGCCGATTTTGCTCATCAGCACAGCGGGGGCTTCAATTTCATATGTGATCTTCGCGCTGGCCTCCGGACTGGAAAATCACGTGACCGGGCTGTGGCTGATGCTTGTCTCCCGGATGTTCGCGGGTGCCTGCGGCGGCAACATCACCGTGGCGCAGGCTTATGTGGCGGACATCACCAAACCGGAGGAACGGTCCAAGAAAATGGGTCTCATCGGTATGGCGTTTGGTTTGGGTTTTATCTTCGGCCCGGCCATCAGCGGGATCATGTTAAAATTTTTCGGGCCGACCGCGCCGGGGTGGGCGGCGGCGGCTCTCTGCGGATTCAATTTCGTTCTCGCCTACATGATCTTGGTGGAAAGTTTGAAGCCGGATTCAACCAAGGCTGGTAACCGGCCACGTTTCGCCCAATGGGGCCATACCCTCGCACAACCGAAGATCGGGCTGCTGATTGTGATCTTTTTCCTGGCCACCTTTGCCTTCAGTTGTTTCGAAAGCACACTGCCGTTGCTGGTGAGCGATGATTTTAACCTGGGCAGCATCGTGGATGACGCCAAACCGGCCACGACCGTCATCAAGCTGTTCGTGTTCTGTGGATTGATTGCCGCCTGCATCCAAGGCGGGATGATCGGACGTCTGGTGAAAATGTTTGGCGAACCGAGCCTCATCGCCATGAGCCTGATCATGACCGGCGCCAGCCTGGTGCTGCTGCCATTGGTGAAAGGCGACGGGCCGTTAAGCTGGTCAAAAGTGCTGCATCTGGCTGACACGCCATGGTTGCTGATGCTGGCCGTGCTGTTGCTGCTATCGTTCGGTTCCAGCCTGTCACGCGCGCCGCTGTTCGGGATGCTTTCCAATCTGACGCCGGCGAACGAGCAGGGGGCGACCATCGGCGTGGCGCAAAGCGCGGGCAGCCTCGCGCGCATCGTTGGCCCGCTGTTTGCGGCCACGCTCTATGGCCATCTGCCCATGTTGCCGTACTTGATCTGCGGAGGTATTTCCATCCTTACCGGGCTGATTGTATGGCCGATGTTGCGGGGGAAGAGCGGATCGGCATTGGTCTCCAATTCGAAAACGCCGAACATTTAACATTCAACGCCCAACATCGAAGGGATAATGTGTGGGCGTTTCTTTTTGGGTTCAGCGTTAAATGTTGGGCGTGCTTTGTAGAAGCCTTTCACTCCCAAAAAGGTTAGGGCCGACATGAGTGCCTGAATCCGGATACGGAGGTTACAGGCCACGCGCTGCGGCTGGTCCCTGTCTCCCCACACAGCCGCCGCCCATTGAAACGCCGGGTTTTAGAAAGGTTTCTACAAAGCATGTTGGGCGTTGAATATTTCTTCAAATGTGGTTCGGCGGGCTGGCTTCACACCCGGTAATCGCCAGCCCGCCGACTTGCCGTTCACAAGAACGGAAGACCGTTAATTTTTGTCAGAGCCAGGAGGCGGACCCTGGGGGCCGTCCGTCGCCGAGTCTTTCCCGCCGCCGGGACGGCCGGGCGGTTTGCCCATGTATTCATCGCGGGTCAGTTTGCCATCGCCATTCTTATCCAGCGTCTTGAGGGCGGCGCTGGCGTTGGCGATCTCATCGGCATCAATGACGCCGTCGTGGTTGGCGTCGAGCGCATTGATGATGGCGGGCAGGGGACGGTGACCGCCGGGGCCGCCAGGTCCACCGTGACCGCCTTGACCGCCGCCGGGTGCGCCTTCAGGCGGGCCGCCGGCGTCTTGGGCGTAGGCGGTGAGGGAGAGCGCGCCGAGAACGGCGGCGAGGGTGAGGAGCATTTTTGTTTTCATAATGTTATCTTTCGTTGGTCGTGTGTTTGTTTGTTGGGTGCAAAGTGTGGTTGATCTTGATCACGCGGTGATCAGATCCTGGGAAAGTTGCTCGACGCTGATGCCAAGAGTTTTGGCCAGCGCGGCTTTCAACAAGTCCATCGGAAATGGCTTGTTGAGCAAGGCGCTGAAACCGGCGCAGCGGACGGCGGCTTCGGTGAAAAATCCGCTGCCGGTGGCGAGGATGATTTTTTGGGCGGGTGCGAGCGTTTGCATCTGGCGGCACAGTTCCATGCCATTCATGCCGGGCATCTCGAAATCAGTGATGACGAGTTCATATTGGCCGGGCGCTTCCCGGAAGGCGTCGAATGCAGATTGCGGGGTGGAATGGCATTCGATGGCCGCGCCGGTCATGCTTTCAAGGACGGCGGACATCATCAGCAGGATGTCTTCATTGTCATCGACGAGCATCCAGCGGGTTTGGGTGGTGGTGAGGAATGTGTTCATGATTGCCTCCGGTGGTTGTTTGGGGAAACCGCGCACACGGGGAACACCACCAGCGGCTGGCTGGCATTCCTTGCATGCTTGGTTTCACTTTTCATGCTGTCACCTTAGCACGGGCAACCTTAAGGGCGCGTGAAGGCCGAAATTAATTTGAGATTTGTTGAAGGGTTGAAAAGTTGAAGAGTGAAAACAGGCAATTTCGGAAGGCCGTGCACGTTGGTTGCGGGCGAGAGTGCTGCGGCTGATCCCGCTGCGCGGGACACAGCCGCGCTCCGGGGCTTACGTTCGGCATAATTATCCGTCGGCCTCATCCGAGGTCGCCACCTTTGCCAAGGTTTTGACGCAACAGGGCGCCAATGCCCCATTTTTTAACCGGCAAGTCACAGGTTGCATTGCTGTTTGATTATTGTTATCGATTGCATCACCAACTTGCATGAATACCTCCGGCCTCAGAACCATGGTAGTGCTCCTGATAGTGTTATTCCTGGGAGTTTTAACCGTTGAAGCGCAGACGAACGCCATCGTCAAACCGGCGGACAACGGTTCCATCCTGCTCACGTTGGAAGGCAAGGTGGAGGTTTCGCATGCGGCCGGCGCGCCGTGGCTGGCTGCGCAGACAAACATGACTTTGGTGGCGGGCGATCGTGTCCGCACAGGCTTGCGCAGCCGGGCGGTGTTGCGGTTAGCGAACCTTTCCGTTTTGCGGGTGAATGAATTGACGACGTTTGTGGTGCAGGCGCCATCGGCCCCGGGCAAGACGAGCCGGATCGATGTGCAATCGGGCGCGACGTATTTTTTCAGCCGGGAACGTCCGGCGGATGTGGAGTTCAGCACACCGCTGTCATCCGGAGCGATCCGCGGAACGGAATTTAATCTCGCGGTGGCGGACAACGGGCGCAGCGTGGTGACATTGATCGACGGGGCACTATCGCTGTCCAATTCGCTGGGCGCGGTGAATCTGGCTTCGGGCGAAGAGGCGACCGTGGAACCGGGGCAGGCGCCGAAGAAAACGGCGGTCCTCAACACCCTGAATGTAATCCAGTGGTGTCTGTATTATCCGGGCGTTTTGGACGTGGATGAAGTGGGATTGACGGCGGCGGAACAGCAGGAATTGACTAATTCGCTGGCGGCGTATCGCAGCGGTGATTTGCTGGCAGCGTTGACAGAATACCCGGCGGGACGTTCACCGCAGTCGGACGCGGATAAAATATATTTTGCGCAACTGCTGCTGGCGGCGGGGCAGGTGGAGCAGGCGGAAGCGCAATTGAATACGGCAGCCCCGGCCACGCCCTCAGCCGGCGCCTTGCGGGAGGTCATCGCGGCGGTGAAAAACCAAACGTGGGTGCGTCCGGCCCCATCGACGTTGGCCAGCGAATGGCTGGCGGATTCGTATTATCTGCAATCGCGAGGGAAGTTGGATGAGGCTTTAAAAGCGGCGCGGAAAGCGGTGGCGCAGGCGCCGGATTTTGGTTTTGGCCGGGCGCGGGTAGCGGAATTGGAATTCAGTTTCGGGCGCGTGTCAGCGGCCACGGTGGCGTTGGACATGGCGCTGACGCGGTCGCCACGTAATGCGGAGGCGGTTTCGTTAAAGGGATTTTTGCTGGCGGCGAACAACCGGACAGCGGCAGCGCGCAAGCAATTCGATCAAGCCATCGCACTTGACGGCGCGTTGGGAAATGCATGGCTGGGGCGAGGATTGGTGCGCATCCATAGCGGCGATGCCGTCGGCGGGCGACTGGACTTGCAAGTGGCGGCGACGGTGGAGCCGCAGCGCGCGGTGCTGCGCAGCTATCTGGGCAAAGCGTTCGCCAATGCCCGCGACAACCATCATGCGGAAAAGGAATTCGCACTGGCGCAGAAGCTGGATGCGAACGACCCGACGGTGTGGCTGTATTCCGCGTTGCTCAATGAACAGGAAAACCGGGTCAATGACGCGGTGGGTGACTTGGAAAAATCGCAGGAGCTGAACAACAACCGGAAGCTGTATCGCTCGCAATTGTTGCTGGACCAGGATCGCGCGGTGCGCGGGGCGAACTTGGCGAACATCTATCGTGACGAGGGCATGACCGATGTGAGCACCCGAGAGGCGATCAAGGCGGTAAATTCAGACTACGCGAATTATTCCTCGCACCTCTTTCTGGCGAACAGTTATTTCGACCTGCTGGATCCGAACCACGTCAACTTGCGTTATGAGACGGCGTATGACGATGAGTTTCTCATCGCCAACCTGCTGGCACCGGTCGGCGCCAGTTCGTTATCGCAACAGGTGTCGCAGCAGGAATATTCCCGGCTGTTCGAACATGACGGCGCGGGAGCGGTTTCCGATACGAAATATTTAAGCGATGGCGACTGGATCCAGCAACTGACGGAGTATGGCCATTATGGCAACACGGCGTTTGCGTTCGAACAGGACTATTCGCTGCTGCACGGCATCAGCCCGAACAGCCAGCAGGACACGACATATGATTTCCGTTTGAAGCAGCAATTGACGCCGAAAGACAGCCTCTTCATTGACGTGCAACTGGGGTATTCCGCGGGCGGCAATCTCGCGCCGGTTTATGAGCCGACGACGATCAATGCCGATCCGGTCCACGCCAACGAACGGCAGGAACCGCTCATCACAGCCGGGTTGCATCACGAATGGTCGCCGGGCGTGGATACCTTGCTCACGGCAAGCTGGTTGAACGATGCCAATTCGGTGCAGGATCCGATCAACCCGAGCTATATCCTCACGCGGGACACCGCCGGCGGGACGCTGGAAGGCGTCATTCCTTATGCGGCCAACCTGGCGTATCGCAGCATCTCGGAGATTTACACCATCGAGGGACAGCAAATCTGGCAGACACACACGTTCACGACCATCGTCGGCGCGCGTTACCAAGGCGGGACGTTTCGCACGCAAAATTTGCAGACGAATTTTGACGCGGGTTTTGCGGACCTGTTTCCTTCACAGATCGTCGCCAATCAGGATGTGACGGCGGATTTTGACCGCGAAAGCGTCTATGGTTATGAACAATGGCGGCCGATTGATTCGCTGGAATTCATCGGCGGCGTCAGCTATGACCGGTTGCGGGTGCCGGAAGATTTCCGGTTTGCGCCGGTCTCGGCGAACAGCATGACGAGCTATCATCTGTTGCCTAAAGGCGGGGTGATCTGGACGCCGTTGCGGGATACGGTCGTGCGCGCGGGGTATGCGCGGTCGGTTGGGGGTGCGTCCCTGGACCAGGATTTTCAGATCGAACCAACGCAGGTGGCGGGTTTCAACCAGATGTTTCGCAGCCTGATTCCCGAAGCCGTCGCGGATGCGAACGCGGGCGCGACGTTCGATGTCGCAGGCATTTCGCTGGAACAGAAATTTTCGACACGGACGTACCTGGCGTTGGAGGGCGACCTGTTATCATCGCGCGTGAACCGCCAGGATGGCGTGTTTGAGATCGACTTTGATACGTTTGGAAACCAGCCGAGCCTGTCCACGCTGAGGGAGCGCCTGGACTTCACGGAGGCGACACTGACGGCATCTGCACATCAGTTGCTGGGACGCGACTGGGCGCTGGGGGCGGTTTATCGCTTCAGCCGCGCCAGCTTGAAGGACAATTTTCCCGAGGTCACCCCGGACATCGCATCGGGCAGCGGATTCACTTCGTCGTATTATCTGCGGGGCGTCATCCAATCGCTGGATCTGGATGCCGTGTACCAAAATCCCTGCGGTTTTTTTGCGCGGGTGGATGCGCTCTGGACCCAGCAGCAGAACGAGGGGTATGCGCCGGACGAACCGGGCGATAATTTTTGGCAGGGCAACGTGCAGGCGGGCTGGCGGTTTTTCCGGCGGCACGCGGAATTTTCGGCGGGCGTGCTGAACATCGCGGGACGCAATTACCATTTGAACCCGCTGAACGTGTATCAGGCGCTGCCGCGCGACCGGACTTTTTTCACGCAGTTTAAAATCCAGTTTTGATCAGTGGATGATGTTGACGGTGACCACGACGGGGCTGGTGACGGTGGCTGCGGGGCTGGGGGTGGCGCCGGCGACGAAGGTGAAATTCGTGGCCGTGGAGGCGACGGCGTTGGTGAAAGTGATCTGCGATTTGTAATTGCCGGCGGAGAAAATTCCATCGCAGGTCGTGGCCAAGGTTTTAAGATTGCGGGTCTGCAAGGCGGTGTGAAGCGTGCTGCCGCTGTTGGCGGTGGTGAATTGATAGGTGTGTCCGGCGGGGCAGATGATGGACGTGCCATTTTGCGTGAGCAGGGAGGCGGTGTCCACATTGTCACTGCATAAGGTCGCGCCACTGGCGGCATTCTTCACCAGATTTGAATTGGCGAGTGAAAAAACAAAGCCGGCGGTGACCACCAACGGATCGGGAATCACGCGGTCCACCTGGGCCAGCCGCACGAACATCGGACTGCCGGGGAAGAGATTCATGGGGATGGTCATGTACCGTCCGGAGGGAGGCGTGGCTGAGTTTGTCCCGGTCAGGCTAGTATCAAAAGTCGGCAGCATGACAAAACCCCATTGGGGCACGCCGTTACTACCGCTGGAACTGTTGGTGTCCTGGAGCAAGTTGGTGCAGATCTGCACGGCGAAGTCGTGGGGCGTGCGCTGCCAATTGACCACTAGGTTGGTTTTTTGAAAGATTGAGGCTGTCAACGTAGGCACCACCGCGTCGCCCGGGCGGGAGCCGGCCGCGCCAAAACTACTGAACCCCGCCATGGTGTTGACGCCATTTGTGTTGGAAGTCGCGGCCACGCCGATGAGCATGATGTTTTTGAACGGCTGGATGACGTTGCCGCACGCCGTCCAAGAAACGCCGTTGGAACCGTAATAGACCGTAAGGACGTTGTTTGTGCGCGTCATCCGCAGCCAGTTGAGCGAGGAGGTGGCGACAGGAGTTGCGATGCTGTTGGCGCTGCCGTTGGTGCCGGAGCGAAAGACCGTTAATATTTGGTTGGTCGGAAGGGTGCCGCCGGAGGTGAGCGGCGTGAAATAAACCCCGAGCGACGGACTGCCTGGCGACAAATCTTCGCGCGCCATCAAACCGGCCTTGGCGGCGGAGGAAGTATTGTCCAGCCGGGTCACTTGCACGGCCACTTCAAAATTTCCCACCACAGGCTGATACACCAACTGGCAATGGTCATTGGTGCCGCCGATGTCCGAACCGTTGGCCGTGACGGCGAAGGTGTCATTGAAAATGGGGATCGCCTCGCCGGGAGGAGCCGGATCGTTGGATGAACCGATGCTCGCGGTGGTGGTGTAATTCGTATAGCCCGTCGCGGTCGCCGCGATTTTATTGCTGGCCGTATCCACAATATTTGTGGCCGCCACCGCAAAAAATTCCCCCGCTGGTGCGCTCAAGTAGAGGGCCACAGTCTGTTGATCGCTTTGCAGAACGGCATTGGTGATGGTGACGGTGACGGCTGAAAAGCTTTTGGCATAGATGGTATAATTATCCGTGTTCGTGGCGGATGCGGGTTGCAACACATCATCAAAATGAACGGTGACAGTGCTGCCGTTGAGGGTATTCAACCAGAGATTGGCCGAAGGCCCCGGCGCGGCGTTCGTGATGCCCAGCACGCCGGTGGCCGGATTGAAACTATAAGCCAGGCCCGGCCCCGGCGAACCCACGATGCTGGTGAAATTGCTGGAGGAAGAGCTGGCGCTGAACAGGGTGAAGAACTCACCCGCAGCCAGTGCACTGCCGAGGTTGCTGACGGTGAGTGTGCCGCCGTAGGTCAAGGTATTGATGCCGGTGATCAAATCATTTTGGAGCGTGGTGCCGTTCAATTTCACAAGCACGTCACCGGAAAGAGTCAGGTTGCTGTTCAAGGTCAGCGTACCGGTCGAACTGGTGCCTGGAGCGATCACGGAACCCGGCGCCGCGATGACCACGCCATGAACGGATCCGATGCCTGCCAACGTCTGGCCGCCGGCAAGGTGCAAGGTGCCGTCGGACCGGCTGCTGGCATCAAGCAAAGTGCCGGATGCCAAGGCAATCGCCAAACTGCTGGAAATCGAACCGGAGCCGGTCAACGCCACGGTGCCACTGTTGATGAGGGTTGCGCCGGTGTAGGTATCCACCGAGGACAGGGTCAGCATGCTGGTACCGTTCTTGGTCAGCCCGCCGTTGCCGCCAAAGCCGGCACCGCTGATGGAATAATTCCCGCCCGAATTATTGACAAGAACTGAGGCCGGGGCCACAGCGACGGGAATTGTGACGATAGGACTGATTGCAGAATTGTCAAAGGTCACGTTGTCACCGGTGTGGAACGCGCTGGCGGAACTGCCGTTCAACCAATTCAGCGTCGTGGTATCCCAATTTCCATTCACGGCTCCGGTCCAAGTAAGATTGGCGGCGGAAACGGAAAGGGAGGTTGCCACCAACAAACAGACAAGTTTAAAAATCCGGGCAGAGGCGTGGCTGTTGAGTATGAACAAGGTTTTCATAGGGGGTGAGGCTTCTGAAAGTCAAAATACCACAAACTGGCAGGCCATGAAACAAGAATCTTATGCTCTAGATTCAAAAGCTAAATGGCTTGCCGGTGCGCGGGTGATGGCATTACATATCCTGCAACCCGCTGCGCGCGAAATGGCTTCGCGCCAGAAACACACCCCTTGAATCCGGTCCGTAAAATCAAAAACCTGCTGGTGCGTTATGGCATCGGCGCGGCGCTGGCGGTGGTGCTGGGTTTGGGGATGTGGGCGTCGGAAACGATGAGGCCAAAGCTTGTTGATCCGAGCTACAATCTTCCCTTTCTCGGTCGCCCGGTAAAGGCTCCCACTGAAGTCGTGATGGTCTTGTTGGATGAAAAATCCCACGCCGAACTCAACCAACCTTTTAACGCTTCGTGGGATCGCACGATATACGGGCAGCTCGTCGACCGGATGACGGCGGAGGGGGCGAAGGCGGTGGTGTTCGACATGGATTTCACCGATGCGCACCCGACCAAGCCGGAAGGCGACGACCGGTTTGCGCAAGCGATCAAGGCGAACGGCCGGGTCGTCCTGAGCGCGGATTATACGGTGGATGCGCAGGGTGCCTCCCATATCAGTCGGGCCATCGACATCTTCATCGATCCGGCGGCAGGCTGGGGCTTTGACCAGTTCAAGGCGGACCAGGATTTTATCGTACGTCGGCACATGCACGTGCCGCCCAATCCGGACGACGATAATTTTTCCAGCATGACGTGGGTGACAGCCAGCCTGCTGGCGCCACCCGGTACCATGAAGCCGGAGGACCGGGGAACGGAACGGTGGTTCAATTACTATGGCCCGCCGGGGACGATTCCCGGTGTCAGCATTTATCTCACGCTGCAAACAAACGAATACTGCCCGCCCGGTTTTTTCAGCAACAAGGTGGTGTTCGTGGGCGGCGATGTGAAAACCCATTTTTCCGGTGAACGCAAAGACGAGTACCGTTCACCCTTCACGAAGAAAGGCCGGTTCATCGACGGGGTGGAGGTGCAGGCCACGCAATTTCTAAACCTGCTGCATCATGACTGGCTCACCCGTTTTTCTCCGCGCATGGAATTTTTGACGGTCGTGTTTGCCGGATTGTTATTTGGCATCGGGCTGCCGCGCTTCCGTCCATTGACAGCCAGCGGGCTGGCGCTGGTGTGTGCCGCGACCGTCACCGGGCTGGCGTATTATCTTTTCTGGCAGAAACGGATCTGGTTTCCGTGGTTGGTGACGGTGGGGGCGCAGATACCCATCGCACT